>JANNQL010000131.1:0-6738 GCA_031400755.1 Pseudomonadota bacterium | reverse complement strand
TCCGCATCCAGTTGGGGCCCAAAAGGACCAAGGGTCTGGGTGCTGGCGCCAATCCCGAATTGGGCCGGGAGTCAGCAGAAGAAAGCATCCAGGAGATTCGCGAGGCCCTGGCTGGTTCGGACATGGTCTTTGTCACTGCCGGCATGGGCGGCGGCACCGGCACCGGCGCCGCCCCGGTGGTGGCCAGGGTCGCCCGTGAACTCGGGGCGCTTACGGTCGGCGTCGTCACCAAGCCCTTTGTCTTCGAAGGGCGGTCCCGGATGAAAAACGCCGAACTCGGCTGGCTCAAGCTCAAGGAGCATGTCGACACCATCATCACCATCCCCAACGACCGGCTGATCGCCATGAGCAATAAAGGCACGACCTTTATCAATGGCATGAAGATGGCCGATGACGTCCTGGTGCAAGCAGTCAAAGGCATCTCTGACCTGATCAATATGCGGGGCTATATCAATCCTGATTTCGCCGATGTCCGCGCCATCATGAACGAGATGGGACCTGCCCTGATGGGCGCCGGTGAGTGCTTTGGCGAAAACCGGGCGGTAGAGGCCGTTAATATGGCCGTCGCCAGCCCCCTGTTGCAGGACATCAATATCAGTGGCGCCAAGGGCGTCCTGGTCAATATCTCAGCCAGCGAAGCGTCACTGACCATGGCCGAGGTGACTGAGGCCACCACCAGGATTTACCAGGAGGTCCATGACGAGGCCACGATTATCCTGGGCGTTATCTTTGACGAAACCCTGGGCGAGACCATGCGGGTAACGGTAATTGCCACCGGCATCAAGGAGGAGGAAGAAATCACCTCCTTGCCCAGTAACGTCAGGTCACTGGTCGGCAAAAAAGAGATGGCGCAGGAGATGGCCCACAACGCCCCTCCTTCCCAACCGCCAGCAAGGCGGCAGCAGGAGCCGGTCGCGGAGCGTGGGGCCGATTATGGCTCTGGCCCCCACCTTGGCATGAAGAAACGTCCGTCCCCGAGCGCCCTGCGGACCCATTTTCTGGATGAGGATGAACTGGACAGACCGACCTTTATTCGCCGTAATGAAAATTGATGGCGTCGCAAAAAGTCCGATCTACTGCGTTGCGGGTCATTCTTGTTCGTTCGGCATACCTGATGTATGGCCTCACTCACAAAAATACCCCGCGCCTTGTATATCGGCCCTTTTGCTTAGCCATCCGGTGATTTTTTGCGAGATTATCAAACTTAACCCAACCCAAGGCTGATGAGCGGAAACCGCCGAGACCGGTTGGACAACAAAAGCCTTTTTGCCAAAGAGACAGGCAGTTTAAAACAGAAGTGGAAGGACAAACTGCCTGTTGCCCTCATCTTCCCGAATACATACCAGCTCGGTATGTCCAACTTGGGATTCCAGCTTGTTTTTTCACTCCTTAATCACCACCCGGACATCGTCTGCGAACGTATCTTTCACGCTGAAGGCGTTCTGCCGGTCTCGGTTGAATCGAACCGGCCGCTGAAGGATTTCCCCGTCCTGCTTTTCTCGGTCAGCTTTGAACATGATTTCCTGACCGTGGTCGACCTGCTGCAACGCGGTGGAATCGCCCCACTGGCCGCGCAAAGGCGTCTGCAAGGCCCGGTTAAAGCAGGGACGCCGCTGGTTATCGGCGGCGGGGTGGCCACCTTCATCAATCCGGAGCCGCTGGCCCCGTTCATGGACCTCTTCATCTTGGGCGAAATCGAACCAGTGCTGGCAACCTTGATTGAGTACTTGTTCAAATTCGTCAGTGGTGGGGCGCTTGCTGACCAATTACGGATAATGGCGCAATCAGTGCCTGGTTGTTACGTGCCGTCCCTCTATCACCCAGGTTACAGCGCTGATGGCCGACTCAAATCGCTTAAGGCCGAGCCCGGCATCCCGCCCCGCATCACCAAAAACATCCATCCAGGCTCGGCCGTGGCCGGACATTCCAAGATCTTGACGGAAGAGACGGAATTTGCCAATATCCACCTGGTTGAGCTGGGCCGGGGCTGTAGCCGCAGTTGCCGGTTCTGCGCGGCAGGTTTTGTCTATCGCCCTCCCCGGCTCTGGACTCCTGAGGCGATCATGGCGGCGATCGAGGCCCGGCCCGATGAAACCAGACGGGTCGGGATGCTCGGCATGGAAATGGCCCGGCCCGAAGATCTGCGGACCATCAGCGATTTCCTCTTAAAGCAATCCTGCAGCCTTTCCTTTTCGTCATTACGGGCCGATGTTATCCATGGCCCCTTGCTTGAGCTGCTTTCCAGAAGCGAGTTGAAGACAGCAGTCATTGCCCCTGATGGTGGCTCCGAGCGCCTGCGACGGGTGATAAACAAGGGCCTTACCAAGCATGATTGTTTGCAGGCAGCGGCGGATCTGACCACGGCCGGCATCTACAACCTGAAGCTCTATTTCATGATCGGCTTGCCCACTGAAACCGATGAAGATTTGGAAGAGTTGGTTGCCTTGGTCCACGAGATTCAGGAAGTGGTCATGGCGATTGGCCGCCCCCGGGGCCGGATATGCAAAATTATCCTAAGCGTCAACTGTTTTGTGCCAAAGGCCTGGACCCCGTTTCAGTTTGCCGGTTTTGGCCCGGTCGAGGCGCTGAAGACCAAGATCAAATTCCTGCGCAAGCGTTTAGCTGGTTACCACCACCTGCAACTAATTGTCGATCAACCGGACAATGCCTATTTCCAGGCCATGCTGGCCAGGGGAGACCGCCGGGTGGGTGAGGTCCTGCTAACCTTAAGCGAGCAGGGTGGCAACTGGCGTCAGGTTTACAAAAAGGCTGGAATCGACCCTGATTTTTATGCGGTGCGCGGTCGCGACCAGGATGAGTTGTTGCCGTGGGAGATTATCGATCATGGCATTGATCGATCTTATCTGTGGCATGAATACCAGCAGGCCTTGCACGGCAAGACGTCACGGCCCTGCGAAATCGGGACCAATATTCAATGCAGACGCTGCGGGGTGTGCCGTGATCAATAAACATGCTAAACAACGGAACCAGGCCATAATATGTCCAATCCTTACAACTCTGGTATTTTATTTGTTGACAAGCCATAATCAATCGATAATCATTCCCCCGCCTGACAATTACTTACAGACTGATAAAGTGTCACATTGTAGCGAATTGGAATACCCCCATGAAGCGTGCCCTCTTCTTCCTAATTTCTTGTACTATTGCGACCCTGCTGGGTGCAGCCCCGCTCCGCGCTGACGTCGTTGACGCCCCGCACAACCAGGCAAGCGGGGTAAGCTGCTCAGGGTGTCACTCATATTCTTTCTGGTGGCAATACTCACCGCTGGACACCACGTCCCTTTACTATAAAACGCAGATAGATTCAATTTGCGCCAATTGTCATTATTCCGGCAGTCCGATGACCGCAGGTTGCGGGCATTCCAGCGCGACCATGGAGGAAATGCACAACCCCCTTCTTGGCTCTTGGCAGAGAAACTGTCTTGATTGCCACGACCCACATTTTCAAGCCCAGCTTGATTGGCGGCCACAATACGTAAGTGACCTTTATCTGGTGGCCGGGACCATCGGCCCCGCCGCAAACTTTATCTACGCCAACGGAGAGACAATCTTTGACTATACCACCTCTGCCGTGTCACCAAACTGGACCGATCAGGCAACCTGGTCCCGCAAGACTGGCCCTGCCGTCAGCAGGGGGCTGATTTTCGTGGTTGGCACCTCGGAGCAGAAAAGCACCTATCAGGTGAAAGCTGCTGATGCTTCGACCATATCGATCAAGGGCACCCTTACCGCAAGTGATGAAAACAAAACCTTTGGCCTGACTTACGGGCAGTTCATTAAATCGACAATCCACTTGCCTGACGCCACGAGCAGCACAGTCCATTTTTTTGATCCAAATCATGCTGAGATTGGCTTTGTGAACAGCCAAACCCCGCCCAGCGGCATATGCCAAGTCTGCCATACCGATCTAAACACCAGATATTGGACAGCGGACGGATTGAATACGTTGCACAATACCGGCACGCGCTGCACAAGCTGTCACATCCCCGCGCAAGGCTTTAAGCCGCCGGGAACCTTTGCCGACCACAGCGTCAGCAATGTGGGTGGTTGCGATACCTGTCACGGGCCTTTGGACAACCTGGCAGCCATTGAGGCCCTGCACAGTGTCACCACCAATGGCCCCGACTCGTGCGATACCTGCCACGCCAGCCCTCGCCCGGAAGTCATAGCGGCGATTGCCTCCGGCAGTGCAGGATGTACGGATTGTCATGCCGAACAAACAGTGCATCAGGCCGTGTATTATTATACCGATCAGGTTGACATGCCACTAATCATGACCGACGACAAAGGCTTGCAGACCTGGCAGGCAGAACGGCTTCCTTTCGGGGCGGCACAACCATGAATGGTCAAGTTGGCAAGGATAGCGCCATGAAGCAGGAAAGGATAAATAAGACCGTCATTTTTTTGGGCATCTTCCTGATGATCTCCAGCAAAGCCTTTGGCGTCACGGCCTTTGATCCTAACAATGTGTCGGGGGCCATCAGTACGGCCTCTGGTCAGGTTCGTCTGTCGCACTCTGGCACCCCAACTTATGACTCACAAAATGATACCTATAATGTCCCGGCGGTGATTGGTGAAGAGGTCTCAGCGCCTGATCCTGCCAGGGCAGCTCAGGGTGACGCCACCAGCAAGCCGGTAATTGTTGGCAATCAGGTAGGAATGACACTTCCTGGGACCGATATGGTGCAGCTTGCAAATGGCATTTGGACAAATAATGGGGCTCCACCATCTGAAACTCTCACAACTGCCCTTGAATCTGTTACAGAGCAGCCTGATACTGTTTTGACTCTAGCTGTAAATGATATATTTTCAAATGATGGTGACCAAACTTGTAAAAAGGTCACGTCTGTTATTACTTATCCGCGTGCGACAATAGCTGCCAATGGTTGTGATATTTTTTATAATTCAATGTTCCCGTTTAATACAACATTTGGTCATTCCACTAATCCCGCACAAACAGAATTTCACGTTGCCACTGGTTGTGAGCCGTTAATTGATCACGGGTATACCTATGCTATAACATTTGTACGTACTGCAATACAGTGTACGTCTGCGCCATGTCCTTCAAATTACAATCCTTCGCCTAGTCCTCCATCGTCTGACGATTTGGCCGGGGCTTTAACTACAGCGTTAAATAATTGGTCAAATAATCATGCCGATTTAGCGCAAGATTTTAAAAATGCAGCCGAAAATGGAAATCCTTTTTTTCCTGACGGCTCCGAGCCTTCTCAAGCTGATATTGACAATTGGAAATTGCAAAATCAGAGCAATGTGAATAACACCATTTCATCTGGCCTTGGTTCTGGGATAGGCCCAGACGGGAAACGGCCATGCGGAGATCAGGGCACCCAAGGTCCGTGAGCGCAGTGGATTGGGAATCAGGCTCAAAACCAGCTGGCTTCACCCCTAGTAAGTACGCCGCAACCGTCGATTAACATAAGGCCCTTGTGGCACTACTCGGAGATTAAGCCAAGAGGTTTCGGCCAGCACCGTTTCACAACTTATACAACAAGGACATGAACAGGGCTTGATGATGAACAAAACAGCCTCCATACTTCTGATTCTCTTAGCACTCCATGCAACGGCATACGCCAACTGCATCAAAGGGGATTGTGCGCCTGAGCTGGTCGGCAACCCGGTCAATATCGTCAACGGCAATAAATACGAAACAGTCACCGATCTCGTGCTGCCTACCCCGCATCAAAACCAACTTGCCTTCAAACGCTCATACAACGGTCAGTCCACCTATTCCGGTATCCTGGGCGCAAACTGGACCAGTTCCTACTCTACCGTTACCCTTACCCCCGGCGTCATGCTGAATAATGTCTCCCATATTCTCATTCATGATGAGAGCGGCAAAGGGATGTACTTTGCCGAGGTCAGCGCCACTCGCTGGGAAGGGGTATTCAAGGAAACAACCCATGTTGAACTGATTAGCAGTGAATACGTCTGGTTCAAACACGACGGCGGCAAAAATGCCTTTAATACCAGCGGTCGGCTCATCCGTCAGGAAGACACCTTCGGCAATCAACAGACTTTTACCTATGATGCCAACAACCGGCTGCAAAGCCTGACCGACCTTGCCAGTGGACGGAGCCTCACCTTCGCCTATAACGCCAATAACCTTTTAGACCATATCAGCGGCCCGGTCACCGCCGCCGTCGCTGACGGTATCTGGGTCTCTTATGGCTATGATATCAATAACAACCTCACCTCTGTCACCTATGCCGATGGTTCCGGCTTCAATTACGAATACGCCGCCCCCGGTAGCCCGGAGAACCAAACCGCGGGCGACACCCACAACCTCACCGCCAAAAGGGATAAACAAAACCACCTGATCTCAAGCTGGAAATACGACACCCAGGACCGGGCCTATGACAGCTTCAACCGGGACGGCAAGGGCGTTACCATTGATTACAGCGTGATCGATGCTGGCGGCAATACCCTCAATGTCACTGATGCCTACAACGTCACCCGCACTTACACCGTAACCAAGTATGACACCTACTATCCCAAGGTGACCGCTATCAGTGGCCCTGGCGGCTGCACGACCTGCATGGTGGGGAAGCCGATCCGCTACGCATATGATCCCGCCACCCTCAATCTGCTGGAAGAGGAATACGCCAATGGCCGGATCGACAAATATACCAATTACGACTCACGCGGCAACCCCGGCACCGTGACCACGGCCTTTGGATTGCCGGAGGAGGTGGTCAC
>JANNQL010000130.1:0-9313 GCA_031400755.1 Pseudomonadota bacterium | reverse complement strand
GGATGTCAAGGCTGGTCAGGGTCTGGAAGATGACCTTGCAGACCATTGGTCCCTGCTCATTCAGGAGTCGATTCAATTCCTTGATAAAGACGTCATCGTCGGCAGCAGAATTCTTGCAGTCAATGATTGCGGCCCGTAATGTATCCATTCCTCATTCCCCTCTTGGCTGGTTGAGAATACAGTGCATCGAGAATTTCAGGGTGAGATTAACAGAATGAAGCAGAGGCGGGCAATAGGAATTTGTAAGGGGAGTTGCCTATATCCCGCGTACGGCCAGCCAGATCAGGTGCCGACTGCCGCCCTTACGCCCCCGCGCCCGGGCTGTGACCTCTTCCACCTTAAATCCTGTCTGGCGCAATAGTTGGGAAAAAGCAGGGGCGGGACTGGCGGACCAGACGGCGAGGATGCCGGATGGTTTCAGGGCGGCATGGGCAGCATTCAATCCGGCCTTGCTATAGAGCCAGTCGTTGCCGGTGCGGGTCAGGCCCTTGGGGCCGTTGTCCACATCAAGCAAAATGGCGTCGTAGGCCTGCTGTTCCGTCTTTAAAATGCGGGCGACATCAATCTCTCGCACCGCGACTCGGACATCTTCCAGGGGATGCCCGGCCAGAGCGGCCAGAGGCCCTCTGTTCCAGACAACCACCGCCGGCGCCAGTTCTGCCACCACCACCTGGGCCTGGGCGCCGAGCCGGTGCAGCGCCGCCGCCGTAGTATAGCCCATGCCGAGTCCGCCAATCAAGACCTTGGGCGCGGGGCGGTCGGCAAGCCTGGCACAGGCAAGCTCGGCCAGGGCATCTTCCGAGCCATGGACACGACTGTTCATCAGTTCACAGCCATCCACCCGGATGGAAAACTCTATGCCACCCCGCCGGTACAGGCGAAGCGTTTCGCTGCCTCCGGGCACCGGGGCGCTGTCTAATAACTCCCAAGGAATCATGATGGCATCAAGGACTAAGGTTGGTTAGGGGATTAGGCTGTAGACTGTTAGGCAAAAGAGGTTGATATACAGTTTGCCAAGTCACGAAACGCCGTCATTCCCGCAATGATTTTGAGCGGGAACCCCGGTTTTTTAGCTGGATGCCTGGATGCCAGCTAAAACCATGCTGGGCATGACGGCAAAGATAAACGGTACTTTTATAACTTCCAAGTCCCTGAAAGCCTTCATATCGACCTGAGTTGTTCCTCGCTACGCATGACGATCACCCGATTGCGGCCCTGGTCCTTGGCCTGGTAGAGGGCGCGGTCGGCATGGGAGATCAGGAGCTCTGGTTGATTACCCCGTTCAGCGGTCAGGGTGGCGACGCCAAGGCTGGCGGTCAGGCATTTGTTGACTTTTGAGGTCTTATGGGGGATAGCGGCGTTCCTGATCATCTCCAGAATGTTTAAGGCGATGTCGTTTGCGCCATTACCATCGGTCTCCGGCAGGATGAGGGCGAACTCTTCGCCGCCATAGCGGGCGGCCAGGTCGGCGGGCCTTTTTTCGTTGTCTTCCAGGATCTTAGCAACTCTCCTCAGGCAGGAGTCCCCTTTTTGGTGACCGTAGGTGTCGTTGTAGAGTTTAAAATAATCAATATCCAGCATCAGCAGGGAGATGGGACTGCGGTTGCGGATGGCCCGTTGCCATTCCTTGCTCAGTACAGCATCGAACTGGCGGCGGTTGGCGATGCCGGTCAGGCCATCGAGTGCTGAGAGTTTTTCGAGCGTCAAGTTGGCCTCATGCAGTTGGCGCTGGCTCTCCTGTAGGGCGGCAAAGGCCTCGTCCCTTTGTTTGTGGTAGATGTAGGCGGTGGAGTGATAGCGGAGCCGAGCGATCAGTTCAATCTTGTCGGGCAGTTTGATCAGATAGTCATTGACCCCGAGAGCAAAGGCGTCGCTCTTGATCTTGGGGTCCTCCTTGGTGGAGAGGACAATGATCGGCACCTGCGAGGTCTCCCGGTTGACCCGGAAGAATTTGACCATCATCAGGCCATTGACCTCCGGCATGACCAGGTCCTGGAGGATGATGGTGGGCTTGATCTTATTGGCGATCTTAATGGCCTTGGTGGGGTCGGCGCAGTAATGAAACTCGATGTCGTTCTCGTCTTCGAGGGCGCGACGCACGGCCTCGGCGATCATCGGCTGGTCATCGACCAGGAGTACCGTGAGGCGGAAGGTGTTGATGGACTTGATGTCTTCGTTGAACAGGTTGGCTTGCATAGTTATCTCCCAACCAGGGCGACGATACGGGCGCCGATTTCTTGAATGGGCAGGATCTCGATCGCCGCGTTTAAAAGCTTGGCCGCCTTTGGCATGCCATAGACCACCGAGGTCTCTTCGTCCTGGGCGATGGTGTGGTGGCCTTCATCCTTCAGGGACAGGAGACCTGCTGCCCCGTCACGGCCCATTCCGGTCAAGAGGACGCCGATAATCTTACCATGCCAGTTCTTGATAAGGGACTGGAAAAAGACGTCCACGGACGGGTGGTAAAAGTTGTCCGTCGGTTCCACCGTATAGTCGAGGGTGCCGAGCTTGGCCATGACCAGATGGTGTTCGGTGCTGGGCACTTGCACCACCCCCGCCTGCGGGTGTTCTTTTTCGGTGAGGACCTTGACCGGCATGGCAATTTGCTGGTTAAGCCAGGAGGCCAGACCGTGGGTGAATTTTTTGTCCATGTGCTGGATGATCACCACTGCCGCCGGGAAGTCCAGCGGCAATTTTGAAAGTACGGCCGTGAGGGCCTGGGGGCCGCCGGTGGAGGCGCCGATGGCGACCAGGGTCGGGTCTTTACGGCGGCTGGGGGCCTTGGTTTCTCTGGCCTTCTGGCGGGCGTTGTCTTTGGGGAAACAGCCGATCAACTTGCCGATCAGGTCGATCTTGCGTAGCAGTTCGTTGGTGGCGGTGTTGGATCCATCCTGGCCCAGCACCGGCGTGGCCACCACGTCTAAGGCGCCGGCGCCCATGGCCTCGAAGACCATGGAGGCATTGCCGGTGACACTGGCGGTGACGATCAGGATGGCGCAGGGGGTGGCCTGCATGATGCGACGGGTGGCCATGACCCCATCCATGACCGGCATCATCAGATCCATGAGGACCAGGTCGGGCAGGGCCTCTCTACAGCGAGTGACCGCCTCGGCCCCATCCTCGGCGACCCACAGGAGCTGATGGTCCGGGCAGGAAGTGACGATACGGCGCAGGACCTCGGCCGCCATTACCGAATCGTTGACAATGCCGATCTTCATTGTTTGTCTCCTGGGCTGCCGATTAAGTCTTCCACCGCTTCAATGAGGGCCAGTTTGTGGAAGCTGGATTTGGTCAGGTAGTAGTCGGCCCCGGCCTCCAGCCCTCGGGTCCGGTCTTCCTCCCGGTCCTTGTAGGAAAGTATAATGACCGGGGTGTTTTCGTAGTTCGCAGTCTCTTTGATGTGGACCAGGAGCTCGATGCCGTCCAGATTGGGCATGTCGATATCAGTGATGATCAGGTCATAGTGGAAATGCCTGATCATGTTCCAGGCCTCGAGTCCGTCTATCGCCACTTCCACTTCAAAGCCATGTTCGGTAAGGATTTTCCGCTCCACCTCGCGCACGGTGATTGAGTCATCGACTACCAGAATTTTTTTCTGTTTAGGCTGGTCGGCGCCAAGGACTTGGGGTTCGATGCGTTGCAGACGGTCGCCTGAAATCAGATGGTCCATGGATTGGCGGAGGTCATTGATGTCCAAAATCAGGATCGGGGTGCCGTCCTCGCCGATGGCGGCGGCGCTGATGCTCTTCAACTTGCCGAGCCTGGGATTCAAGGGTTGGACCACCAGGTCGCGGATGCCTTGGAAGCGGTCGACAATCAGGCCATAGGTGTTGCTGATGCTGTTTAAGACGATTATTGACAAGGTGTCGTCACTTAGTTCGTGTTCCTTCAGTTCCAGGGACTGTTGGGCGGTGATGATGCCGATCCGTTTGTTGTTGGAGATGAAATACTGGCGGTTGCCCATCTCCTTGATCTCGTTTCTCGGCAGACGGATGGCATGGTCGATGTTGATTAGCGGCAGGGCGTATGGTTCATTGTTGATCTCGATGAGCAGGCCCCGGATGATGGAGAGGGTCAGGGGCAGATGCAACTCAAAAGACAGTCCCTGACCGGCAGTGGAGCGGAGTTCGATGCTGCCCCGGACCTCGCGGATGGCGTTGTAGACAATATCAAGCCCCACCCCGCGGCCCGAGGTGCTGTCTGCCGACTCCTTGGTGGTAAAATTGGGCAGGAACAGAAATTCAGAAAGCTCTGCTTCGGAGAGTTCGGCGGCGATTTTATTGGAAACCAGCCGTTTTTCAACGGCTTTGGCGCGCAAGGTCTCATAGTCAAGGCCACGACCATCGTCGGCCACGGAGATGACCAGCATACCGGCATGGTGCCGGGCGCTAATCTTAATTGTCGCCTCTTTGGCTTTGCCGACCTTGACCCGATGCTCAGGGTGTTCGATGCCGTGATCAATGGCGTTGGTGATCAGATGGTTGAAGGGGGACTCCAGTTTTTCCAGGATGTCCCGGTCGATCAGGGTCTCGGCGCCAATGACCTCAAGGCGGACGCTTTTACCAAGCTTGCGGGAAAGGTCGCGGACCAGGCGGGGCAGACCGCGCAGGCCCTCAGACAAGGGTTGCATCCGGTTGGTGATGATCTCGTGGTGCAGGCGATGGGCAATGTTGACGGCGAGTGTGCTATGCTCGGTCAGTTCGATGATCTGGCGTCCGAAAAAGTCCTGGCTGCGTTTGAGTTTGGTCGAGATATCGGCAAGCCCGCTGTCCAGTGCGGCTGAGATTCCTGTTCCCGGCAGTTGGGCCCGCAGTTTTTCTAAAGCGTACCAAACCTCATCCTGTTGTCGTTTTACCCGGCTGACCGTGGTGGTGATGTTCGGCAGCCAGCGGGACTCAATCATGGCCTCGCTGGCCAGGGCCAGAATTCGGCCCATGCCTTGGGCCGAGACCCGCAGGTAGCGGTCCAGGCCGGCCACGTCCAGATGACTTTGTCGTCGATTAACTGGTGGTTCTGTTTCGGTAGAGGGATAACTTGCTGTCTCAGCGGGCGGCCCCTGGGCCGGCGTCGGAGTTGCCGGCGTCGCGCTACGGCTTCCGGCAATGCTGCGGATTTGATCGACCAGGGACTTGATTTTTTCCGTGTGGCGCTCAAACCACTGGTCGATGCCGCTTTCTTCCTGTTTGGTCAGGTTCCGGATCAGGTCGGCAGCGGCAAACAAGGTGTCGATATGGTTCGAGCCCAGGGATATACTGCCCTCCTCGGCGGCGATGAAGAGGTCCTCCATGGCGTGGGTCAGGGAGACGATGGGGCCCAGTTCGATGATCCTGGCGGCCCCTTTCAGGGAGTGGACGGCCCGCATTGATGACTCAAGGAGGACCCCGGACTGTGGCGTCTTTTCGATATGGATCAGATTGTCACTCAAGACGGCCAGGTGGTTTTCGGCGTCTTCTGTAAATATCTGAAAGAGTCCCTGGCTGGCGAGGAGAGCTGGCTTTGTGGCTAGTGCGGCTTGTTCTATAGAGGACGGTGGCGGAGTTGGGGTGGATGATTGCAGTTCGCCTAAGTGTTTGATCAGGTTGGCAAAGAGGTTCTTTTTTTCGAGGAGCGTCTCATTAAGTTGGCTGGCCTTGGTCTGCGCCACTTGATTCAGTTGATCGACTGCGGACTCAAGGAGATGCCTGATCTCGGCGGCGGGCTGAGCGGCTGCGATGGGCAGGCTATGCTCGATTGCCTGGGTCAAGCCGATGACGGCTTGCAGGTCGACAATCCGGGCGGCGCCGGTGATGGAGTGGATCGCCCGGTGCATGGTGTTGAAATCGGGGCCTCGCCCAGGGCCGTCGTCCCAGCGGCAGATCTCGTGGCTAAGATTGAGGCATTGCGAGACTGTTTCCATCAGGAACAGGTCAAGCAGCGACATGTCGTTCAAGTCGGTCTTCGTCATCCCAGGTTCCTGGCTAAGATACGGAACAGCATGGTGTCATCTAGCATGCCGACCTCTTGGCCGTTGATGTTCAAGATGCCTTTGGTGTAGACGGCCTTTGAACCGGACACGGTGATGGGCAGGGGCTTCAAGGCGCTGGTATTGTATGGCACCGGGCCCATGACCTCGCTGGCCGGGAAGACGATGCTTTGTCCTCCCTTGGCCGCGACGATCAGCCGTTCAGGCACGGGGTTACCACTCTGACGTCTGCTGCCGGGCTCGATGCGCAGCACCCCGCCAATCGAGACACACAACTCAAGTCGGCCCCTGATATTGACTATGCCCCGGAATATGCGGCTGCTCTTGTGGGGGATGGAGTGGATCGGACCCATGTCCACGACTTCCCTGATGAGCGACGATTTGACCCCGAGCCATTCATCTCCGGCCCTGAAGATGAATGCCTTCTTACTTGTTTCTGGTTTTAGGCTTACGGGTTGGCTCAAGCGTTCGCTCAATTCCAGACGGTAGTCGTCAGGCAATGGTCGGCTGAGCAGGAGGCGGCCCGAGTTGGCGTACTGATCGCAGTTCTGGCAATGGGCAAATTTTGCCAGGTGCTCGCAGCTCTTTTGGCCTCTGCTGAAGACCCCGATCCTGTTCCAGCAGTCGTCAATGTCAAAATCTGAGTAGGTTGATCGCATCGGGGCCATTTGTTTCACTTACTCAGGCGGGTGATGATCCGCCGACCTCGGTTGAGGCAGGCCTGATAGCTGCTTTCATCCCCCAGTCGCTGGTAGATTGCCGCCAGCATATCGATGGCGTCGATATAGTTCGGGTCCAGATATGTCGCTTTTTTAAGCATCTTGATGGCGTTTTTCCAGTCCCTTTTTTGCTCGAAGAGCGAGGCCAATTGATAGAAGGCCTCAGCCGATGGGCCGCATCTGCGGACCTGGTCTTCGCAGGCCCTGATCGTCTGCTCAAATTTATCCTGACTGACGTGGGGCCCGGCCCCACGAAATTCATCATCAAGGACTACTCCGCTCTGGTCCTGGGCGTAGTCCAGGTTTTGGTGCATGGAGGCCTTAAACTCGCCTGGAGGCAGGGTCAGGGGCAATGGCGCCGCTTGGCTGTCCGGCCCCTTTTTGTGGAAGGCAAAGGCCTTGGGGTAAGGGGCCGGCGTGAAGTAGCTGCCGCTGAAGATACCGGCCTCGGCGTGACCGATGAAGAGCAGTCCATTATCGGCGAGCAATGAGGCAAAGGTGGTGATGGCCTGCTGGTGAAAGCTGGCGTCAAGGTAGATCAGGAGGTTACGGCAGAAAATGATCTGGTAGGTCGCACTGGTCAAGGGCGGACTTAAGTGGATCAGATTGCCTCGATGGAAGCGGACCAGCCCTTTGATGCTCTTGTCTATGGCAAGGCCTTGTTTTGTCTTGGTGAAATAGCTTTGATGCTGTTGGGCATGGGCGCCGCGGAATGAGTGGTTACGGTAGACGCCTTGCTTGGCGATGGTCAGCGAACGACGGCTGATGTCCACCGCGTCAATCGAAAAGCAGTGGGGAGGGATGCCGGCTTCGATGAGGGTGATGGCCATGGAATAGGGCTCTTCTCCGGTCGAGCAGGGGATGCTCAACAGTTTGAGGGGCTGGCCTTTATAGTTTTTTAAAAAGTTTATGGCGTAGTCGCGCAGGGCAAAGAAGGGCGCCTCGTCACGGAAAAACCAGGTCTCGTTGACGGCGACTTCTTCAATCAGCTCGTTAAGTTCCGGGGGTGAGGTCTTGATCCGGTTAATATAGCGCAGGGTATTGTCCATCTCCAGGCACTTCATTCGTCTGGAAATGGCGTGCTTGAGCGAGCTGGGGCCGATGGAGGAGATATTGAGCCCCATGGCCTCTTTAAGCACGGATTCGAGAATGGTATTGACCAGGCTGATGTTTTTAGGCATGAATGGCAGGCCGCTTACTGCTCCAAAAATGAAAGGCCCGGGATGTCTTCCGGGAGCATCTGTTCCGGCTGAAACCAGCGGACCATAGGCTGATGGGCCACTGCCTGGTCGAGAAAAATGGTGCCCTGGTCGGTCAGTTTTGGCTGCCAGCCTTTGGGGGTCTTGATGGTTTCAGTGACGCTTTCGGCGAGCAGTCCAATGATTTTTTTGAATTGCTGGCCAAAGGAGACGCTGGTCAAGATGATCCTGGTGCTGAGCTGCTGCCTACAGGGCTGCTCGTTCAGCAACAGGCCTAGATCAATGACCGGTATCGGGTTTCCCCGATAATTGGCCATGCCGGTGATGAACTTCGGGGTCATCGGGATCTTCTGGGTCAGCAGAAAGGGCAGGACCTCGACGACCTTGGCGCTGTCAATGGCGTAGGCGTCATTCTGGAGTTTAAAGAGCAAGAGCAGCATGGTGCTCTTAGTCCTCAAGGTCGTGCTGCTTGTGGTGATTGGACTTCACCTTGAATTTGGCGACCGAGTCCCTGAGGATAAGCGCTGCCTTGTTGAGTTGGAAAATCGTCTGACTGGTCTGGGACACCGATTCGGCAGTCTGCTGGGCCGCCTCGTTAAGCTGATCAATAGACTCGCTGATCTGTTTGGCCCCTAGAGATTGGGCGGCGATGCCCTCGTTGACGGTCTCGATCGGCGGGCGCAGGGCCTGGACCTGGTCGATGACCTGGGATATCTGGTTCGAGCTGATCTGGACCTCCTGGAAGCCGCGCCGGACGTCATCGGCGAATTTCTCGATATTCATGACGCCGCTGGCGACGGAGGACTGCACTTCGTTGACCATCTGTTCGATATCAAAGGTGGCCACGGCAGTCTGGTCCGCTAAGCGCCTGATCTCGGAGGCGACCACCGAAAAACCAGCGCCGTATTCCCCGGCCTTTTCCGCTTCGATGGCGGCGTTCAAAGACAGGAGGTTGGTCTGGTCGGCGATCTTGTTGATGGTCTTGGTCACTCCGGCGATGGTGCTGGCCTTTTCGCTCAAGATGGAGAGCTTGGCGACAATGGATTGCGATGAGTCTTCCATCTTCTTCATGATGGTGTTGATGTTGGTCAGCCGGAAATGGCTCTGGGAGGCAGCCATGGCGGTATTTTGCGCCATATCGGTGACCTTGGCCATGGTGTCCATCAGGTTTTCGGCGGTGGCGGCGATCTCGGTAGTGGAGGCGGCGATCTCGTTGGAAGTGGCTGCCTGTTCGTTGACTGTGGTCTCCTGCTGTTTGATGGTGGCGGCGATCTCGGTGATCGAGCTGGTGACCTGAATGCCGGAGCGTTCAATCTCCGAGATCAGGTCGGTCAGATAGCCGGGACGGCGCACTGCGACTTCGCCTTCGCACAGGTCGTGGATGCCGGCCGAATCGCAGTGGGTGAAGTAATCGACGGCGCCGCTCATCACAC
>JANNQL010000129.1:0-3083 GCA_031400755.1 Pseudomonadota bacterium | reverse complement strand
GGTCGTGGCGTCGGCATGGATGTGGTCAAGACCAATCTGGACAAACTCGGCGGTCAGGTCGAAATCCAGTCCCAAGTCGGCGAAGGCACTGTGGTCCGCATCAAGCTGCCACTGACGCTCGCCATCATCCCGAGCCTTTTGGTATCGAGCGGCGGCCAAAGGTTTGCATTGCCCCAGGTCAATGTCGGCGAGCTGTTGCGCATCCCGGCCAATCAGGTCCGTGAAAAGATCGACAAGGTGGGCGGGGCCGATGTCCTGACCCTGCGCGGCGAATTGATTCCGCTCTTGCAGCTTAATAATGTCTTAGGCCTGAACCAGACCTACTTTGACGCCAAGCTTGGCATAATCCGCGAGGACCGTCGTCAGGGTCTGGTCGATGACCGGGTGGTCAGCAAAGAGGGGACGTCTGCCGACCCTGAACAGCCGGTCGCGGCAGCCAAGCAGGAGGCTATAGTAGAAACGCCCGAGCGTAGGGGCAGCCGCACCAGCGATATCTGTATCGTTGTCTTGCAGACCGGGGCCTTCAAGTATGGCATGGTGGTCAGCGAGGTCCATGACACTATCGAGATCGTGGTCAAGCCACTGGGCCGCCACCTTAAAAAATGCCAAACCTTTGCCGGGGCCACCATCATGGGTGATGGCCGGGTCTCTTTGATTCTGGATGTGGCCGGTCTGGCCCGCCAGGCCGACCTGCGGTCTTTGAGCGATGCCGAGAAAAAGGCTTACAAGGCGCAGCAGAGCACGGGCGAACAGGCGACCCGCCAATCGCTCCTCCTGTTCAGGAACGGCGCTGAAGAGCATTGCGCCGTGCCCCTGCGCTTGGTGTTAAGGGTAGAACAGATCAAGACCTCGGACATTGAGGTCAGGGGCGGCAAAAAGGTCATTCAGTACCGGGGCGGCACTTTGCCGGTCTATGCCCTGGAAGAGGTGGCGAGTGTAGAGATGCTTGAAGAGTCCGACAGTCTGGCGGTGCTCCTCTTTGTGATCGGCGGGCATGAGGTCGGTCTTCTAGCAGAGCCGCCCTTGGATGTCATGGAACTCGATCTGGTCATTGACGAGTCGACCCTGCGCCAGACCGGCATCAGCGGCTCAGCCATTATCCAGGGCAAGACCACTATGCTGGTCGATATCTTCGAGGTGATGCGCAGCTTGAAACCGGACTGGCTGCAAGAGAGCGAGGCTGGCGGCGGGGCCAAGCCGTCTGCTGGCGTCCCGTCCATCCTCCTGGTCGAGGATTCCCAATTTTTTCGTTCTCAGGTCAAACATTTTATTGAAGAGACCGGTTTCCCGGTCATTGAGGCGGAAGACGGGGTGATGGCCTGGACAGTTCTTGAGGAGCATGCCGCTGAAATCGGCTTGATCGTCACCGATATCGAGATGCCTAACATGAACGGTTTTGAACTGACCAGCAAGGTCAAAAGCGATATGCGTTTTTGCCATCTGCAGGTGATCGCCTTGACCTCGTTGGCCGGGGAAGATGATGTCGCCCGCGGCAAAAAAGTCGGCATTGACGAGTATCAGGTGAAACTTGATAGGGACAATTTGATTCGAAGCATCAGGGCGCGGTTGCCACGTTAAAAAAAGGAGAATAGCTATGCAATGGTTTGACGACATGAAAATCGGCATAAAACTCATTTCCAGTTTTATTTTGGTGGCCCTGTTTGCCGGGGTGGTTGGTTGGGTGGGTGTGGTCAATATCAAGAAGGTTGAGGATTCTGGCACTTTAATGTATGAAAAAAAAACCGTGCCGATCAGTCACTTGCTCACGATGAATGTTGATTTTCACAGGATGCGGGTCAGTATCTTGAAATTGGTCTATGCCACGGACTCTGATGAGATGCAGGCTTATGGCAAGCAAGTCACTGAGATGGACAATAAGATGGACAAGGCCCGCGATGAATATGAAAAGAGCATTATAGACGAGGAGGACCGTAAGCTGTTTCAGGATTTTAAGACCGCCGACGAAGTCTATGTGCCGATCCGGGAGGAGGTGGTCAAGCTGGCGTTAGCCGATCAGGCCGATGTCGCCGATGAGATTTTAAAAGGTGATGGGGCCAAGTCCGCCCGGGCCGTACAGGCCGCCCTTGAGGCGATGGTTACTATGAATCTTAAGGACGCCAAGGAGGCTGACGACCACAACACGGTGATGGCCAACAAGGCTATCACTACCATGGTGAGCTTGGCCGTTGGCGGTGGCATCCTGGCGGTCATCCTCGGTATCTTTGTGGCCCGTTCCATTTCCATTCCCCTGCGCAAGGGGGTGAATTTCTCCGTTGCCGTGGCCAACGGCGATCTTACTCAGGCCATGGTTCTGGACCGCCACGATGAGGTCGGCGAGCTGGCCACGGCCATGAATGCCATGGTGAACAAGATCAAGGGCATTATCGGCGACATCAATAGTGGGGTCAAGACCCTGGCCTCGGCCGCCACCGAGATGAGCGCCATTGCCAATCAGATGACCTCCGGTTCTGAGACCACGGTGGTCAAGGCCAACGCCGTGGCCGCGGCAGCCGAGGAGATGACCTCCAATATGCACTCGGTGGCCGCTTCCATGGAGCAGGCTTCGACCAACGTCAGCACGGTGGCGGCAGCGGCCGAGGAGATGAGCGCCAATATCAACAGTGTCTCGAATAATGTCACCGAGGCCAAGAGCTCGGCCAACAGCGCCGTTACCTTGACCAAGCGGGCGGCGGACCAGATCAATAACTTAGGTCAGGCCGCCGAGGCCATCGGCCTGGTTACCGAGACCATCAAGGCCATCTCCGACAAGACCAACCTCTTGGCCCTAAACGCCACCATCGAAGCGGCCCGGGCCGGCGAGGCCGGCAAAGGGTTTGCAGTGGTGGCCAACGAGATCAAGGAACTGGCCCAGCAGACAGCCGACGCCACCGGCGACATCAGCCAGAAGTTGAACGGTATCCAGAAGGCCACCGGCACCACGGTGACCGAGATCGACGAAGTGGTCTTCGCCATCAATCATGTCGATGGCCTGATCAGCTCGATTGCGAATGCGATTGGCCAGCAGAATACCGCCACCCGCGAAATTTCTGAGAATATCAACCAGACCGCCCAGGGCTTGAGTG
>JANNQL010000128.1:0-21510 GCA_031400755.1 Pseudomonadota bacterium | reverse complement strand
GTTTAGAGACGGCGTCCTCCAGGCGGACAAAGGCGGCATGCATGTCCTCCTCACTCACTGGCTTCATCAAAAACCCGATCGCCCCTTTTTTGAAGGCCTCCATCGTCTTTTCCTGTCCTGACATCATATGGACCGGGATATGACGCAGGCCAGGGTCGACCTTTAAGGTCTCAAGCACCTGCCAACCGTCGATATCGGGCAGACGGATGTCGAGAATGATGGCGCTGGGACCATGTTTTTTGGCAAGCTGCAGCCCGTCTGCGCCGGTGACCGCGACCAGGCACTTAAAACCCTTCTCCCGACCCTGGTATAGGAGGATGCTGGCAAAATTAACATCATCTTCGATGATCAACAGCCGCTTATCGCCTGGCGCCAGTTGGTCCCGATCATCAGGGACAACCGCCTGCGGCAAGGCTTCGGGCGCCAATCCGGTTGGCGGCAACTGCCGTAATAGTTCTGCCTCTGCAGGTGCGAACGCCCTCCCCTGCAGAGGCAGATAGAGGGTGAAAGTGGCGCCTTGGCCTTTTTGACTGGTGAGCTGGACTTCACCACCCAGGAGCTCGGCCAGTTTCTTAGATATGGACAACCCGAGTCCGGTGCCCCCGTATTGGCGGGCCGTGCCGCCTTCCGCCTGTTTGAAGGCGTCGAAGATGATCTTTTGCTGGTCAGAAGTGATGCCGATGCCGGTGTCCTGCACGGCGATGGCAAGGCAAAGCCTGGGATCAAGCCCGGAGATCGTCAGAGGCGCCTCAGGCCCTGGCCGCAAAAAACGCACCACCACCCCGCCTTTTTCAGTAAACTTGACGGCGTTGCCGACCAGATTACGCAAAATCTGCTCAAGCCGCATACGGTCGGAACGAATGGCAGGTGGCAGGTCATCACTCAACTCCACCTTAAAATCAAGGCCCTTATCCACCAGAAGATGGGCGAAGTTACTGCGCAACCAGTCACCAAGCCCGCGGAGACTAATCTCTTCGCTGACAATATCCATTCGCCCGGCCTCGATCTTGGAGAGATCAAGGACATCGTTGATCAAGCGCAGGAGGTCCTGGCCACTGTGGTAAATGATGTTGGCCGATTCGACCTGGGCCGGCTGTAGATTGCCGGCCTTGTTCTGGAAGAGGTTACGGGCCAGGAGCAGCAAGCTGTTCAAGGGAGTGCGCAGCTCGTGAGACATGTTGGCCAAAAATTCAGATTTGTAGCGACTGGCGGCAGCCAACTCCCTGGCCTGGGCGTCGATATCGGCCCAGGCCTCTTGCAGGTCCAGGTTCTTCGCCTCAATATCATTTTTTTGCCGCACCAGGGATTCGCTCTTCTCCTCCAACTCTTCATTGGCAGACTGCAACTCTTCCTGCTGACTCTTCAGCTCCTCCTCGTTCTGACGCAAGGCCTGGGCCTGCTCCTCAAGTTCCTCGTTGGCGGCCCGCAGTTCCTCTTGCTGGGCCTGCAGGACGGTCGCCTGGCCCTGGGTCTCGGCCAACAGGGTCAGGGTCAGATAGCGCTGACGGCATGAATAGAGGGCAATGGCGATGGCCTCTGCCACCTCCTCCAAAAACCCATGCTGGTCCTCGGTAAAAGGCACACAGCCAGCCAGCTCGATCACGCCCCGCACCTCTTTCAACCAAAGCACCGGCAAGAGCAAGAGGCTGACCGGAGCGGCCCCGCCCAGACCGGACTCCAGCCGCAGATAGTTGGGAGGCAGGTCGCTTACAACCATCAGCCGCCGCCCCATGGCCGCCTCACCCACCATGCCTTCGCCAGGCTTGAAGACCCCAGGCAAGCGATCTAAAGGCGCCGCCGAAAAACTGGCTGCCAATCGCAGACTGCCATCGGTCTGGCCAACATAAAGGGCCCCGGCCTGGGCCCCAAGATAGTGCGCCAGAAAGACGATAATGTCTCGGGCCAAACGTTCTTCATCCTTGTCTTCCCGCAACTGCTCGGCCAATTGATTGCGGCCAGCTGCCAGCCATTGGCTACCAGCGATGGCCGCCACCATACGGTTGAACATGGCGCTCAGCCGGCCAATCTCGTCATTGGCCATTTGGCCGATCCGGGCGGCATAATCACCATCACTCACCCGGGCCAGGGCCTCCAGCATCACCTTCAGCGGCCGGTTGATGGACCGGTTGACCAACAATGAGTACCAGAACCCGACCAGCATCGCGGCCAGACAGATGCCAATCGAGACAAGGCTGGCCCACTTTGAGACGGCCCGGACCCGGGACTCGCGCTCCTCATCCTCTTGGTCGGCGGCGTTCAGAATCAAGGCCACGGCACTCTCGATGTGACGGGACTCGGCCTGCAGACGGTCCTCAAGCTCGACGAGTTCGCGGTCGATGACCAGCAGGCCCTCAAAATTTTTTAAATACTCATCAAGTGTATCGTTGACGGCAGAGATGTCCTCTTGAGTGACCCCGGAATTGCTGAAGGCCTCCCGCACATCGACAAGCGCCTGACGGGTTTTGTCGATTGAGGCTTGGTCGCCCCGCAACAGGTAGTCCTTCTCGTAACGCCTGATCTGCAGAATCAGGGCCGCGACATTGGGCACATCGATCTTTTGCAGGCCAACGAGTAATTCAGCGGCCATATTCTTACTCGCCTCAGCTGCCCGTTTGCAGTTGACCGGGTCGATCGGCTTTTGCAGGTGGTCGTTGATGGCAAGCTGGTAGGCATCGAACAGGCGATAGAGGCTGCGATGCTTGTCGGTGTTGGGGACATGCCCCTTGAACTGTTTGACAAATAAGGCCAGGGCCTTTTCCAGGGCCTGGTGGCGGGCCAACAGATCGACAGAATCATCGGCCAGGTAGATCGACTGCACCTTAATGAGGCTGTTCAACACCGGGTCAACGGCGTGCTCCATGGTATGAACGCCGAGAAGCTGATGGGCGGCATCCCGCATCCGCCCCATGAGACCGGCATCCGGGTTCAAGCCCCGCTGCACCTGGGCCTCGATCACCTGCCGGAAAATGCGCCCATAGGCGGTGGACGCATCGGAAACAACCTCAACCGGGGCGGCAAACTCCTCGTCCCCGCGCAAGGCCGCAAAGTCCCTGATATCGCCAGCCAGACGTTGCAGATCACGGAGCCCCTGCTCGACCTGATCGGCCTGCATCAACTCCCGATGCAGGGCAAAATCGGTGGCCGCCCACCTGATATTATGGACAATAGCCTTGATCCCCCAGGCCTTTTCATCATAATTTTGTTGGTTTTCCTCGTCCTGAAGAAAGGCCAAATCAAGCCGGCTGATGGCGTATTGATGCACCGCCATGATCAACAGAAAAAAGACGAGAAAAAGCGCCGTATTGGTCAGCAGCCTGGCCTTGATGTTAAGCTCTGTAAGCATCGTCATGGACCCCAATTATGTTATGGTGCTATCCCCCGATGGAATGGTCTGCCGAACGAACAAAAATGCTACGCAACGCAGTAGATCGGCCTTTTTGCGACGCCATCTTAGGGCGCGATCCCCCGATGGGCGAGCAGGGAGCCTTCCAGGCGATAGAGATCGAGGAGGGCCTTGCGGGCGCCGACCACTGCCTCGGCCTGGGAGATCTGGCTTTGCACCAAGTCACGCTGGGCCTGGGCCACCAACAGGGTGGAGGAACGACCCAGACGAAATTTTTCCTGCTCAAGGGCATAGGTCTTTTCCCGCAGGACACAGGTGGAGTCGGCGGCCTTGACTTTGGCCGCTGCCTGCTCGACATCGACATGGGCGGAACGCACGTCCACCTGGACCAGCTGCTCCATATTGATGAGTGCGGCATTGGCCTGGTCCAAAGACCAACCGGCGGCGGCATGACGGGCCTTGGCCACCCGGTTCCAGAGCGGCAACTCCAGGGTAAGGCCGCCGGCATAGACCTTCTCATCGTTTGTTGCATTGTCTTGCCCGGCAAAGGAACTGCTGTAACCGGACCCCCCCAGGGAGACAAAGAGATCAAGTTTAGGGAGCAGGCCATTCCTGGTCTGGGTCACCTCCAGGTCACGACGCTGCACCAAGAGTCGGGCCTGGTTCAAGTCGGGACGCTTGCTGAGCGCCAGGGCAACGTGGTTATCGACTGTGTCGATCTCCATATCGGGCATTTCCGGGACCTCGTTCAAGGTAAACGAGGCGGCCCAATCGACCTGACCTCCGAGGTTCACCAAGCGCAACAGCCCCAGACGGGCCTTGGCCAGGACGCCCTGGGCCGTCACCAACTGCTGATAGCGCCCGGCGGCCTCGGCTTCGGCCGCCGCCAGCTCGTTTTCGGCGAGCGCCCCGACCTTGATCCGCTCGCTGACCTCCTCCACTTGCTGCTTGGCAATGGCGTGTGACTGCTGGTAGATGTCCAAGGCCCGTCCGGCCAGGATAACGTCCCAATAGCCCTGCTCGATCTGGCCCACCAGGGCTTGGGCAGCGCCCTGCAACTCATAGAGGGAGATCTCGGTATCCAGCCGACTCTGACGGAGTCGGGCCAGAGTAACATCAGGCCCCCGCCCCCGCAGCAAGGACTGGGTGATGGTCAAGTCCCAGTTCCGCTGCCGACTGCTGGCTTCGGCGCTGTCCTCCAGGGCCAGCTTGTCTTCATCAGCGCTCAACTCAAGGGTGGCGCCAAGTGAAGTCGCCTGCGAGAGGCTGACTTGGCTCTTAGTGGTCTCAATATTGCCATCCTGTCGCGGAGCAGTCAGGGCATGGGTCCGGGAAGTCGTCAAGTCCGGGCCCTTGGAACGGCTCACCGTCCCTGACAACAACGGATCAAAGGCGGCCCGCTCCACTTCTTCAGTGCTGCGGCTGATCGCTGGCTTCAAGCGCTCAATCTGGAAATTCTGGTTATGCTCCAAGCCCATCAATACCGCATCCTGCAGGCTGAGGACCATGGCCGTACCCGTTGGCGCACTCACCGCCAGGGCCTCCAGAGGTGGCGGCACCAGGTCCTGATCAAGGACGCCAAGAAGCTCCTTGACCTTGGTTTCACCTGCAATCTTCGGGCTCGACATCGCCTGACCGGGACGAAGTTGCTTGATACAGGAACAACAGACAACGGCAAGCATGATAAGGGACAGGATTCTGCTATTAGACAGTAAAGCTCTTTTCATTCGTAACTATCCAGTCAAAAATTAAAAACGTGTATACCCCCCAAAACCGTAACTATTCAGCAACGCCGCAGATGCGCGAAATAGGTCTGCGAGCTATAGCAGCGCTATGCGAGCAGGCCTATGACAAAGCAGTTGTGGTGTTGCTGGATAGTTACTTCATTCGTAACGCAAAGCCTCAATCGGGTTAAGCTTGGCGGCGCGGTGGGCCGGGTAAAATCCAAAAAAAATCCCGACCGAGGCCGACACCACCAGGGCCAGCACGATGCTGCTGCCCTCAATCAACATGGCAAAATCCGTAAACCGACCGAGTACCCAGGACACGGCAAATCCCAGACCAATGCCCATGAGTCCACCGAGTCCGCTGATCAGGATCGACTCCAGCAGAAATTGGCGCAGGATGTCCCACTCCCGGGCGCCGATGGCCTTGCGTACCCCAATCTCCCGAGTACGCTCGGTAACGGTGACCAACATGATGTTCATGATACCGATGCCGCCGACAATCAACGAGATACTGGCAATGCCGCCTAGCAGCATACTGAAGGTCCGGGTGAACGATGACGCCATCTCGACCAGCTCCGACTGGTTGCGGACATGAAAATCATCATCCACCTCGGGCCGCAGACGGTGGTTGCTGCGCAAAATAGAGACGATCCGCTCCTCCACCACCGCCGTGTCGGCGTCAGCCGCCACCTTGACGTCAATCTCCGACAGGTAGTCCTGGCCGAGGATTTGCTTCATGGCCGTGCCAAAAGGGATGACCACCATGTCATCGGGGTTGAACCAGCCTTGGTCGCCCTTGGCCTTCAAGACGCCGATGACCTTGAAGTTGACGTTCTTGACCCGGATCGGCTCGCCCAAGGGGTTCAGGTCGCCAAACAACTGTTCCGCCGCATTCGCCCCCAAGAGGGCCACCCGGGCCACATGCTCGTCTTCGAGTGCCGAAAAGGCCTGGCCCTTCTCCACCTCAAAGGAGCGGAGGGCAAGATAGGTCAACGGTGCGCCAGTGATGGTGGTATTTATGTTCTGGTTGAAGTATTTGACCTGGGCCCGGCCCATGACCAGAGGGGCCACCGCCTCCACCTGGGGCAGGTCGCGCAGGATGGCGTCGGCGTCGGCCAATTTTAGGGCCCGGTTCGATTCGGAGCGCACCCCGCCACGGCTCTCGCCGCCGGGTCGGATCACCAGCAGATTGGTGCCCATGGCCGTCACCCGGCCCATGACCTGGGCCTGGGCCCCGGAGCCCAGGGCCAGCATCGAGATCACCGCCCCGACGCCGATGATAATGCCGAGCATGGCCAAAAAGGTCCGCAAAGGGTTGGCCAGCAGGGTCTTGCAGGCGATTTTGATCAGGGTCCAGATCAACATGGCGTCTCGGCCTCCACCACCCGGCCGTCACAAAAGCGGACCTGCCGATTACAAAAACCGGCCACCTGGGGATCATGGGTAACCAGGATGATGGTGCGACCGGTACTGTTCAGCACCTTAAAGAGTTCCATAATCTCAAGGCCGGTGCGGGAATCGAGATTGCCGGTGGGCTCATCGGCCAAGATGATGGCCGGGTCGCCGACCATGGCCCGGGCGATGGCCACCCGCTGGCGCTGACCGCCGGAGAGCTGGCTGGGATCGTGGCGCAGACGGTCGGCCAGGCCCACCGTCTCCAGGGCCTTGGCCGCGGCAGCCCGGGCGTCCCGGCGTCCGGCATAGAGCAGGGGCAACTCGACATTCTCGAGTGCCGAGACCCGGGGCAGGAGGTTAAAGGACTGGAAGACAAAACCGATGCGCCGATTGCGCACCCCGGCCAGGCGGTTTGGCGAGAGGGTGGCGACATTCTCACCCTCAAGCAGATACTCTCCAGCATCCGGGGTATCGAGACAGCCGAGGATGTGCATCAGGGTCGACTTACCACTGCCGGAAGGCCCAGTAATCGCCACCATCTCGCCGGCGGCAATGTTGACCGTCACCCCGTCCAAGGCATGGACCTCGGCCGCGCCAAAGAGATAGGTCTTGCGGAGGTTCTTGGTCTGGATCATTTACCGTGACCGCCTCCCATCAAGCGTATCTTCATACGGTCGCCACGGGCGGTGCCGCCTTTTTTGGTCGAATCGTCCTTGTCCTTCTTATCGGCCTGCCAACGACTCTGGCCGCCTTCCGGGGCCAGGACCACAAGCTCGCCGACCTCGACCCCTTTCAGGATCTCGACGAACTCGCTGTTACTGTCGCCGATCGTCACCTGACGCCGGTTGGTATTGCCGTCCTTGACCAGGACCGTCACCCAGCTCTGGCCCTTCTTGCGCTCCAAGGCGGTAACCGGCACCAGGAGGCTGTCCAGCTTGTCCTTGGTGACAATGCCGACATTGGCGGTCATCTCGGGCTTGAGTAAGGTGCGATTGTCACCGCTGACCTCCACCTTGACCTCAAAGGTGACGACATTGGAGATGGTGACCCCCTTGGTGGCCACCAGCACCACCTCGCCCTTGAACACCTCCTCCGGAAAGGCATCCACCGTGATCCGGGCCGGCTGACCGGCCGCGACCTTGCCGATGTCGCTCTCGTCAACCGAGACCAGAACATATATCCTGGTCAGATCGGCCAGGGTCAAGACCGCCGTACCGCCTCCGACATTGTTGATGCCGGAGGCGATAATCTGGCCGACCTGGACGTTCCGGCTGGCCACCACCCCGTCGATGGGGGCCAGGACGGTGGTATCGGCCAGACGCTGCTCGGCGTCGGACAGGGTGAGCTGATCGGCCTCGGCCTGGGCCTCGTCCATCGTGATCTGCTGCTGCCGGGACTCGACCGTCTCCTTCTTGCTCTCCACATCCTGGATCCGGGCCTGGGCGCTCTGCCAATCGGCCTGGGCCGCGGCGCTTACGCTCTTCGCCACCTCCAGCTCTTCGAGGCTCGCCATCTTTTTATCATAGAGGGTGCTTAGGCGGGTGAGCTTGGCCGCGGCCTCCTGCGCCTTGGCCTCTGCCGACTTTTCAGTAAATTGGGCCCTGGTCTGCTCACTGGTATAGTCCCGTTCAGCGATGGAAAGATTCAGACGGGCCTGGACAACCTTGGCCCGAGACGACGACAGCGCCGCCTTCTCACGTTTGACAGCGCGCTCTTCATCAACCGGATCGAGCTGGACCAGGAGGTCCCCCTGCTGCACCGGTTGGCTGACCTCCACCGGCAACTTGGTGATCTCGCCGCTGGCCTTGCACTTGATCTCCACCTCCCGTTCCGGCACTACCCGGCCAGTGGCATCGACCACTACCTTCAAGGGCCAGATCCGAGCAATTGCCGTCCGCATCAAAGCCTCTTCCGTGTCTTGCGGATCCGGGGTCGCCCTCAAAAATTTCCACAACAGGACTACGACAACCAGTAGGATAATCGTGATGATAATCTTCTTTTTCTTGGTCATGGGATGAAAAGGATACATGGTTAAAGGGTAAATGTCAGGATGGGGGCAAGCTTCGTCCCCAACTTACCAGAACTTTGCCGCAAATTTCAGCCGCCAACCACACCAATCCACAGCAACAGAATCAAGAGCGAGACCAGGGTCACCGGGATACCGATACGGGCATGCTCGGCAAAACTCACCTTTAGCCCCATGGCCCAGGCCTGTTCCACCACGATCAGATTGGCAATGCTGCCGACAATCAGGAGGTTACCGGCAAAGATGCTGGACATGGCAAGAGTATACCATTCCGCCAGCCGGTTTGGGTCTAAAAATTTTATCAAGAGCATGGTGGCCGGCACGTTGCTGACCAGATTACTTAAAAAAGACAAGCTTCGGTTAATGGCAAAAATGCCCCCGATAACGCCAACAGATCAGCAGATACCCCGCCAGCAAAGAAAATACAACAGGGAAAGCACTCCAGGCCAGAAAAGCACCGAAATCCAGGCGACCGACCTGACCGATCAGCATGTTTTGGGGATTGCCGATAAGGGTGGCGGCCGAGCCGATATTACTGGCCACTGCCAGTCCGAGTAGAAAAGACAAGGCCTAATAGCCTGCTTTCGACAGCGGTGAATATCAAGACCGGCATGAAGGCGAGGCAGACAATATCGTTGGCGAGGATGGCCGAGAGGACGGCGCTGGTCAACATGGCGACAAAAAGAAAGAGGCGGGGGCGGCAGAGCAGAGAGGCAATCCGCCAGGCCACCCAGGTGTAAAACCCGCCCAAGACGGGGCCTACTTGATAAAAGTACAGCAATAATCAGTTATGGTCTTGATTCTCAGGCCAAACTTGGCCTGGGCCGGGACCTCGAAGGACTCGCCGCCGCGTATGGTCTTCCAGCCGTGCCCCCCAGGCAGACTGACTTCCAGGTCGCCGCTCAGGATCTCCATGATCTCCTTGTCCGCCGTGTTGAATTCATAGTCCCCCGGCAGCATGACGCCGAGTGTCTTCTTGCTGCCATCGGCAAAGATGATGGTCCGGCTGGTGACCTTGCCGTCGAAATAGATGTTGGCCTTTCTGACTACGGTAACATTGGTGAATTCACTCATGAAAAATCCTCGATGTTTTAATTGATGGATTGTTTTTATCGGATGGCGCGGACATCCGCCGCAACAAGATATTGATGCCTGGTGCGGGCGTTTTTGGAAGTTTTAAGAATCTCTACTTCGCGAAAACCAGCCTCCTTGAATTCCGCCAGGAAGGCCCCGCCTTCCTTTGCCCCGGCAATTCAAGAAAACCAGTCGTTGAGGTCACGCACCTTCTTGGCAGCCTGCGGCCTGGTAAAGATAAGCTCCGCGGCATAGACCATATCCATTAAACAGCAGACGTATGATTACACAATGGCAGTGCAAAAATAAAGGGAATCTATCTTGGGATAACCTGACGTTAAAACGATTTTATTATGCTCACCAAGGGCAATCCCGGCAAAAGAAAGACAACGGTCCCTGCTTCTGCTTAACTCTTAAAAAAAAATCTTTTTTAGCAAATTTAGCGCTTGACATAAGTCCTACATTGTAGCATTGTATCTTTGAAAGGTGAATTGTCCTCTCCTTTTACTCCTCCTTGGAAGGGCAGGGCCAGCAGGCCCTGCCCTTTTTTCTTTTTGCGACGACAATCTCGCGCTCTCGACTTTTTTTGCAGGCCCCCCATCCCACTTACCGTCTGGCCCTGAAAAAATCGCGCAGCAGAGCGCTGCATTCGATGGCCATGGGCCCCTGGTCGATGGTGAGGGTATGGTTCAAACGCTGGTCGCGACCAATCTGATAACGGCTGACGGCGGCGCCGGCCTTGGGGTCCAAGGCGGCAAAGACGAGCCGCGCCAGACGGGCGTGGACCATGGCCCCCATGCACATCAGACACGGTTCCAGAGTGACAAAAAGGGTGGCCCCGGACAGTCGGTAATTCCCCTTTTTGCCCCCGCCTGCCCGCAGTGCCAGAATCTCGGCATGGGCGCAGGGGTCTGACAGCTCAATGGTGCGGTTGCCGTCTTTCGCCAGCACCGTCCCCGCCGCATCCACCAGGACAGCGCCCACCGGCACCTCATGCCGGAGGCTGGCCGCCACCGCCTCGGCATAGGCCAACCCCATGAACTGATAGTCTGTTGCCTCAAGCCCTGCCTCAACCATCGGCCCTTTACTCCTTGGCGTGACGCTTGATTTGATTGACGTAATTGGCCGCCTCCCAGCCCGCCACACAACCTTCCCCCACGGCCTTGGCCATTTGGTAGGGCTGACCGGCGATATCGCCGGCAGCGTATATTCCTTGGATGTTGGTCTCCTGCCTTTTATTGGTATCGATATGGGTCATGGTGTCAGTATCGAGCGCCACCCCCAGATTGAGGGCCAGCTCAATCGCCCCTTTGGCGCCCAGCTCGATAAAGACCCCCTCCACCATAAAGGTGCCGCCATCGGTAAGCAGGATTGATTCCACCGCATTGTCGCCCTGGATCCTCTCCACCCAGAGCCCTTCCAAGCGGCTGACCCGGCTGGCCTCCAATTTCTGGCGGAGTTCAGCCGAGATGTCAAGCTGCTGCGCCACCAGAAAGACATGCGGCGTATAGCCGAGCAAGGTCAAGGCCCCATCCACTGCCGCACTGCCATTGCCAACCACCGCCACCGGCGCGTTACGGAAGAAGTTGGCATCGCAATCAACACAATAGCTGACACCTCGCCCCACCAGTTCCTTTTCGCCCGGGACCTTCAACTTCTTGCGGGCGGTGCCGGTAGCAAAAATCACCGTCCTGGCCTGATACTCACCTCGTTCAGTGCGAACCGTGAATACCCCTTCCTCCTCCGCTTCGACCCCCAGGGCATCTTCGGCCCTGATCTCGGCCCCAAAACGCCGGGCCTGTTCACGGCCTATGGCCAACATCTCAGCCCCCCCAGCCACCCCATCGACACAGAGATAATTTTCAACATGGGCGGCATAGATGCTGCTCCCCTCGCTCTTGCCGAAGACCACCACTGATGCCTTTTTGCGGGCGGCATGCACGGCAGCCTGCAAGCCGGCCGGACCGGCGCCAATGATGACGACATCGATTATTGTCTGTTCCATTCCACTTTCTCCCAATCTCATAAATTTTCCCGGTAGCAACTGCCGACCAATCGTATCACTACTCAGGTTGCTAAGCTGAAAACTGCGGCGCAACCTCGCCATCCTTATTCAACCTGCCAACTAAGCCCCTATCTTTTTTCCCTTGTGGGTATTGACTTATGACACGACCCCTTGATAAGATCAAACCGTAACAGACAAATCTCCGGTCAACGTGACGGAACGGCTGTGCCCCCTTTAAAAACAAGGCCGGGGCCATTAACAAAGGGAAATTACTTTCATCTCCAGGGTAACGTATAACCAAAAGCCATCACCACCAGCCCAAGATTCCCTATGCCCAAAGCCAACCACGCCAACATCTTAACGGGCATCATCCTGGCCTCAATTGCCGCCCTGGTCAGCTTCCCGCTGTATATTATCCTGTACCTCGATCCCGCCTTTGTCGATTTTGTCACTAAAACGTCGGAACGGGAGGCGGTCAATGTGGCCAATCACATCGCCGTTTCTCTGTTCCCTGAAGCGGCCGACTTCAATGAAACCACGCTGGACGCGACCCACAATGCCAAACAACTGATCGAAGTACAAAGAGATTTTCAGATCATCAAGGTCAAGATCTTCAAGCCGGACGGCACCATCATCTACTCCACCGACAAGGCCGACATCGGACAGGTCAACACCAACGAATACTTTCGCGATGTGGTAGGCCATGGACAACTCTATACTAAGGTCGTCCAAAAAAACGCAATTTCCATGGAAGGACAGATAATGCCAATCGACGTGGTTGAAACCTACGTGCCAATTATGTACGGGGCAACCTTTGCCGGCGCCTTTGAAATCTATTACGACAACACCAAGCCCCGAAATGAACTGAGGTCCCTGTTGACCACGGTCAGCACCTCGGTCGCCGTCCTGGCTTTCGGCCTCCTGATCCTGATCATGTTCTCCTTCCTGAACGCCACCAAAACTCTTAGGGAGAAAAATAAGGCCGACCTCGCCCTGCGGCGGGCCCATGACGAACTTGAAAACAGAGTGCAGGCCCGCACCCTTGAGCTCACAGAGGTCAATGAGTCCCTAAACCAGGAGATCACCACCCGCCGGGCAACGGAAGAAGAAAAGGGGAAACTGATCACGGAACTGACCGAGGCCTTAACGCAGGTCAAAACTCTAAGCGGCCTCTTGCCTATCTGCTCCTCCTGCCGACAGATTCGAGACACAGAGGGCAAGTGGAGCCGGGTTGAGGATTACATCAGGACCCGCACAGACGCTGAATTCACTCACGGGATTTGCCCGCAATGCGCCAAACGGCTTTACCCCGACCTCTACGACCAGCTCGACGACTCGGTCAAATGACTTTAGTGCCTCGATCCTGACCGCAAAAGTCGGCCACTATCATCACCCATCCCCCCCCAACTACACCTCCGGAAAAGGAAAATCAGGCCCATCAATAAGCTTGGCGAAACGCTGCTTTTTCTCGGTCTTCTCGGCATGGAAAGCGACCAGGCGCTCAATAATAGCGAGCACCGTTTCATCGTCCACCCCCTTGGCAATCCGCCGACCGACTTTAGGGAAGGGGCCGCCCTTGCCGCCGGCATAGACCTCAAGACCGGCCTTGGTCGCCTTGATGCCGATATCGGCGAGCAGGGCATCGGAACAGGCGGCAGGACACCCGGAGATGGCAATCTTGAATTTTGGCTTCACCGGCCCTTTGTCCTTGAAGACCGCCAAAATCTTTTTAGACAGGGCCATGGTATCAATCAGACCGAGATTGCAATAACTGCCCCCTACACAGATCTTGGGCAGCGGGAATTTCCCCGGCCCTTTCAATTCAGCCCCCACCGCCGCCAGGGCCTCCCTGATCTTCGGCTCGTCTTCATCACGAATATCAAGCAGCCGCAAATTCTGAACGGTGGACAGATAGAGACCCAAATGATACTGCCGGACCAGTTCGGTGACCGTATGCAATATCGGGGCAGGGACCACCCCTTCCGGAATGAGGATGGTCAGGCTTTTCTTAACAGGCGGTACTTCATTCTTCATTATCTCACCTCAATAAATCATGATGAACTTGCAAAAAATCACGGGATGGCGACGCCATCAAACATGGCTCGTATCGGGGATGCTCCCCCATAACCACACTACATCACATAAAAAAATACATCATTTACTTTAATTTATTTTCTGAATCAATTATTTTATGTTATTTGATAATTCAAACAATTTTCAATAAATCATTCCATAATAAAGGGGAAAGGCATGGCAAGAACAAATAATCCGTATGGCGCTGGAGACAAGGCTGTCAAGGCAATCGACAGAGACCGGGAACGAGAGCGTCGTTTCATGATGCAGGCCTGTTTCAAACATGCCGACGAACTCGCCACCAAACTTGTGCAGCGTATGCTTGACGAGCATATCATCGAAACTACCTCGGACCGCGACCTTCGCGAAGTATTCAGCTCCTTGTTCACTAAGTTGGCGGACATGGAAGAGTTTGACATGCAGTTCAAGATCGCCCCCATCCGTTCCATGGTCAGCAATCCCAACTTCATCACCCTCTATCTCACCCAATATATCATTGAAGACTTGGTCCAGCACCCGAAGGTCCAGGATGTCTTTGGCGATGACCAGGAAATCTACCGAGTAGTTGATTCAGTCTTGAGCAAGATCAGGCCGCAAGCCGGCTGACCCTTACTCCTGCCGACCTACGCCCCCCCCTGTTTAAATGCGACGCAAGTGTTCAGGACCATTGACGGCCAGACTCCAGGACAGATGGCACCAACCATCCCTACCCACGGTCCTCCAGCCTTCCGGCTAACCATTCTGAGCAATGACAATTTGACAGTGAATCAGCCATGAAGTCCAGTTGTCCCGGCCAGATGCCCAGCCTGCTGTTCGCTAACAGCCGCGGCGAGATACAGGATTTTCCCGACCTGCAGATGGCCGGACGGAGCGCCTATCAGTTCAAAAGCCCGGAACTCACCGATCTCATCCCCCTGCCGGAGGGCAGCGAACTCTTTGTCCTGCCGGGGCGGTTGCCGGTTGGTTTTGATCCCATTGACGGCCAGGCCGCCAGACTCCTCGAAAACCCCTATCATCCTGACGAAGGCATCCAGGCGGTAGCGGCCTTTGTGGCCCCGGCCCACACCACCATCCTGTCGGCAGCCTTTGAAAAGCTGGCCAACACCGTCCCGCCCCTGCCCCTCTTCGCCTACACCGCCGTCGGCTGGCATGACAATCAATTCTGGGTGGCCTCGTTCCGCAGCGACAGGAGCCTTCGCCAGGACGCCAGCCAATTCGATCCTAAAAAAATCAAGGCCCGGACCCTGGCCGCCCTCAAGCGCCATCCGGAAAACCGCCTGGTCCAACATCTTGGCAAGTGCAGCCTGACCTACAGCTGCCCGGCCGCCAAAAATTATTTTCTGGGCCGCGAGGAGGCCCCGCTGCCAACCTCGCCGGCCTGTAACGCCAATTGCGTCGGCTGCATCTCCTTGCAGCCCTCTGGTTGTTGCCCGTCAACCCAGGACCGCATCAAATTTGTGCCAAGCCCACGCGAGATTGCCGAGGTGGCGGTCCCCCACCTCAACGCCGTAGACCAGGGCGTGGTCAGTTTCGGCCAGGGCTGCGAGGGCGAACCTTTGCTACAGGCGGCAACCATTGAACAGGCCATCAGGTCCATCCGCAAACAGACCAGCCGCGGCACGATCAACCTTAACTCCAACGCCAGCCTACCGGATTGGGTCGCCCGTCTGGCCGAGGCGGGCTTAGACAGCATCCGGGTAAGCCTAAACAGCGCCCGGCCGGCCCAGCACAGTCTGTACTATCGCCCTCAGGGCTTTGACTTCAACGATGTGCGCCAGTCCATCGTCGAGATGAAAAAACGGGACCGTTTTGTGTCGCTCAATTATTTTATCTGCCCAGGGGTGACTGACTCTCTCCCCGAGACCGAGGCCTTCTGCCGATTGGTTGACGACTGCCAGCCGGACTTTATCCAGCTTCGCAACCTGAACATGGACCCGGACTGGTACCTCGAGACCATCCAGCACCCGCAAGAGGCTGACGCCATCGGCATAAAACAGTGGCTTGACGCCATAAAAAAGCGCTTCCCAAAATTGCGCTACGGCTATTTCAATCCCGCCCTGCATCCATGAGCGCCAACCGCCGCATCATTATCGCCATCATCGTCTGTCTGTTGCTGATCAGCTTCGGCACCACGGGCTATGTCCTGATCGAACCGGACTACTCCTGGTTTGACGCCTTCTACATGACGATGATCACCATCGCCACGGTCGGCTTCGGCGAAGTCAAACCACTGTCCCAGACAGGCCGGCTGTTCACGACCATGCTGATCGTCATCGGTTTCAGCAGCCTGACCTTTATCGCCCATTCCCTGGTTGAGTCGATCTTGGAAAAAATTTCGAACAAATCATCGGAGACCAAAAAAATGCATAAAAAAATCGAGCGCCTCACCGGTCATTATATCATCTGCGGCTTTGGCCGGGTCGGCGAGGCCGCTGCCGAACACTTTAAAAAGGCAGGCGCCGACTACGTCATCGTCGAGTCCAGCCCCGAACAGTGCTTGGAGCTTAAAGAACGCCAGGAATACTTTGTTGAAGGAGACGCCACCCACGAGGAGACCTTGCTGAAGGCGGGCATAAAAAAGGCAGCCGGACTCCTGGCCATGCTCAACACCGACCCGGACAACCTGTTCATCGTCTTAAGCGCCCGGGAGTTGAACCCAACGCTACGCATCTTCTCACGCTCGGCCACCCCCTCCGCCGCCCGTAAAATCATCCAGGCCGGGGCCGATCACGTCATTTCGCCCTATAAGTCAGCTGGCCGTCAGGTGGCCGACGATATCCTGCGGGCCACCGGCCACCAATCTCTCTTCAGCGATGGCGCCGACGCCCTCAACCTTTCACCCATCTGGCTTGAGGTCAAGCCTGGATCAAGCCTGGCAGGCAAGACTTTGAGTGCGGCGGCAGCAGAACAAAACTCCCTAATCATAGGCCTCCGCCGCGGCGACCAAGACTCTCTCCTGCCCTCTCCGCAGACTTTGATCAAGATCGGCGACGCCATCCTGCTGCAAAATACCACTAATCAAGCCGAGCAGGGCCCGGCCCCATCGAAGGCGCCCCCCAGAAAAATCGTCATCATCGACGACAACCCGGTCATTCTCCGACTCTACAACCGACTCTTCCAAAAGGCCGGTTTTCACCCTTTCTCGGCGGAAAACGGCAAGGACGGTCTGGCCCTGATCCTCAAGGAAGAGCCGATTGCCGCTGTTATCGACTACCACCTGCCCATCATGAGCGGGATCGAAATCTGCCGAGAAATCAGAAAGATCCGCGAAATGGACCACGTCCAGCTGCTCATCTTCACCACCGACAGCCAACCCGAGACCAGGAGCCTGGCCCTGGCCGCCGGCGCCGATGAAGTCGTAGTCAAAAGCGCCAACTCAGCCGACATCATAGACCGCGTCCTGCACCATCTCAACAAGGGCAGCCAGCATTCGCATTCATGAACAAAAAAATTGCGGTTTTCAAAAGAACAAATTATATATAGTGCCACAAAGTGTTACAATAGCTTAAGGTTGTTTAGGCTGAAGGCTTAAGACTGTTAACAAAAGAGAACAGAAAAAGACAAGGACAGTGCTCTCCATACATTGTAAAAGTACCGCCCTTCGACTCCGCTCAGGGACCGGTCGGTTGGTGAGCGGAGCCGAACCATCAGCCTAAACAACCTGAGCAGTTATTAATCCCATCAACGGGCGCTGCCAAATGCCCGAGCACCGAGGTCCCCATGGAAAAGAAACCCATCCGTCTGCGCGATTGCCAAAAACACTACACCTATGACCAGGACAAGGCCTGCACCCCGGTGGAGACGGTCCAGCGCTTCATGGACAAGTTGCAAGAGGTCAAGCTGGATATCTTGAAAGAGGTCAAGCGGATCGACACCGGACGTCTCGACATCCCGGTCTATTTCAGCGTCTGCGGCAAGGACGCCCACCAGATCATCGGCACCAAGAAACAAATGGGCAAGGGCAGCACCCCTGAGCAGTCCAGGGCCAGCGCCTGCATGGAACTGGGCGAGCGCTTCAGCTTCTTCAGCTTCATCAAGGACCCAAAAAACTTCATCACCGCCACCTATGCCGAGATGAAGAAAAGCGACTACCCGCTCATGCCGCTCGAAAAACTCCTGCAGTCAGTGCACGACACCACCACCGATGTCGGCCTGCTGGAACAGCTGATCAGCGACATCCCCATCCAGTGGACCTGGGCCACCAATCTGGGCCGAGGCCAGGAGGTCATGGTGCCGTTTTCCTGGTTCTTCGCCATCAACGAGTTCAACGGCCCGTCTGCCGGCAACACCTATGAGGAGGCGATCAGCCAGGGCATCTGCGAGATCATCGAACGCCACGTCTGCGCCGTGGTCAGCCACCAGCAGCTAAAGACCCCGCTGCTTGACCTAACGAGCGTCAAAGACCCGGTGGCGCTCGAACTGATCGACAAATTCACTAAGAACGGCATCGAGATCTACTTAAATGACTTCACACTCGACACCGGCATCCCGACCTTGGGGGCGCTGGCCATTGACCGCAGCACTTTCCCGGACCTGAGCGAGATCGTCTACACCGCCGGCACCACCCCTAACCCGGACAAGGCCCTGATCCGCGCCCTGACCGAAGTGGCGCAATTGGCCGGCGATTTCCACACCAGGGCCAACTACGTGGCCAGCGGCCTGCCCAAACCCTTGAGCATGGACGAGGTGCCGTTCATCACCCACCCGGGCAGCACCATCCGCCTCGAACAGATGGCGGACTTAGGCAACGACAACATGAAGATTGAGATCGAGGGGATGCTGGCCGCGCTTGCCAAGCTCGGCATGGAGGTCTATCTGCTTAATACCATTCATGATCAATTGCAGATCCCGGCCATCTACACCATCATTCCCGGCGCCCATTTTCGGGAGCGCTCGATGATCAACAATGTCGGCCTCTTCGCCGCCAAGCTGGTGGCGGAACGGACCGCCGATCCGGTTGCCTGCTGTGAGCAACTGCTCGCCATGCAGAAACTGCTGCCGGAGGCCTACTACATCGATTTCTACCTGGGCCGCAACCTGCACGCACTCGAACAGTACGACGAGGCCATGGTCCATCTGCAACGGGCCCTCGACCGGCATCCCGAGACGGAGGACATCCCCTATATCTACTCTTACATGGGCAACTGCCTGAAGGACCAGGGCAAGTTCACCGATGCCATCGCCGTCCTGCAAAACGGCATTGGCCATGACGATGAACGGCCCGACCTCCACAACATGCTCGGCGTCTGCCACTATAAGCTCAACCAGTACCAGACCGCCATCGACCACTTCCAGCGGGCGGTGCAACTGAGTCCCAACTCTGCCATCGACTACGCCAACCTCGGGGTCAACTACCGGAAATTAAACGACCTCGCCCAGGCGGCAAAATTCTTCGAGCTGGCACTCAACCTTGACCCGTCAATCGACTTCGCCCGCGAACAGCTTGGCCAGATCCAAGGGGTGTAATTCTCTGTGACAAAGTGGCAACCAGCGCCTAATTTTTATTTTGTGTTTGGAGCAAAACGTGGTAAGGTCCCGCAACAATAAATTTTGCCCCTTTTGCCAGTTACCCTGATGATACGATTGAGACAAAAAACCAGCAAGCATATCGCCGCCCTGCTGGTCCTCTTTTCCTTACTGTGCTTACCACATCTGACCGGCTCCGCCGCCTCGGCCCACTTTTTTTATTTCAACCCCGATTCCGCCCACAGCAACCTGTCCGGCCTCAAACAGATAATGGATACCTTTCTGACGGCCGAAGGCTTCACTTTTTCCTTTCAGCCCTTTACCAGGTTCAGGGATTTTGATCGCCAGGTAAAGGAGGGACACCCATCGTTTCTCTTTCTGCCGGCATGGTATCTCAAACAGGACGGCAACGACAAAAAGTTCAAGCCCTTCATGGTCCCGGTGCATGAAGGCGCCACCACCTACCGCAAGGTCCTGCTCGTGGCCGCTGATTCCGACTTGACGGCAGACAAACTGGCCAACGCCACCATCGCCATGACCCCGGTGGGTGCGGCCGGCCTTACCATGTTGAACGAAGTCATCTTCAAGGGCAACGGCTTAGACAGCAACACGCTCAACTTCATTACCACGGCCAAGGATTCAGATGCCTTGTTCGCCCTGGTCTTGGGGCAGGTCAAGGCGGCCCTGATCTCAGAAGACAACTTAAAGAGGGTAGGCGTGATCAACCCCAACATTTTAAAAACGGTCAAGACCCTGGCCGTTTCGCTGCCCATCCCGCTACCGGTGCTGTGTTATGCCGAGGGCGTTGTTAAAGCAGACGACCTTGACAAATTACGAAAAAGCCTGTTAGCAGGCAAGGATGATAAAAATACCGCCCAAATTATGGAGCTCCTAGATATCGATGCGTGGCAAATACCTACTCCTCAATAACATAATCCTACTCCTCCTGGCAGTTGGCCTGTGGGCAGGACCGGCGCTGGCCGCCGCGCCGGATGGTTTGATAGCCATTCTGCTATCCGACAGCGACGAGACATACCTTCAACAGGCGACCAGTTTCAGCGGCGAAGTTGACCTGCCGACTTTAGTCTTCAACCTGCATGGCGATATCCAGACTGACCCCGGCTTGAAAGATAAACTCTTCGCCAGCCGACCAACACTTATCTACGCCCTCGGCGCCAAGGCCGCCTATGCCGCCAAACTCTGGACCCAGGGGCATGAGGAGGTCCCGGTCATCTTCGCCATGGTCCTGAACTGGCAGCGTTATAACCTACTGGAAGGCCAAAACAACATGTCAGGCATCGCCTCCGAAATTTCCCCTGGCACCCAATTTGTCAACATGACCATGTTCTCACCCACCGTCAAACGTATAGGCCTGTTGTACAGCCCGTATTCGACCGCCCTGCTCGACCAGGCCCGGAAAGAAGCAGCCCGGCTCGGCCTGGAGTTGGTGGCGGAACCCATCGAACGCTCCAAAGATTTCCAGCGCGGTTTCAAAAAAATTAGCGGTCAGGTCGATGCCTTCTGGGTCTTGAACGACCCGGCGCTCTACACCATGGAAAACTTGTCCTGGCTTGAGGAGCGCTGCCTCAAGGAAAAACTGCTCTGCGTCGGCCAGAGCCAAAACCTGGCCAAGATGGGCCTGACTCTGACCGTCAACCCGGAGCTCAGCCAGATCGGCATCCAGGCCGCCGGCATGGCCAAGAATATCCTGGTGCATGGTCAGAAGCCTAATGATATCAAAGTTATGGAGCCCATTGGCACCCAGATCCTTATCAACAGCAAGACCGCCGAACGCATCGGACTTACCATCTCCCCCCAGGCCATGAGCATGGCCACTTCCGTTATCGACCGATAAATTTTGGGGCTTCAGCCGCAGGCCCTCCTGGCCCCCTCACAAGCCAAAAAAAAATTACAGCCCCACTCATTATTTGCTGCATATCGCCTGCCTGCGTCCAGAAAGGCAATATTCTGTTTGACTTTTCGTCTCGCTTTGCCATATGCTTGACAAAACAGCCTGTTACCGGCACAAATGCCTGCACCACAGACATTTGTGCTTTGTGACAACCAAGCTTGCCGGGCTGCCCATGTCGCCCTCCAGGTCGGCGGACCGCAGCTTTCGCTTCACGCTGATTCCTTTGGTACGTTAGAAATAATGATCGCCCCCTGTCCTTCTTGTTTGGGCTGACACAACAACCACAGCAGAGAGAGCAACTATGAACAGCAAACGACTCGTCACCGCCGCGGCCTTGTTTTTCTTTACCAACTGCTCCCTGGCCCTCGCCGAGCCGCCCGCTAGCGACAGCACTCCGCAAACTGGCAAGTCCTTTGCAGAAATGTTCGGCAAGGGGCCGCAGGAGGAGGATGTGTACAAGACCGACCGCCTGCTGGTCACCGCCACCGG
>JANNQL010000127.1:0-99230 GCA_031400755.1 Pseudomonadota bacterium | reverse complement strand
CATCCTTGGTTCGCCATTCGTCTAAAATTCCTACGAAATCAGCCTGTTCCAGCCTAGCTATCATCTGCTCAATCCACCTGAGCAACGTGACCAGCATCACCCCTTTGGCAATGCGCCTGCCGCTGGCAATCAAAAGCGACGACGCGGTCAAGCGTAATTCCTGCGGAAATTGATCTAGGTTGGTTTCCAGATTGATGCCCACCCCCAAGGCCACCAACGGCCATTCACCGCCAGACATATCGCATTCCGCCAGAATGCCAGCCACCTTACGCCCCTGGATCAACACATCGTTCGGCCATTTGATGGCGCTCACCTGGCCGCTTAGTTCATCAATGGCCCGAGCTGCGGCAAGTCCAGCGGCCAAGGTTATCCTCGCCAGATGGTTCACGGGAATTTCAGGCCTTAGCAGCACAGTGCAGTATAGGCCTGTCCCAGGTGGCGAACTCCATGCCTTCCCCAAGCGCCCCCGGCCCCTGGTCTGGGTCTCAGCCACCAGCACGGTCCCCGGCGCCGCCCCGGCCTGCCCCATCTCCAACGCCAAAGTGTTGGTTGACTCCACCGTCTCAAAGTAATGAATCCGGCGGCCCCCAAGGTGGCCGGCTCGCTGAATCTGCTGCCAGATGGAATCTTCGCCCGTCAGCTCCACGCCTCTCTCCACCCACGATTTCCTCTCTTTTGCCTTGCAAGGACCATCACAACCTCCTCAGTCTGGCCGCGAAAAATCCGTCACTGCCATGCTGGCCGGGAATTGTCCGCAAAAATCCCTGTTCATCGACCAAATGCTGGGCGGCGAACGGCAGACTGGCAGCGGCGTTTTCGATGACAAAGCAAGGGAACTCGTCGCAGAACAGAGCAATCACCACCTCGTTTTCCTCCGGTTCGGTACTACAGGTGGCATAGACCAGAACCCCGCCGGGAGCAACCAAGGGCATGGCCTCTCGCAGGATCGCCAGTTGAGTTGCCTGAAAATTCGGCAGATCGCTGGCCTTACGCTGCCAACGAATATCGGGATGACGGCCAGTCACCCCAAGGCCGGAGCAGGGGGCGTCAATCAGGACAGCGGCAAAATCTCCAGAGGCGATTACCGCATACTCGGCCAGAGTGCCGGCAGACAAGATAACATTCGTCAGGCCCAGGCGGGCCATGTTCTCCTGAAATAACTGCTGCCGACGGGGATGAGGCTCCACCGCCACAACTTTTGCGCCGTCCGGGACAATCCCGGCCAGAACGGCGGTCTTGCCGCCCAGCCCGGCACAGCCGTCCAGACAATTGCCTGCCGGGCAGGGCAGGATGAGTCCTCCGATAAGCTGGGCGATTTCGTCCTGGACGAAAAACCAACCGGCATTATAGCCCGGCAAATCATTAATGGCCCCACCATCGTCCAGCCAAACCGCCTCGGCGGCATAGGCCCCTGCTTCCGCGTGAATCGACTTTAGCGCCAAGGCGCTCAAATAGTCCACAACCGTAATTTTTGCAGTATTCACCCGTAGGCAAAGTCTGGAAGGCTGCCCGTTACTCCGGCAAATGGCGGCCATGCCTTGGACGCCGTAACGATCACGCCATCTCTGCGAGAGCCAATCAGGATGATTAAACCGCGCCTCGTCCGGCGCCTTCCCCAGCTGAATTGTCTCCAGAAATTCCTGCTTGCGCCTCCCCACATTCCGCAACACCCCGTTGACAAAGCCGGTCAACCAGCGCGGCTGGCCCATCTGCTTCACGGCCTCCACGGTTGAATGAATGGCAGCGGCCAGCGGCACCCGGTCCAAAAACAGAATTTGATAGGCCCCTATCCGCAAGGCCTGCAATATAGGGAGTTTGAGCCGAGGCAGCGGCGAAGAGGAAAGACGGCCAAGCAGCCAGTCGAGAGTGCCGCGTTCCCGCAACGAACCAAAGACCATCGCCTTCAACAGGTTGCGGTCCCTGGCGTCTGACATCTCCTGCAGACGAGGCTCAAGCAGCGCATCAATCGGCTGCTCGTTTTGCTGCCATTGACAGAGAATGTCGATGGCGAGATAACGGGGACAATGTGACATGGTGGTACTACTATCGAAGGGCAACTACCGTGGCAGAGCGGCCGGTCTTGCCCTCACGGCGATAGGAGAAATAGTTGTGATCGCAGCGCGTGCAGATCGCGGCGGTCTTTATTTGGGCCGGCACGACGCCTGCCTGCTGAAGTTGTCTGCGGCTGATGGCCCAGAAATCGAAATGAGCGGGCCTGACTTGGTCGGCATGAAACTCTTGCGGCAATTCGGCATGAAAATTAAAAAACTCAGCGCAGCATGGCCCCAGGGAAGGGCTGATGGCGGCCACGATCTTCGCAGGGTCCGTGCCGAAATCCGCCGCCATCTGCCCAATAGTTTTGGCGATGATATTGGCCACACTGCCCCGCCAGCCAGCATGGACATTGGCCACGACCCGATTAAGCGGGTCATAGAGAACCACGGCCTGACAATCGGCCTGCTGGATCAGGAGTCCGACTCCAGGCTGATTGGTGATCAGTGCATCGTAGCCCTCATGCTCGCAATCACCTGACTGCGGCCCGGCAATGGAGAGAATCCGGTCACCATGCACCTGTCGTGCCGAAATCAGCGACTTGAGGCCAAGGCACTCTTTCATAAAAGTGCGATTGCTATCGACACATTGGGACTCATCGCCAACCCCATAACTCACATTCAGGGAGTCAAACGGGGCAGGACTTACCCCACCGTGCCGGTTAAAAAAGCCCCCAACCAGGTCATCTCCACAATCAATCGGCAAAAAATTTATTAAAGACACTCTATCAATCCCACAAAAAAAGAGCGGACAAGGAATACCCCTGCCCGCTCTTTAAATACAACCGCCGACGATGTTATGCAACCGAACTTTTTAGAACCAGGCCTCCAACGAGACATAGAGCTGGTCCATGGTGTCAACCGGTACATAGAACTGCGCAGCCAGCGGATCATCATTCAAGTCGTCAATATTCAAAGGCTCACCGAGCCAGAAGCCACTGCCGGTGTAGTTGTAATTATAGTGCTGGTAGCCTAGCCGCATGAAGGCCTTGCCAAACTTGGAGATGACATCGCCGGCCGGTATATCCCACAGGCCGTAAGCCTCAATGACATGACCGCGGGTGGCAAGTTTCGCGGCGTATAGATCGTCATTGCCCGGGGTAAAGGAGATCCAGTTCTTGGTGCCGTAATTGTACTCCAGACCGATCTTGAACGGCTGATCCGGGAAGTCGTAACGAATCCCGGTGTAGACGGAGTAGCCATTCTTATCGCTTGGATCATCCCACCAGGAACCCAAGAGGCTGGTGCCCATTTCATCGACGCCATTGGCCTTGGTCCTGGACCAACCGGCGGCCAGAAAATAATTCAGGTCTTGGACCTTGTTGTGATAGACCGCATCGGTGTGGTAGATATTGCCGAGGTTGGCCCGATCCAGGGTCATGTTTTGGCTCGGATCAAGCGGGTTGAACTGGTCATGATTGTTCTCCCAAATGGCAAACTCCAACGGATTGACAAAGTCAACCCCGTCCGGCACGTTAAACATGTTCATCGCGGCAAAGGACTGGATACTGAAGAAACGCCTGTCCTTGTCGTACACATCCCAGCTCAACCCGGCAAAATCAACATCGTTCAAACCATTTTCATCCTCACTAGGACCGGACTCGAAGCCGCGGCCGTAGCAAAGACGCAGCTTGCCAGGGAAATCCTCAACCCCAAAAAAGGTCTTGTAGGCATAGCCCAAGGTCAAACCGTCGAACGGGAAATCCATGTAGGACACCGGGGTGGCCAGCCGATCTTGGACGCCCATGCGAAACTGCGATGGAGGCCCGTCGGAGGTTGGCCGCCGACCGATGGAGAACCACGAGGACGATCCTCCGAGGTTGTTCCAGTTCATGAAGGCCCGATCCACTCGCAGGACGTTATCCTCAGGCTGCCTGGTCGAACTGCCGTCAAAGGACAGGGAATTCAACATGAAAGGTCCGCCGCCGTTGCCGGCATTGTATTGATAGTCAACCGGATTATTTTCCATACCCCATGACTTATACATGGCCAAGCGGGCCTTAAATTCCACATCCTCGGTGGCCTTGGCCCGCAGATTGACCCGCAGACGGTTGGTCCACATAGTGTCGTTATCATAATCTTGGGACTGGGCAGGCTGATACTGGTTAAACATATTGCCAAAAATAGATTTCCTGGCATCCGGCGATAACTGTTTCATAATTCCGGTAAGATTCTCCGCGCTGCTGAGCCCACCCAGCAAGTCGCCGACAGTGGCCCCGCTGGCGCCCATGCCGCCAACTAAGGCGCCAGTCTCAGGATTTGAAAACAGGGCATACATATCTGTCGCCTGTTGCGTGGTCAGACCGGCGCCCGTAGCGGCCCCGACAAATGCGGCTTGTCCACCGGCCAAAGCCGGCCCCAAATTGCCAAGCAGCGTGCCTGGAGCGCCTGGGGCGCCGATCGGTGAGGCAGTGGTCAAACCAAAATTGGCCAACGGTGTGCCGGCCCCGCCGGCATTAGGATTAAGTAAACCGTTAGTGCCGCCTATATCGAGAAAATTGACAACACCGCGCGCCACATTAAGGGCAGTATAGGCGTCTGGAGCCTCAGCCGACACGGCATCCAAACGGGTCCGGAAATCACCAGACAACTGAATTCTGGCGGCCTCGTCCCATGTCTCAGACTTTTCTTTGATTGCCTCCACCGTGCTGCCTGTATTTTCTTTGAGTTCAACCATATCTTTCTTGAGTGCACCCAACTCCTTGGTCAATCGCTCGATCTGGGCCTCAAGTTCGGCAGGACTTGCCGCCGCACCTGCCATAGCAGGCAAGGCGATCAGCGCCGCCAGGGCCAAAGCCGAAAACTTTTTCACCATGTTCTTCCCTCCATTTTTGTGTTTGTCCAAATTTTCATTCCCCAACAGCCAACCTCCAAAAAAACTAGCCAAACTAATATAAGTTTAGTCAATCAGACTAAAACACACAAGAAAATCAGTATTTAATTTTTTGCTTATTCTATTTCCCATACCGTATTTCCCCCTGCCTGTCAAAATAAAAAAAAGAGCCCTCCCGAATGACGCCCGGCAGCAAGCCAAAAACGCATAGTCTCATGCCGCGCCATGACAGCAACCAACTGCCGGGATTGACAGATCAAAAAATCAGCGCCACCAGCAAAAAAACCCTTGCCAGCCCCCGCTCCTATGGTAGGTTGGGGACGCAAATATCGACAGTCAGTCATAGACCAGACTGTTTTTCCCTTCACCTTTTACCCTTTGCCTGAACCATGTACTTTCAAGATATCATCCTCGAACTGAGCCGTTACTGGGCCGACCAAGGCTGCGTCATCCAACAGCCCTACGACATGGAAGTCGGCGCCGGCACCTTCCATCCCGCTACCCTGCTCAGGGCCTTGGGGCCTGAACCCTGGCGCGCCGCCTATGTCCAGCCGTCCCGACGGCCCACCGATGGCCGCTACGGTGAGAACCCAAACCGCCTGCAGCACTACTACCAATTCCAGGTCGTACTGAAACCGTCGCCCAAGGATGTCCAGGAACTCTACCTGAACAGCCTGCGCCGCTTCAAGATCGACCCATTAGAGCACGATATCAGATTTGTGGAAGACGACTGGGAATCCCCAACGCTCGGGGCCTCCGGTCTGGGTTGGGAGATCTGGCTGGACGGCATGGAAGTCACCCAGTTCACTTATTTCCAGCAAGCCGGCAGCCTTGAACTCTCGCCAATTACCGCCGAAATCACCTACGGCCTGGAGCGGATAGCCATGTATCTGCAGGGGGTCAACAGCGTTTACGACATCATGTGGAATGACAAGGTAAGCTACGGGGCGATCTTCCAGCAGGCCGAGCGGGAATTCTCCACCTTTAATTTCGAAGAGGCCAACGTCCTGGAGATGGTCCGCTTTTTCAACACCTTTGAATCCGAGGCCCATAAACTCCTGGGAAAGGACCTCATCCTGCCCGCCTATGACTATTGTCTGAAATGCTCACACACCTTCAATCTGCTGGATGCCCGCAAGGCAATCAGCGTTGCCGAGCGCACCCGCTATATCGGCAGAATCCGCAATATCGCCCGCCAAGTGGCGGCGAAATTTACTGCCCAACGCGAGGCCCTGGGCCACCCGTTGCTGGTGGAATAATTTTTTCTGGCCAAAGGAACGGCTTGGCATGGTTCGTTTCTTAGGCCAGTCCTACCGCTACTCTTTACATCAAAAAATCCTGGCCTTACTCCTGGCCCAAGCTAAATAGACAGCAATTCTATTGCCTGCCACAAAACATTATTGTATATTTCTTGGTCTTTTGAGAAAAATTGTGGGAAAAAGAGAAGATGGCAGGCGACGGAAGGGGGCAGCTTTGGCGGAAGTGCATGGGAATCGAACCCACCCACCAGGCTATTAACCCAGTGCACCGGATTTGAAGTCCGGGAGAGCCACCAGCGCCCTTTCCACTTCCTTAACGAACCGCGTCTCTGCTGAGAAGGCAGGATAATAATTTTTTATCATCGGCTGCACAACAGTTATTTATCAATTTTATCGGGAGCCCTGCCACATGGAATGCGAACGCTTCAAAAAGCTGCTCAAGTCATGGTACATCCAAGTCCAGAACGAGTCTCTTGCGCCGGCCAGGATGGTTGATTTCATGGAAAATCATGTGACTGACTGCCCGGTCTGCCTCATGGATCCAGAAGCCAAAAAGGACATCGCCAAGATCATCACCCTGGTCCTGCCCCAGGACAAGCTCCGGCAAACCGTGCGCACTCCCCCCGGCGGTGAGCCGGATGATTTAGCTGACGAAGCAGAAGACACTACCGAAAGTGGTGAGGAAGAAGAAGTTGTCGATGAAGAAGTTGTCGATGAGGAAGAAGAGACAGAAGGCGAAGATGATGAACTCGATAGCGATCCGCAAGCCGACGAGGACGACGATTAACTTTTGCTATTCATCCATTGCTGAACAACTCATGCAAAAACCTTTCAGATCAAATTCTAAACCGCATAGTTTTCAACCAACAACCCATATCGCCACGTGGTTGGCGATGCCCAACACTTTTTCGGACACCCCGTAAAAAAAACCTTTTTTCTTGTCCTTGGCCCGCCGACCAATAACAATAGTGCCATAATCATCCAGTACCGATTTCCGAAATATGGCCTTGTGGGGCGCAAAGTAGTGCCCCTCCTGCCGGCGGCAAATCCGATCTGCGCTCACACCCCGCTCCAAGAGAATCTGCTCGGGGCCATAAAATACACTGTCCGGGCGCCGCAGATGCTCGGCACACCACTCCTCCCCCCACTGGGCCTGAAGCTCACTCCAGTCGGGCTTGGTATTACCACCCACCAAGACCGAAAGATGCAGCAGGCAAATATCGGCATAGGGGTTCCCTTGCAGGATGAAACCGAGATGGTCGGCCGCCTTCAGTGAATTAAAGGAAGTGTCCACCGGCAAAAGGAATTTGCGGGCATTGACTTTGCCATCAACAACCCAGATCGGCAACTCATAGCATTGTTGGGCTGCAGTGGAAGAGACGCTGCCGCCAATCATCTCCTCAATGGCGCCAACCCCCCGTCGGCCGATCAACAGGGCATCATAGAGCCCTTTTTTCGCCTCGTAAATTATATCTGCCGCCACCCCCGCCCCCGCCAACTGGACATGACAAGTGACCTGCTGCGGCGAAACCCCCCGACGTCCCAACTGTAAGACCGCCTCTTCCATAAAGCGCTGCCCGCCGGCATAACGCGCCCGCGTCTCTGGAGGAAGGGTCAGCAGGCGGTCATTTTCGTCAATCCACTCCGAGCCGATGGGCAGGGGCGGGCCGGGCACTACGTAGAGAAGATGTACCGATATATCGTCAAGATCGGTAAATAACTGGCCCAGATACCGCAAAGCATTATAACTGAAGACCGAGCCGTCAACTGCAGCCAGAATTTTACGCTCCATACCTATCCTGCTCTGGGGTCGTAGACCTTCCATACTGTGGCCAGGAGGGAAGACCATAAATAACGGAAATAATGTTGATTTAGTCCAGCATATCCACCATCAAGCCAATTGGCGCAACAAACATCTCCATTAGTTCCAATAAGGCTGGGTGTCAACTGCGCTGAAGATAATTTAGGTGATCGACCTTCAAACAACGATCCATGACCACAGTAAGCCCGGCGGCCCTTGCCTTGGCCGCTGCCTGCTCATGAACAATCCCGAGTTGCATCCACACCACCTTGGCCCCGATGGCAATAGCGCTGTCGACAATGGCCGGCACCTCCTTTGGATTCCGGAAGATATCAACGATATCCACCGGCCCCGGGACCGATGCCAAGTCGGGATAAGACCGCAGTCCTAAAATCTGATCATGCCCTGGATTGACTGGGATGACCTCATAGCCTGCCGCCAAAAGATAGACGGCGACCTGGTGACTGGGTCGGGCAGCCTTCGGTGACAGTCCCACCACGGCGATGGTTCGTGAGTCCCGCAAGATTTGAGCCGAATCCACCTCCAAGCCCGCCAAGATTTGCCTCATTGTCGTTTGCCCCTTGTTTCAACTTGATGCAAAACTTCCCTTCCCCAAAGTGTATCTTTATTCGCTAACGGCTGTCAACTGTTTGTAAATTTGAGCGTAACAGGGTAGATAAGAAAAACTAGTAAGGCCAAGTCTCATTCGGTCTTTCCTTTGAAAAGTAGTTGAAAAACAAAAACGAGGCAGTTCCCATGTGTCAGATGAGTGTGGTCCTAGAAAAAGACGGGAAGCAGGAAAAAATTATGGACGCGGTAGCCAGACTGGAGGTTACTGATGAGGGGGTCATCATCAATGCCCTCTTTGAAAATCCCCAAGTTATTGCCGGCGCCATGGTCAAGGAAATCGATTTTCTGGATGGGATGGTCTTCCTGATTCAGCCGCGGCCATAAATCCATTCATCGGCCACATCTATATGCGATATGTCGTGGCCTGGCGCCTTGCTAAGCCGTTGTCAAAAAAAACATGGCCCATTAGTACAGCCAAGACGGCATAAGGAGCCGTATAGGAAGATCCATAAATGGCCATGTTATTTTCTGACGGCTCCTAAAAGAGCGGCAGTCTGGTTATCTCCATAAAGCTCTTGACATGAAAATCGGCGGGCAGCCCTGGGTTCTTAAAGGCGATCAGGCGCATCCCCACCGCCCGGGTATGCTCCAGATCGACCTGGGAGTCACCGATATAGATGGCCTCATCGGCCCGCAGGCCAAAGTGATCAAGAATTTGGTGCAAGGCCTCGGGGTGAGGTTTAGAGTTGACTACGTCCAAGGCAGTCACCACCTTATCGAAATAGCGGGCCAGGCCGAAGATCTCAAGGACCAAGGCCATGGTGGTTGAACGGTTGGTGCTGATCGCCGTGCGCTGAGCCGGTCGCAAGAATTCCAAAAATTCCGGCAAGTCCGGCTCCATCCGCATGAATTTAAGATACGGCGCATAATCCAGCCTGCGTCGGTAGGCGTCCGCTGCCTCATAGTCTGCCGGGTACTTACGAAAGATATAACGAATCGAATCCGCCACATGCTGGACATGGACATAGCGCAGCTCATCATCGTCCATGGGCGGATGGCCGAAATGGGCTAGGATATCATTATAATAAGCTTTGTTGGCGGCGAGGGAGTCAAACATCACCCCATCGCAATCAAAAACAACCAGTTTCAGTCGTGGCATAGGTGATCGGTTCCTTTTTTTGTTGAATTTTGGTCATTAATGACCAAAACACCAGAAAATACAAACATAAAATGACATCATGGAATTTGAATCCGACTTTTTGATCATTGGCAGCGGCATTGCCGGCTTGTCCTTCGCCCTCAAGGCAGCCACCCTGGGCACAGTGACCCTGGTTACCAAAAAATCTCAGATCGACAGCGCCACCAACCTTGCTCAAGGGGGGATCGCCGCCGTCCTGGCCGCTGACGACACCTTTGAGATGCATATTCAGGACACCTTGCAATCGGGGGCCGGCATCTGTATCAAGGATATCGTCCGCCTGGTGGTAGAAAACGGCCCGGAGCGCATCAAGGAGCTCATCAACCTTGGTGTGGCCTTCAAACAGGACGAACAGGGAGCCGTCCTCGACCTGACCCGCGAAGGCGGCCATTCTGCCCGCCGCATCGCCCACGCCTTCGACCTTACCGGTCATGAGATCGAGCGCTGCCTGCTAGCCTCAGCCGCCCGCACCCCCCGCATCACCATTTTTGAAAATCATTGTGCAGTTGACCTGCTGCTGGCCTCAAAGGCAGGACTTGCCAATGAAGATGAAGGGGACCGCTGCCTGGGCGCCTATGTGCTGGACAGCAAGAGCGGCGAGATCCACACCTTCCAGGCCAAGACCACGGTGCTTTGCACCGGCGGCTGCGGCAAGGTCTACCTCTATACTACGAATCCAGATATCGCCACCGGGGACGGGGTCGCCATGGCCTATCGGGCCGGGGCCAAGGTCGCCAATCTGGAATTTGTCCAGTTCCACCCGACCTGCCTCTTTGATCCCAAGGCCAAAAATTTTCTGATCTCCGAGGCGGTGCGTGGCGAGGGCGGTCGATTGATCGACAAAAGAGGCCAGCCCTTCATGGCCAAGTACGATCCGCGCGGTGACCTCGCCACCCGGGACACTGTCGCTCGTGCCATTGACAATGAACTGAAGACCAGTGGCGACGACTCAGTCTTTCTGGACATTACCCACAAACCTGCCGATTTTGTCAGAACCCGCTTCCCGAATATCTACCAGACCTGCCTCTCCTACGGTATCGATATCACCAGGCAGCCCATACCGGTGGTGCCAGCCGCTCACTATATGTGCGGTGGGGTGCTGACCGACGACAAAGGCCGCACCTCCATCACTAACCTCTACGCCTTTGGCGAGACCGCCTGCACTGGTCTGCACGGCGGCAACCGCCTGGCCAGTAATTCGCTCCTAGAGGCCGTGGTCTTCGCCCATCAGGCCTTTTGTCAATGTCAGGCCGACTGGCCGACGCTCAAGACCCGCCGCCACCAAACCCTGCCCCCATGGTCTCCCGGCCAGGCGGCCCGCATTGAAGAATGCGTCCTGATCACCCACAACTGGGACCAGATCCGCCGGTTAATGTGGAATTATGTCGGCATTGTCCGTAGCGAAAAACGCCTTAATCTGGTCCATGACCGCCTGACCCCCATCTTGAGAGAAATAGATCAACACTACCAGGATTACCTCTTGACCCCGGATCTGGTCGAACTCAGAAATATTGCCACCACCGCAGCGCTGATCGTCTCCTCGGCCCGAATCCGCAAAGAGTCCCGAGGCCTTCATTTCATCGTCGATTACCCGACCACGAACGACAAAGCCTGGCGGAAATATACTGTCCTGCGCCAGCGCCACGCCCCTGAATTCTTTGATATTGCTTGACGTACAGGGGCACAACAAAAAAAATGAAGCTGGGCTCATTTTTCCAAGAATAGGTTCTTGACAAATGCTTGACGCTATAGTATCAAACAACATCTTACAAATAGTGTTTTTTGTATCATGGTTTTTTTATTAATATAAAGAGAGGAGAAATAACATGGCCGCAATAGAGCATAATGGCAAGTCCTACAGCGTAGACGAAGATGGCTTCCTGACCAAGGGTATGGAAGAGTGGGACCAGGGCTGGGTTCAGTACGTTAGCACCATCGAGGGTATTTCTGAACTGACCGACGAACACAATAAGGTAATCAACACCTTGCAAGACTACTACAAGAAAAACGGAATTGCCCCGATGGTTCGTATCCTTTCCAAGACCACCGGCTTCCCGCTGAAGAGAATCTACGAGTTGTTCCCGTCTGGACCTGGTAAGGGAGCCTGTAAGATGGCTGGCCTGCCGAAGCCGACTGGCTGCGTTTAATTTTTGGTTCACGCATTTGTAAAAAAAGAGGGTGACTTACGGGTCACCCTCTTTTTTTGTGCCCTGCTGATTTTAGCTGGGTATCAAAAGCGATTCAATCTCCGTCCCTTGGGCCTGTCAATTGACACGATGAACAAGCCCCAACGCCTCACAGACAATTTCAGCAACCTGTGGGTCAGGGTCGCTCTGGAATCCAGCCAAAGCGGCTAAAGCCTCCGAACTCCTGATGGTGGCCAAGACATAAGCGGCATCGCCACGGACATAGGCGGCTTCATGATTCATCGCTGCCACCAGAGACGGCACGGCCGCATCCAATATCTTTAACGGCATTATCGGAACCAATTCCTCAATCAGCACAGCCACTCCCATCCGGACCATGAACCGCTCTTGCTGGATCAATTCCCCGACCATGTTCAAGCAGGACGGATCCTGTTTGAACATGGCAATGATATTATCCACGTGCCCCATCTCCAAAAAATCGGCAATGACGTCGAGCAACTGCTGTCTGCTGATTTCAGTCATAATCGAGTCCTCATTCTCCCTCATAAAAAACAAATTACGCCATGACCCAAAACGCCCGCAGACCGCAAACCGCTGTTTACCAATACGAACTCAGCGATGGCTGGATAGCCCTTGCGGGCCGGACCGATGCCGACAATGATCGGTTGAGCCTCACCCTTGCCGCCCCCGATGACTGGTGGTTTCATGCCCTTGGCTTGCCCGGCAGCCATGTGTTGTTGCAGGCTCGTCCCGGCCAGGAACCGAGCCGAGCTGTTCTCAAGGAGGCCGCCGCCATCGCCGCCTATCACAGCAAGGCACGGGCGGCCGGCATCGTCCCGGTTGTGGCAACCCAGGCCCGCTATGTCTCGAAACCGAAAGACACAAAACCCGGCACCGTTTGTGTCCGCAAGGAAACGATCATCAAAGTCCGCCCCGCCCTTCCCTGCGCCAAGCCCCCGCTACCGACCCACATATAAATTCCCTGAAAGCAGCCCCTTCAGGTGGCTGAAAACTTCCCCGCATAATTTTTTACGCAGTTCCATGGCCTCGCCATATACCCACACTTTGGCAAAGACACACTAAATGTCCAGGTATTTTGCCTAGCTGATTTTAGCAAAGCTGTTGACTTCCCAATACCTTTGGCATAATTTCGTCAAAAATGGAACAAAGATAATTAAAATAATACTTCATATTTCCAGCAAGTTATTTGATATTTTTGGTTATGAAGAAGCCGAAGCCGATATTTTTGTGCCTTGGTATTTCTAAAATGATATAGTATCAATGTGTTACCGTCTTCACAAAGTAAATTCAGCGTTTTGTCCGAAGCAGCATTTAGCGGCATAACTGAACTTTTTCTACAGGCTCGTTTATGTAAATTCATCTGACTTAAGTGAGAATTATGGTTCCCCATGGGCAAATTTCCTTTTTATCAATCTTGACAACAAAACTGATGTAATTAATTACATACGGAATTGAGATATTTACTTTTAACAAGTCTGGATAACTGTAACCATGCACGAGGTGCCCATGAGAATATTATTGGCCGAAGATGACGAGTCAACCCGTACTATGCTTGGCGAATGGCTAGAGATGGAAGGACATCAAGCACTACTGGCAAAAGATGGGCTGGAAGGCATTATGGCCTTCAACGATCACAAACCAGATATTGTAATCACCGACTGCCTGATGCCCCAGGTCAGTGGTAGAACCCTAACGCAGCATGTTAAATGTCAAAGCCCAGACATACCTGTGATTATGCTTACGGGATTCTCTGAAAGATTCTCAAGGGCAGAAGCAGAAGCAGTTGGGGCTAATGAATATCTGCAAAAACCTGTTGTATTGGCACGGCTGAAACAAATTATAGACATGTATGATCGCTATTATGCTGATGACCCGACCCCGACCTTATGATATGAGTCGGCAGCGGTCAAAAATGGCCCCCAAAGAAAGTAAAACACCCGCTCCGGGAGTCTCACAAGGGCAGATTGGAGTATGTACTACAGAAGCTTAACATACTGACTCCCTTAAGGTAACTAGATCTTTACACAAGCCTGTTCCACCCCTGTGGCAGCTATTTCAGGTGTCGAAAGGGGAAATATCGCAAAGGACGCGCACGCCATGACCGCCATTGACTTCAACGCCCAGCGTCTTGATCACGCCAAAAAAATCGTCAGTAAAATCACTCTGCCGGCTCAGCCCACTATCGTCATTGAGATCAACAAGGAAATGCGCTGCGAACATCCAGACTTCAAGCGCATCGGCCACCTAGTGGCACAAGACACTGCGATGAGCGCCAAGGTCATCAACGTCATTAACTCCCCCTTCTTCGGCCTTGCCCGCAAGTGCGAATCCATCATCCAGGCCCTCACCTACATGGGTCTTGAAAACTTCCGCAAAGTGATCCTCACCACCTGTTTGCAGGATGCCTTGGGCGGCAGCAGCGAGGCCGACAAGATTTTTTGGGAGCATTCGCTGCACACGGCGATGGCGGCAGAATCCTTGGCCAAATCCATCCGTGGCATCCTGGCGACCGACGACATTACGCCGGACATGGCGTACATGACTGGCCTGTTTCACGACTGCTCGATTCCTATGCTAGTGAAACGCACGCCAGAGTACCTGCCCTTCACCTATGCTGCCCTCAGCCACAAACGCGACATCATCCAGGACGAAGACAAACTGATCGGCTCCGACCACTGCGTAGTGGGAGGTTTGCTTGCCAAAACCTGGTCGCTCCCCGACCCGGTCTGCAAGGCCATCATCCACCATCACACCTCGGACCTGGCCGGGCAGGACACCTTGCCGCAAAAGCTCATAGCGCTAATCAAGGCCGCCGACTTCATTGCCTACACCTTTGGTTATTCTATGGGCAAGATGGACCAGATCATCGACGGCGAGTGGGAGGCGGATGAGTGGAGCGAACTCAACGTTGCCGTGCTGAATGAGTTACACATGGAACCAGGCGACCTCTTTGACATGAAGGATAAGATCTTTGAGCAGCTCTCCGAGCAGCTATCCGCCTGACCATCAACGTCCGCTTCATTTTTCGCAAAAAAGACACAGGCCGCCCCCTGTTATCGTGCGTCAGCAATAATATAATCAGGCCTTCCCCGGAGGGCCTCAACCATTGCAAGCGTCATAGCGATCCAGCAAAGAACAGACTTATTTTACCCTTACAAAACTTCTTTTAACTGAAGAGAGGATGGCAATGAGTAAAATTGTTCTAGTAATAGAAGATGATGTGACCATAGGTTGTCTGTTGACTCAAGTCATTAGAAACAACTTAAAGTTGGGAAGTATTCTAATAGCTGATGCTGAGTCAGCTTTTGAACTTTTGAATTGTGAAGGTTCACAAAAAAACATTGCCCTGATCGTCTCTGACATTATCTTGCCAGGCATGACCGGCCTTCAAATGGCAACTGAACTCGATAATCGTGGCTCCACGATCCCAATTTTATTAATGTCCAGCAACATTAAGCCAGATAGTGACATCGCTTTCCTGCGAAAACCATTTTCCATAAAGGAATTTATCGATAAGGCTGAAACATTGTTAAAACAACTTGAATAGGGTGACAAAGCTACAAAGCAATGGAGGACAACTCATGGCGCGTGTAAATGATAATTACCTTAAACTCAAGGCGGGTTATCTCTTTCCGGAGATTGGCCGGCGGGTCAAGGCCTTTGCCGAGGCCAACCCGGCAGCCAAACTGATCCGTCTGGGGATCGGCGACGTCACCCGCCCGCTGGCCCCTGCCGTCATCAAGGCCTTTCACCAAGGGATTGACGATCTGGCCAAGGACGAGACCTTCCACGGCTACGGACCGGAACAGGGCTATGACTGGCTGATCAACACCATCATCGAAAAATCCTATCAGCCCCTGGGGGTGGATCTCAAGGCCAGCGAGGTCTTTATCTCCGATGGCTCTAAGTGTGACACTGCCAATATCTTGGACATCTTCGACCTGCAAAACCGAGTGGCGATCTGCGACCCGGTCTATCCGGTCTATAATGACACCAACGTCATGATCGGCCGTAGCGGCGAGGCCGACGACAGAGGCTATTACCAGGGCCTGGTCTATATGCCCTGCACGGCTGAGAATCATTTCTCCCCGGCCTTCCCCGCCGAGCAGGTTGACATGATCTATCTCTGCTACCCCAATAACCCCACCGGCGCCGTGGCCAGCAAGGCCCAGCTGCAGGCCTGGGTCGATTACGCCCGCGCCCAGGGGGCGATCATCCTTTTTGATGCCGCCTACGAGGCCTTTATCACCGAGCCGGACATCCCCCACTCGATTTATGAAATCCCCGGCGCCAAGGACTGCGCCATCGAGTTCCGCTCATTCTCGAAGACCGCCGGCTTCACCGGGGTGCGCTGCGGCCTCACCGTGGTCCCTGAAACCCTGATGGCCGCCACCGTAAGCGGTGAAAAAATCGCCTTAAACCGCCTCTGGAACCGCCGCCAGTGCACCAAATTCAACGGCGTCTCCTACCCGGTCCAGAAGGCAGCGGCGGCGGTTTACTCCGAGGAGGGCTGGACGCAGGTCAAGGAGACCATCGACTTTTACATGGAAAACGCCCGCCTAATCCGCCAAGGCTTGAGTGATGCCGGCATCATTTGCTACGGCGGGGTCAATGCCCCCTACATCTGGCTCAAAACGCCGGGCGGCATGGCCAGTTGGGAGTTCTTCGATAAACTGCTGACCGAATGCCATGTCGTCGGCACCCCAGGCAGCGGCTTCGGCCCCAGCGGCGAAGGCTATTTCCGGCTGTCCGCCTTCGGCGGTCGCGACAACGTCATTGAGGCGATCAAACGCTTCCGGGCCAAATGGGGAAAAAAGGTAACTACTACTGTTCGTTAGATACTGTCGTCTATATAGGGCTGCGCTCTGGCGCTTTGTGTGATCTTGCCTGGTTAGTCCGCCCTGTTGTTGAATCTCAAGTTAAATGAAACTGTTTTCTCTGCTTATTTTTATACGTTTCCTTGATTATTTTGAGCGGGAACATACTCAGGCAATGCAAATAAAGTAACCCCCCAATTAATCTCGCCACTTTTGTCAAAAAGAGGCAGGTCCAAAAATTAATGAACCTGCCCGTTTAAAGATATCATTCTGCGAATCTTCTGAAATTTCCGCTGCTATGGTTCTACCCTTCATAAAAGCCATCTTCATTTCAGGAAATTATTGAATGGGTTTGGGTGGCCTTTCCAAAAATTAAGACCTCACCTCCGCCAAGACTGATGAAACTCAATGCGCTACATAAAGGCTCTCCTCGGTGGCCGATTTCATCCTTGACTGGCCAAGGGACTGATCATTCCAAAGGCAATTTGATGCTAAAGACACTACCCTGGCCCAAGTCACTTTCCACTGCTACCGTCCCTCCATGAGCCTGGACAATATGCTTGACAATGGCCAGGCCAAGCCCTGTGCCGCCGAGTTTTCGGCTGCGTGCCTTGTCACTACGATAAAAGCGCTCGAACAGACGGGGAAGGTGTTCTTTGGCTATGCCGCAGCCGAAGTCGGCCACCTGAATGACAGCCCCTTCCGTTGTCTCGCTTGCCGAAAGCCGAACCTCCCCCTTTTCATGGCTGTACTTAATGGCATTAACCAAAAGATTGGTGACTGCCTGTTCTAATAAATGGGAGTTCATCCGCACCGACAGAGTACTTTCGCATTGCAGGGTGAGCTGGATATTTTTCTCCATTGCCTTCGCGGTGACGACATCAATTGAGTTCTGCAGAACTGGTATCAGCAGGCCAGGCTGCAATTCAATTTCATGGTGTTCCTCTTCCTTCTCGATTCTTGAAAGCGCCAACAGATCATCAACGATGGCATTTAAGCGGTTTGCCTGCCGTAGCACAATCTTCAAAAATCGCTCGGTGTCCCCCGGTTGGCCGCCATCCCCGTCACAAATGGTCTCAACGAATCCCTTAATCGCGGTGATCGGTGTCTTCAATTCATGGGAAACATTGGCCACGAATTCTTGTCGTATCATTTCAAGTCGCCGCATTTTTGTGACATCGTTCAAGACGATAAGGGCGCCAATGCGTTGTCCGTGACTGTCCAAAAGCAAGGTTCCACTCGAATAAAAATGCTGCTCCACCGCCCCATCACCGAAAACAAGTTCTTTCTCGACTGGGGTATTACTTGAGAGCGTTTCCCTGACGAATTTAAGGAAGTCGACATTGCGGACGGTCTCGACAATCGACTTACCAATCCCCCGTGTGGACGAAAGCCCCAACAGGCGCAGAGCGGCCTCGTTCATTCGTTCAATCTTTTCCTCCGTGTCGATGACGATGACTGCTTCGATCATCCCCTTGAAGACAGCCTCCAGTTCATTTTTCTGCTGAGTCACCGTCTCGATCCGCTCATTCAGCTCAAAGGCCATCTGGTTCAAGGCTTCCGCCAGGCCTGCCACCTCCCTGGAGACTTCACGATTAGCAAAGGTAATCTTGCGGTCAAAATTATGCTGGCCAAAGCGCTCGGCAATGCGTTGCATGTCCTCCAAGGGGCGGCTGATCTTGCGTGAAACATAGAGCGTAACGATGGCGCCAAGCACGATAAGTCCAAGGGATCCCAATAAAATCTTTAGAGACACATCGCGCAGCAAGTCATCGACTGGCGTCAGCGGAATCGATAAGCGAACGACCCCGACGATAGAACTACTCGGGCCATCGGGTACGTTTTGAGCAGTAGACACCGGGGCCGCAACATAGAGCAGGTCTTTAGATACTGTCCGACTGAAACGTGTGGACACCCCAATACCTCCTGCCAAAGCTGCAGCAACCTCCTCTCTATCTCCATGATTGTCCATTCTTTCCGGGGATTCCAAAGAATCGGCGACCACCGTCCCGTTCCCCAGGATAACAGTCATTCTGGCATGGGACTCTTGACTCATCTCCCGACAGAGGTCGTTAACCCGTTTGAAATCCTGGGCCAGCAATGGTTCCCTGGTCTGCCGAAGCACAAGCTGGGTGCGAACCGTTAAATTTTCTACGGTCTGGGTGAGGTAGAAGTCCTTTACATAGCGTGAAGCAAAAAAAGCAGCACCAATCACCGTCACAACCATGACCATGACCATGGGGGGGAATATTTGCCAAAGCAAGCGTCTTCGTTTCATCGTCTTATCCTTCAAATTTATAGCCGATCCCTCGAACGGTCTGGATGCAGTGCTGCCGCGTCCCCAGTTTTTTCCTGAGCGCAACAATTTGGACGTCAACGGTACGATCAGTCACCGCAATGTCACCATCGTGGATAGCGCTGATAATCTGATCGCGAGAAAAGACCCTGCCGGGCTTTCTGGCCATAAAATCCAAAATTTTAAATTCCGTTGCCGTCAAAGGAAGAGGGTGACCAGCCAATCGCACCTCATGGCGAACAGGATCGATGACCAGATCCCCATGACGGACAACTTCCTGCACTCCAAAAGTATTGCCTCGTCGTCTGAGTGCAGACCTGACCCGTGCCATGAGTACCTTTGGACTGAAGGGCTTGGGGATATAGTCGTCCGCCCCCAGATTTAGACCGGTAACAATATCTCCCTCCTCGCCCTTGGCGGTCAACATGATAACGGGGATAAGGCTGGTCTTGACCTCTGACTTCAGCCTTTTGCAGATTTTGAGCCCATCGATGCCAGGGAGCATAATATCTAAAAGGATCAAATTTGGTTGTTCCTGGGCAAGCGCCGGGAACATTTCCTCCCCACTTGTAAAGCCGCGAACATTATAGCCTTCCTTTATGAAATTATAATAAATTAGAGCGAGAATATCCTCTTCATCCTCCACAACCCAAATTTTCTCCTTGTGCATCGTGTTTCCCATGGTATTTCCTCGAATGACTGTTTTTTTGTCTCTACGGATTAGGGCTCTCTATCGAGCAGCAAAAAAATAAAAGGCGGCATTTTTTTACAGTGCAACGCTGAGTCTTCTTTTGACAACCCCACCATAAATAAAGGAAATAAAAAAAAGTACTGTTTTTAGTTTGTTAACGAAAGTTTAATGCTTTCTTAACACAACGCTAATAATTGGGGGGTAGTATCTTTTCAAAACTGGCTGTTGTATAATTTCAAAAACAAACCACCTAGAAGGAGCAGACCATGACAATTTTTCGCAAAGCCTACAACCTCAAACCTTTGTTGATGGCGGCTGTTATTGCCGCTTCCCTGCCCATTTCCGCACTGATGGCTCATGCCGAAGGCGCAGCGGTAGATGCGAAGCTGCCTGCCTACCAAGCAGCAACCGGCGTGGCGGGTAACATCGACAGCATCGGCTCGGACACCTTGAATAACCTCATGACCTTTTGGTCCGAGTCATTCAAGAAGCATTACCCCAATGTCAAGATCCAGGTCGAAGGCAAGGGCTCGAGCACCGCTCCGCCAGCACTCATTGCCGGGACCGCCACCTTTGGCCCGATGTCGCGTAAAATGAAGAGCACCGAAGAAGACGAGTTCGAAAAGAAATATGGCTTTAAGCCCACCCCGATTGGTGTTGCCCTTGACTCACTGGCCGTATTTGTCCACAAGGACAACCCGCTTAAGACCCTCTCCATGCCACAAGTTGACGCTATCTTTTCAAAATCCCGTAAAGGCGGCTACGCTAATGATATTACGGAATGGAAGTCATTCTCTGCCGACGGCCCCTTGGCCTCTCTGCCGATCAGCCTTTACGGACGTAACTCCGCTTCCGGCACCTACGGATATTTTAAAGAGCATGCACTCTACAAAGGTGATTTCAAAGACACCGTTAAGGAACAGCCAGGTTCGGCTGCCGTGGTCATGGGGATCACGGAGGACAAGGCAGGCATCGGCTACTCCGGCATCGGTTACGTGACCTCTGGGGTAAAGGCCGTGGCTTTGTCCCCAAAAGATGGGGAACCGGCCTATGACGCAAATATTGAGAATGTCTTGAGCGGCAAATACCCCTTGTCCAGAATGCTCTACATCTATGTCATCAAAGAACCCAACAAGCCGCTGCCGGCACTGCAGCAGGAATTCCTGAAGTTTGTCCTTTCCAAGGAAGGTCAGGAGATCGTCTCCAAAGACGGCTACCTGCCCCTTCCTGCCGACATGGCAGCCAAAGAGCAAGGAAAAATCTAACTTCACTTTTTCAACATATTTTCTTATAAGGAGGAGGCGACTGGGATTCCCTGTCACCTCCTCTTTTATTAATTTAAGCGATAAGGCACATGGACAAACAATTCCTCAAACGCGTCCGTCGAAAAGATAAAATTGCCAAGACGGTCATCCAGGTCTGCGGCATCATGGTGATCGTCTGTGTCTTTGCCATCCTGGCCTTGATTGTCAAAGTCACCCTGCCCCTGCTCTCTCCTTCACGAATCACCGATGCGCAGACAGTAGCCTTAAACGCACTGGTAGGGAGTACCCCCGTGGCGATCGGCCTCGACAGCTATGGTGATGCCTTTCACATCATTGACCAGGGAGGTACGATTACCTTTTTGGATGCCAAGAATGGAGAAGTCCTCAGCCAGCATCCCATCCGAGAGCAAGGCGGGAGCCACATCAAGCAGATCGAGCAGTATAAAAATTCGTTCTACAATATCCTCTGGCAGGACAGCAGCCTGTCGATGATTGAAGTCCGTTACCAGCCCAAGTTCGATGCGCAAGGCAAGCGGACGATTGACACCTCGTTTCAGACCATTAAATCCTGGTCAGCGCTGGCCGAGCCGGAACTCCTGGCCCAAAGTTATGTTCGTTTGTCGGCGGATAATCGTTTCTCCCGCATCGATCTCATGACCGATAATACTTTGACCCTGAGCCATGAAGTTACAACCACCGATTTCCTCGATAACAAAAAGACGGAAGCCTTTACCCTCCGGATAGACGAGGCACTCCCGGGACGTGTCACCGCACTCGCACTTGATGACCTGGGTTTGGCTCTCTATGTCGGCACCGATAACGGCTATGTCGTACGTTGGGACCTCAACGAAAATGATGCAGTCAAAAAGACAGACACCTTTGCCGCCACCGACAAATCGACCCCCATCTCTTCCCTTGGGCTGGTCTTTGGTGGGCAGTCGCTAGTGGTTGGAGCACAGACCGGCACGATGCAGACCTGGATGCCGGTAACGGCTGAGGCCAACAACGCCATCAAGAAGATGCAGAAGATCCATGTCCTCGAACCCCACTCCGGAGCCGTCAGCACCATCCTTTCGTCGCGGCGGAGCAAGACGGTCTACTCTATCTCTCAAGCCGGGACCATTCATGCTGATCACATGACCAGCGAAAAACACCTCTTTACTATTCCTGCCGCCTATCAAGTGTTTGGCATCTCCCAAAAAGATAACGCTCTCATCGCCCTTGGCAGCGATCACCTCATGCGTATATGGCAAATTGACAACCCGCACCCGGAGACCAGCTTCAAGACACTGTTTGGCAAGGTTTGGTATGAGGGATACAGCAAGCCTGAATATGTCTGGCAATCCTCTTCGCAGTCCGATGATGCTGAGCCCAAGCTGAGCTTGGTGCCCCTGATTTTTGGCACCATGAAAGGCACCTTTTACGCCATGCTTTTTTCCATTCCGCTCGCCATCTTCGGGGCCGTTTATACCAGCCAGTTCACCTCAGCCAAGTTCCGCAAAAGCATTAAGCCGATTATCGAAGTCATGGCCTCGGTGCCGTCAGTAGTCATCGGCTTTCTCATCGCCCTCTGGCTGGCACCAATCGTTGAACGATCCCTCTTCCCACTCCTTGTCGGCCTCTTTGTCATCCCCCTGATCTTCACCTTGGCCATGGTCGTTATTCAGCCGTTCTATCGAAACAGACGTTTTGTCAATCTGTTGAGCGGCTACGAATTTCTGCTCATGCTGCCGGTCTTGTTTCTAGGCGGCTGGCTTGCCGTCAGCCTTGCGCCTGGCCTTGAGGCGTTACTCTTTAACGGCAATTTCAAGGTCTGGCTCTATCAGGATATGGGGATGCGCTATGACCAACGAAACTGCATAATCATCGCCTTTGGGCTCGGTATCTGCGTCATTCCGATCATTTTCTCCATCACCGAAGACGCCATTTCCAACATCCCGCCCAGTCTGACTGCCGCCTCACTGGCGCTGGGGGCCAGCCGCTGGCAGACTGTGTGGCGGGTTATCCTGCCCTCAGCCAGCCCCGGTATCTTTGCCGCCATGATTATCGGCTTCGGGCGGGCTGTCGGTGAAACCATGGTCGTGCTCATGGCCACCGGCAACACGCCGATCATGGACTGGTCGATCTTCAACGGCATGCGGACCCTGTCGGCTAACATCGCCGTCGAGATTCCCGAAGCGCCGATGGACGGTACCCTCTACCGGGTCCTCTTTCTCTGCGCCACCGTCCTCTTTACCCTGACCTTTGTCCTGAACACCGGCGCTGAAATCATTCGCGAACGGCTGCGCAAAAAGTATGGACGGTATTGATATGAAAAAATTCCTGCTACGCGGAGAGCCCTTTGTCTGGGCAACGGGACTGACCCTGTCGATCATTATCACCATGACGTGTTTGCTTCTATATGTAGTAGTCGCCAACGGCATTGCGGTGTTCTGGCCACAGAAACTTGTGCAGATTGTCTTAAACGATGGACGCATTGCCCTCGGCGAAATTACTCAGGAAGAAAACGACAATAACAATGTGCCGCGTCTACAGCTCAAAATCGGCAACCGGGAGCTTAACGGCCTTGATTTCACCTGGGTCAGCGAGAAAGATATCCGCTCACGCAGCTACCCTGAAGAGCTGTACGCCATTGAACGTCAGGAAAATGGTAATTTTTATGGCTCATTGGCGGAAGTGCATAGCCCTGAGATTACCGTTATCGAAGGGCAGAGCGCACTCGCCGAAGCCCTGGCCAAGGCCCGTCTGCAAGCAGAGTCGTTGCTTATGGACAAAAAACAGCTCGCTCAAAAGATCAGCTCCCTCAACCTGGCGCTCGGAAAAGTCGAGCAAAAGCTCGTGGGGTACCGGCACCAGCACACGGATGAGCAGGACAATCGGATAAAAACCCTTGTCGATAGCGAAGCGAATCTGAAGACCAGGTTTAAAGAGCTGGTTGCTGATGGCCAGAAAAACACCGAGCAGTTGTCCGCCTATTACGGGGTGTTCAAGACTGGCGATGGAAAACAGAGCGCGGTGCGACTTGCTGACATTGTGCGTCTGTATCAACCAAACAAGATGAACGTGTCTGCGAAAATTTTCCATTATGCTGGCAAGCTGGTTGAACTGTTTATTGCCGACCCACGGGAATCAAATACCGAAGGAGGCCTCTTCCCTGCCATCTTCGGCACCGTCATGCTGGTCTTGCTCATGAGCCTGCTCTCCTTCCCCTTGGGCGTTATTACCGGCATTTATCTGCGGGAGTATGCCCACCAAGGCATTCTGGTCAAGATTGTCCGGATTGCGGTCAACAACTTGGCAGGTATTCCGTCCATCGTCTATGGCATCTTTGGTCTGGGTTTTTTTATATACGGAATTGGCGGCATGCTGGATCAGTTCTTCTTCCCGGAAAGTCTTCCCAGCCCCACCTTTGGCACCGGCGGCATCCTCTGGGCCAGCCTGACCCTTGGCCTGCTCACCGTACCGGTGGTCATTGTCGCGACTGAGGAGGCCTTAGGTTCGATCCCGCCGTCGATCCGGGAAGGATCGCTCGCCCTTGGCGCCACCAGATTTCAGACCTTGACCCGTTTGCTTTTGCCCATGGCCTCGCCGGGGATCATGACCGGATTTATCCTGGCCATGGCCAGGGCTGCAGGCGAAGTCGCGCCCTTGATGATCACCGGCGTGGTCAAGCTGGCGCCCTCCCTGCCGATTGACGGACAGTTCCCGTTTTTCCACCTGAACCGAAAGTTCATGCACCTTGGTTTCCATATCTATGATATCGGTTTCCAGTCGCCCAACGTCGAAGCGGCCAAGCCCATGGTCTATGTGACCACGCTCCTCTTGATCCTCATCGTTCTCTCTTTGTGCAGCGTTGCCATTCACCTCCGCAACAAGATGAGAAAGCGGTATGCCATTGCCGATGTCTGATATAAAAAACCACCAAATCGGGACACAATGAATCTACAAACCAATCCCATCATGAGCATTACTGATGCCATCGCCGAGGTCAAGGATCTCCACCTTTACTATGGCGATAGTGAGGCCCTGCGCGGCATCACCATGAGCATTCCCAAAAAGAAGGTCACCGCCCTGATCGGACCTTCCGGCTGTGGCAAGTCAACCTTTCTCCGCTGCTTCAACCGCATGAATGACCTTATCGAGTCGATCCGCATTGAGGGCACGATCACCATCGATGGCCAGGATATCAATGATAACTCGGTTGATGTCATCGAGTTGCGGCGACGGGTAGGCATGGTCTTCCAGAAGTGGAACCCGTTCCCCAAGTCGATCTATGAAAACGTCATTTATGGACTCAGGATCGCAGGGGTGAAGGACAAAAACATGCTGGATGAAACCGTCGAGAAAAGTTTGCGGCGCGCGGCGTTATGGGACGAGATGAAAGACCGGTTGCATGAATCCGCCATGGGCATCTCCGGCGGTCAGATGCAACGTCTCTGTATTGCCCGGGCCATCGCTGTGTCCCCGGAAATCATCCTAATGGATGAACCATGCTCCGCCCTCGACCCGCGCTCAACGTCTCGCATCGAAGAGCTGATCCGGGAGCTGCAAGGCGATTATACGATTATTATCGTTACCCATAACATGCAGCAAGCGGCCAGGGTCTCTGATTTCACCGCCTATTTCTACCTCGGTGAATTGATCGAGTTTGGCCTGACCAAACTGGTGTTTACCTCCCCGGTGTGCAAAGAAACCGAAGACTATATTACCGGCCGGTTTGGTTGAACCGCCTTGGAAGTCTTCTGTCTATCCACCACCACAAGTACACCTCACTAATACAAAGGGACGGCAAGCCGTCGATAGAACTATGATAAAAAACATTACGGTTGAACTCGACAAGCTGAAGAAACGGATTTTGCAACTTGGCTCTGAAGTAGAGGCCAATTTGATCAAGGCAGAAGCCGCGCTGTTGGACTTCGATCAAAAACTGGCCGCTGAGATTATCGCAACCGATATCGACATTGATACCCTGGAAATCTCGGTGGAAGAGAATTGCCTGAAAATTCTGGCCCAGCATACCCCGGTGGCCAGAGATCTCCGGTTTGTGGTGTCCGTCCTCAAGATCAATATAGACCTTGAGCGCATCGGGGACTTGACCGTCAAAATTGCCGATCGCATCCTGCTCTTGGCGCGCCAGGATTACGTCCCTTTCACCAGTCCGCAAATGATCCAGTTCCCGGAGCAATTTCGGAACATGTTCGCCGAGACCATCAAGATGGTTAAAATGAGCCTCGACGCCTTTGTTGAGATGGATGCCGACATGGCCTACAAGGTCCGCCTCTGGGACGACCAAGTCGACGAGGCAAAAAAAGCCATCCGCATGCAGATTGAGGCTATCGTCCAGAACGACCCGAGCCAACAACAGTATCTCGGCATGCTCCTCAGTGTATCACGAAGTCTTGAGCGCATCGCCGACCACGCGACTCATATCGCCGAAGATGTCATTTACATGCTCAAGAGTCAGATCGTCCGTCATGCCGTGAGTAGCCAAGCCCGCGAAGAGGGCTGAGGAAACCGTCCCCCGCCCCTCCTCGTCTGGGCGCACTTGTTGCGCCGTCCCCCCTTCGCCCTTCCTCTGCCCCACAACAAAAATATTTGCCGTTTCCCTTCGATCCCATCCCCGGCTGTTCCTTTTACTTCTTTTTTTTAATCAAAAATTAATCGGTTTTTAATCGGAAGCTCATATCCGTCGTCTAGGATGTAGCTCGTTGATAGATGCTCGCGCGCCCGTGACGAACAGGCGGGGACTATGCCAATGCACCTGCCAGGCCCATAGCACCATGGGTTGGCCTAGTGCAAAAAAACTCCACCAGGGGGAACCATGAAGCTAGACCTGCAGCTTAAAATCGGATTTTTCTTTGCCTTCATCTTACTGGCGGCGGGCGGCGGCATTCTTACCCAGTACCGCATCGCCATGGATGCACAAAAGGTGTTGGCCCAGACAACCCTCCATGCCAACACCCTGCTGCAGTCCGCCAGTGGTCAGGCGATTAACACGCTACAGAAAACCGAGGGTCAAGGGATAGCAAACATATTTCTGGTTGCCGAGGTGCAGGCCGCCTTTCTCGATCAGATGCTCCAGTGGAAAAATTTTTTGGTACGAGGGGAGTATAAGGACACGCGCGAGAAGTACCTGACGATTATCAAGGACGGAAACAGCCGGATTACGACCCTGCTCGGTGAGGTGCAAAAGGTCTTTAACGGAGACCCCGAGGGCATGCAGCTCGTCGAACAAATCACCATTGAATATCAAAAATTCCAGAAACAGGCTGAAGTGGCCAGAGGGATGATGGCATTCCAGGACACCTATGTCGAAGGCATCCGGGCCGCTGATCAATATACCGGCGACCGGGGCGTCTCCACCATTGGCCTGATCAAAGAACTCGCCAAACACGCCGCCGGCCAGACTGATGAGGAGTTTTCAGACACGGCCAAGACCACCTTGCGTCAGAACCAAGAGGCAGCCAGCGCCGTTCAGATGGAGATAAATAATCACCAGCAGCAGACCCGGCGCAAATCATTGTTGGTGGCGCTGGGCTTGGGCGGCGCTGTATCTCTCGTCTTTGTCATCGCCATGTTTTTTTTGCGTCGCACGGTGATCAGTCCGATCCTGGAGATTAACGAGCGTTTAAAGACCATGGTGCAAACGATCGCCGGCGAGGCGTCCCAACTGCTCCATGTCAGCACAAGTCTGGCCGATGGGGCGAGTCAGCAGACAGCAGGGATCGAGGAGACCGGCGCCTCAATCGAGCAACTGGCGGCACAGGCGGCAGCGAACTGCGAAAGCGCCCGGCAGGCAAGCGGCTTTTCAGCCACAGCCCAGCAGGTGGTCTCCACTGGCGGGGAGCAAATGGGCAGAATGAGTGAAGCCATGCTGGAGATCGGCCGGGCCTCGTCCGAGGTAATCAAAATCACCAAGAATATCGAAAATATCGCCTTCCAGGCCAATCTGCTATCGTTAAACGCCGCCGTCGAAGCAGCCCGGGCCGGCGAGGCTGGGGCAGGGTTCAGCGTCATAGTTGACGAAATGCGGCAACTCTCTCTTCATACGACTGCAGCGGCTCGGGAGGCGGAAGCCATCAGTCACAATGCCAACGCCAAGATCGGCCAAGGCACACTGCTCTGCAATGACCTGGCAAATGCTTTTGTCAAAATTAATCATGAGATCATCCAAGTCGATGCGGAAGTCAAGGGGATTGCCGTGGCAAGCAGCGAGCAGGCCGTGGGCGTCAAGCAGGTAAACAGGGCGATCAGCGCGATCGAAAAGGTAAGTGCAACTGCTGCCGCCCAGGCCAGCGATGCAACCAGGATGGCGGAGGAGTTGACGACCCAAGCCTTGGAACTGGACCGGATATCCGGGTCTTTGGTGCGGTTGGTTACCGATCGGCACATGCCGTCATGCGGCCTCGCCGCCAACCCAACTTTACTTCTCCCAGCCTTGGCGCAGATGCCTAACCTGCGAGTCATGCTGAGGCCCTTACTCGACATCGACAAGGGATAGCCATGGACACCATCTCCAGACAATTCTCACGGGAAACAATTATAAAACTCATCGACAGCCAAGCGCTTACTGCTTGGTTCCAGCCCATTTTTTCACGACGGACCGGCGAAGTCTACGGCTACGAAGCCCTGACCCGTCTGACCCAGACCCACCCCCAGGGCTACGATATCGGCCAGATGTTCGATAAGGCCCAACAAGTCGGGCTTATCTCCTCGCTCGACATGCTCTGCCGGGAAAATGCCTTTCGCCGGGCAACGGAACTCGGTTTCGCTCAACAAAATTCTTACCTCTACGTCAACATCTGTCCGGCCAGCCTGATGCACCCGGACTATAAGACCGGCATGACCGACCAACTTGCCGAGTGGCACGGGATCGACAAGGAACGGGTCATCCTCGAAATCACCGAACAGGATGCCATCCGCAACTACGAGCTGTTCAAATGCTCTGTCGAACGCTACCGGAAGCGGGGCTACAAGATTGCCATCGACGATTTCGGGGTCGGCTATGGCGGGCTGAAGATGTTGTCGATCATCGAACCGGATTACGTGAAGGTGGATCGACACTTTATCAGCGGCATCGACACCGACTCCTTCAAGTTCAACCTGGTGGACGCCCTGGCCACTGTCTGCCATAAGCTCGGTATCATCGTCATCGCCGAGGGGATCGAGCGCCCCGAGGAACTGGAGATCATCTCCCGTCTTGGCATCGAGCTGCTACAGGGCTTCTTGCTGGAACGGCCGAGCCCGGCGCTCTCAGAGAGACGAATTGACTTGCCGGCACGGCAACGAGAGGTCTTGTCCTGCCCAGAGGACGTGCTTGCCATCTGTACCATCGGCGCCATTGCCAAACACGTGGAGCCACTGTCGCCGGAGCAGCCCTTACTGGCGGCGCATCGGCGCTTTATGGCCGATCAGACCTTACAGAGCATACCGATCGTTGATCGAGACCGCTTGGTGGGTATGCTCTGTCGCAAGCGATTCCTGGAGCAACAGATGATCGGCCCGTATGGCTTTGGCTTTGCCCTCTCGACGCACCACACCATCCAGGAGGCCCTGGAGCCCGACTTTCTGGTAGTCGAAGCGACCATCCCCATCGAAGAGGCGGTGCAGAGGATCCAGACCCGGCGTGGTCTTGATCTGAGCGACGACCTGGGGGTCTCCAGAAATGGCAGATACCTGGGCACCGTGGCCATCAATGACCTGCTGACTACCATCACCCAGAAGAGCCTCCAGTTGGCGAAAGGCGCCAACCCACTGTCCGGTCTGCCGGGAAACGCCTTCATCCAGCGGATGCTCACCCTGCTCATCGCCCAGAAATCGAGCTTCGCGGTCTGTTACATCGATATCGATGACTTCAAACCGTACAACGACAGCTATAGCTTCGAAAAGGGCGATTCGGTAATCAAGACGTTGGGTGAGTTGATCGTCGAAAGCGTCGGCAGCAATGGCGGCAGCGATGACCGGCTACCCTTTGTCGGCCATATCGGCGGCGATGACTTCATTGTGGTCAGCCGGCCGCACCTAGCGCAAAAAATCTGCCAGCGGATCATCAGTGAGTTCGAAAAGCTCCTGATCCTGTTTCATGGCCCACACGAGTATGGTCTGGGCTATTATGTGGCCAAGGACCGGCAGGGATTGGAACGACACATCCCCCTGATGTCCCTGTCGATCGGCATCGTCAGTTCGGACGATTGCCCGATGAACTCTTACGGCGAGCTGGCCACCCAGATCGCCGGGGTAAAACGGGCCGCCAAAGCGCAACAGGGATCAGCCATTGTTCTCAACCGGCGGGGCACGACAATGGCCGAGAGGCCACCGCTCGCCCTCGTCGGCAAAGCGGCATAAGGAGGAAAGCGATGCAACAAAAACTGCCGTCCGTCATATGGAACACGCTTTTCCTGATGTGGCTCTCAGCCTTTATCACTTTGGCGTATCTGGTGCAGAGCAAGGCCGGCATGGGCGAAGGAATCGTTGAGGGGTACAGAATGCAAAAAGCGATGGCGGAGCTGTCTCGGAACGAGCTGTTGCCGGCACAAGTCAGAGTGCTGCTACGAACCGATCAATATAAGTAGTTCGGGATAAGTAGTTCAGGGAGGCCGGAAGGGAATGGCTATGGATAACGATACGGCGACACTCGAAAAGGCAGCGAAGTACATCTGTAACACCCTTGACGGGATGTGCCCCATGGCGGCAGAAAGCTATGCCTGCCCCACGGATTGCACTCTCGACACCATCCCCTGGAAGTGCTGGATATCCTATTTTAGGGAGCAAAGGGACGCCTCCGAGCTTTTGGAGAACAATCTAGCAGGACCGAGGCCTCTTCTGCCCCCATTCAACTCATTTTTGGCTCCACTTATGGATTTTTTATGGCCAAAAAAATTATAACTTATCGTCGGGAGAATTTACATGGAGCACCGTCCATCTAACAGTTCGTGTCATGTCTTTCCTTTCCCCCCCGGAGATCAAATGCCATGAACATAAGAAATGAACAAAAGAATATTTTTGACGTCAAGCAGGTGGACCGTTTCTCCCATATCCTGGGCCGGGCCATTGCTATGGCCTGTGACAAGAGAGACTTCGAGTTTGGCATGCCGCTTGGTGATTATGAAATCGCCTTGGATGAGGGCGCAATCTCTACCATGAAGGCGAAGGCCAAGGAGGCGGAGCTCACCTCCACGTCCGGGGAAGAGCCCGGAGAGAAAAGACTGGGAAAACTACACTACAAGACTCTCAAAAAACACATTAAGGGAAACCTTGATGAACTCAAAGAACTACTCACCACGGATGGGGGCGATCCGCCGGACGATTTAACCGACTTTTCATCAAAAATTAACACCATCTTAACATAGGTCTTGTATAAAAAAAAATGCCTACAAAATGACTGGTAACAGAACAATAAACGTCTGGCGATGGCGGGCCAGGCAATCTCATTCGAGGAATCAACTATCATGAGCATGAGAAAAGAAATGACCATCCAAAAGGTGCTGGACGCCACCCAGGCAGCCGAATTTTTCCATAGTCTGGGCATAGCCCTGGCCTGGGTCGGCGATGAAAGGCTCGCCAAATTCGGCTTTCCGGCCGGTGACTTTGAGAAGATCAAACTGAGCATCAAGAATGAAGGCGCGACTTTCATCCTGAAAGCGAAGGTCAAAAAAGCGGCCCCCTCCACCTCCGGCGAGGAATCACCCGATCAGGAAAACCTTGGAAAACCGGACTACAAGACGATCAAGAAGCGCATGAAGGGAAGCTTCGCCGAGCTCAAAAAATTGCTCACCCAGGGTGCGCCTCCCAGTGCCGAAGCAGTACGCCGGTTCCTCGATGATTCGCATCTTATGACCACCTACCCCGGCATGGGCGATGAGCATTACGAGCAGTATAATCGATGCTGCCAGGAGTTCGAGAGGGCCTTTGCGAGCGGCGATCTTGAGTCGATGCGCATCTCCCTGTCCGTCGTGGAGGCCTGCAAGAAGGCCTGTCACGCGCAGTATAAATAGGGGACGCACCGTGCCACTCACGCCCCCAAAACTTCGGGCCAAATCGGCCATCGTCTCCCTGGTGCCGGACGACCTGGTCACGGCGGTGGAGGCCTGCGACGAACAGCGCTTTCTCCAATCCATCTCTACAGATCTCTCCCCGGAGCAGTGTCAGTGGCTCGTCACCCCTCCCAAGTCCTTTCCCCGCCAAAAATCGGTCCTGGCGGTACATTGGCATCCGGAGCACATCCCCTTCCCGCTCATTGAGCAACGCCTCAATACGCTCTTCCCCAACAGGCAGGAGGAACTCATCATCCCCACCCAGCACAACGTGCTCATGGAGCACAACGGGTATGCCGGGGTGGAGGTGGACTGCTACTCGCGCGGCTTCGATCTTAAGGTGCAACTCCTGATCCATATGGAGGCGAGCCGGCTGGAAAAAGCCGGGGTGTTCAAGGCGGCGCTGGAACACACCTTCGAGTACCGGGCCAGTCAGCTCTTCGAGTTTCTGTACACCCTCACCCGGCCCCATCACGAGCGGCTCAATGACGCTGCCCGCGAGAGCGGCGCCGATGAGGAGTTGGTGCGCTTTGTCCGGGTGCACGCCCGCAAGGTGGAACTGCTGATCGATCAATACTACAACAAGGTCCCCCGGGCGGTATTTAAGAACAAGTTGCTCCGGGACTACTTCGACACCCTGCGGGCCGACCATGACGCCATCTTCATCAACCGGGCCCAGAATTTCCTGAAGGCGGTGAAGAACATCGTCAAGGCCCACTTTTCCCACAGTTTCTTCTATCGTACCTCGGAGATCATCGAGGAGGCGCGCTCACTTGGCGCCGGCATCGTCATCCCTCACCCGGAGCAGTTCTGGCCGATTCTGCTGGCTGAATACGACGTGGACGGGATCGAGGTCTGGAATCCGCAGTCCCAGCTCTACACGGATTTCCTCATCTCGGTGCTCACCCGCAGGAACCAGCAGCTGAGCGGGCTCTCCAGCCGTCGGCTGCTGGTCTTCATGGGCGACGACACCCATATGAGTGAAAAGGCGAAGGCCCCCGATCGGCAGGACGCTGTCAAGGCCGGACGGGAGATTGGCGTCCAGCCCGGCTGGGACAATCTTCTCATCCGCAAACGGCTGATTATGGCGGACATGGATCGGCACACGGTTATCAACGAGTACCGGCAGCGACTGGCCGGCTAGAGGAAAAAAAATGGCTGAACAAAAATTTGCCCACGAATCCTTGCAGGACCTCAAGTCCATCCGAGCCTTTCTCGACGCCCTTGTCACCTCGGTGGATAAAAAGAGGCTCGTCCTCACCTCCGAGGGCCAGGAGATGGTCATGGAGATGGAGGGACTGCTCAAGTTCAGCCTCAGGGCCAAGAAGAAAAGCGGGGAGAACAAGCTATCCATCAAGATCGCCTGGTCCGACACCCCCGAGTCACAGCCGGAGCAGAGTGCGCCGGTCACGATTTCTTCGTGAGTCCAGCAAATTCACCAATGACCACCCTCAATCCCCCTAATCAAGAGATCACGCCGGATGCCGGCGATGTCGTCTCCGTGGCGGCGACGCCCGGCACCAACCTTCAGGAGAACCTTCGTTTCCTGATCCTGCGGGTAACCGGCCTGGTGGACGACACCCTGAAGTTTCTCCAGCACCCAGACCCAGCACTCCTCAACACGATCCTTTCGGCGGATGACTACATCGATAATTTAAAAAACACCATCGAGAGCATCTGCTTCTCCTGTATCACCGCCGCCATCAACCCGGACAAGAAAGATGTCGACCGGATCCGGGCCACCCAGACCATCTGCATCAACCTCGAGCGGATAGGCGATTTCTGCACCAACATCGCCCGCCAGCAGAGGTATCTGCACGATCCAACCTTTCCCGGCCAATTCGCCTACCAGGACATGTTTCGGGAGGCCAGGAAGAGTCTCGGCAATATCCTGCCGGTCTTTCGAAAGGCGGACCTGGGCGGGGCGCTGGCCATCTGCCGGGCGGAGTTGGAGCTCGATCGGCACTTTAAGGAAAATTTTGACATCATCCGGGAACGTCTGCGGGCTTCACGGGAAGACATGGATGACCTGCTCACCATGCTCTTTATTTTCCGCTACCTGGAGCGAATCGGCGATTCGATCCTTAACATCGGCGAAGCCTTGCTGCTCTCCATGATCGGTGAGCGCATCAAGATCCACCAGTTTCAGGCCCTGCAGGAAACGCTGACCAAGAGCGGTTTCAACGGCTCGCTCACAGAGGTCGGCATCCGTCCCATCCTGGGCACCCGCTCGGGTTGTCGGATCAGCCGTGTGCACACCGGCAACGACTCGGACGCCAACATTTCCCGCGCTCAGGACAGCATCTTTAAGGAGGGCAACCCGGCCAAGATCCGCAAGGAGAGGGAGAACATGGAGCGCTGGCGCACTCTCTTCCCAGGCCTGGCGCCAAGGGTTTTCAGCCATCATGAGGATGTGGGCATGGCCTCCATGCTGGAGGAATTTCTCCCAGGCTGTCCATTGGACACCCTGGTCCTCTCTTCACCCATCGAAGTCCTCGACACAGCCTTTTTCGTGTTAGAGGAGACCCTGTTCGAGATCTGGACCCATACCCGCAAAGAAACCCAGAAACGCAGTAACTACCTGGGGCAGATCCAGAGCCGACTCGCCGCCATCCGGCAGGTGCACCCAGCCTTTTTCCATGGCGAGAAAAAAGTGGGCAAACACCTGGTGTCGTCGTTGGCAGAGCTTCTTGATACCTGCAGCCAGATCGAGCAGGGGCACTTCCGGGTCCCTTTCACCGTCTTTACCCACGGCGACTTCAACCTCAACAATGTGCTCTATAACCACAGCGCCCACCGGGTGCATTTTATCGATCTCTACCGCTCCCGTGACGATGACTACGTCAAGGATATCTCCGTGATGCTGGTGTCGAATTTCAGGCTCCCGGCCTTTGACCCGGCCACCCGGGAACGACTCGACTGGGCCATAGACTCGCTGTACCGATTCGCCGCAGGATTCGCGGTGGACCATGGGGACCATCTCTTTGCGGCCCGCCTGGCCATGGCGCTGGCCCGGTCGTTTTTCACCTCGACACGATTTGAATTGAATGCATCCTTTGCCAAGGAGATGTTTCTCCGGGCCCGCTATCTGCTGGAGCGGATCGCGGCCCATGATGGCAAGGGCTGGGAAACATTTCAACTGCCGACCACGATTCTGCATTTTTAAGAGGAGAAATTGTTTATGAGGATTGGCGTAATAGGCACCCTGGGGGGATGGTCTTCGGAACTGCTGGCCGACACCGTGGCGGAGAAGACCGGTGAGCGGCTGCTCATCGATCTCGCCGAGGCACGCTTCGATCTCGACCGTGGCGAGGTATGGTTCCATGATCTGGAACTCTCCCGACTGGACGCGCTTATCGTGAAGAAGATCGGGGCGAATTATTCACCCCATCTGCTGGATCGACTGGAGATGCTCAGATTCCTGGCGGGCCGTGGCATGCCCATCTTTTCGGACCCCTCACGGATCATGCGGGTCCTCGACCGCCTGTCTTGCACCGTGACCCTGCGCTTGAACGATATCCCCATGCCCCCCACCACCATCACCGAAAGCGTTGACGAGGCCTTGTCCACCCTCGGGCGTTATGGCCAGGCGGTCTTCAAACCTCTTTACTCCTCCAAGGCGCGTGGCATGTGCATCATGAGCGCCGACCGGGATGGTAGAGGCGAGATACTTGCGTTTCAGCGGGAAAACCCGGTCATGTATATCCAGAAAAAAATCAACTTAAACGGCCGCGATCTGGGCCTGGTCTTCCTGGGCGGCCAGTATCTCACCACTTACGCCCGTTGCAACGCCGTGGCCTGGAACACCACCACCGAGTCCGGCGGCAAATACCAGCCCTACACGCCCTCACCAGAGATCGTCAAACTCGCCCACCGCGCCCAGGAGCCTTTCGGTCTCGATTTTACTTGCGTGGACGTGGTGGAGTGCGAGGAAGGCCCGGTGATCTTCGAAGTCTCGGCCTTCGGTGGCTTCCGGGGCATCCAGGAGACCAGCGATCTCGACCCGGCTCGCCTGTTTGTCGATTACGTGATGAAAAAGGTGGCAAAACCATGAATAATCTGAACCGTACCACTCTTGTCCAGCAACTTCTCGCCGGCCGTAATCTCTCCAGCCAGCTTACCCTTTGCTTTTCAGGCTGTGTTATTCAGCTCCAGAGTGACAGCCCGACGCTCGTTGCTTCGCTCCACCACTATTTTTTGCCCTTCGTTGTAGCCCAATGGGATTCCACCGACATAAGGATCATTGCCATCGAGTCGCCGCCCCCAGAGCTTCCGCTTCCTTTTATAACCAAGACACCAGATCCTGGCAAAACCAAGATCAAGGAAGAGTACGTCGACCTCGTCGATGGCCGGGTGGTGCGTAAGCGCTTGACCGGCATGGTATTCGTGTTCGGCGGCGGCGACAATCTTGCGGTCGGGCCGTGTCTTGCCAACAGCAATCAGGTGGTGAATTTCGTAAACAACCGGTTCATAGCCTGGCAACTGGAGCGGGGCTGCCTGCTCGGCCATGCCGCCGCAGTCCAGCATCACAACCGTGGACTTGCCATTGCCGGTATCTCCGGCGCCGGCAAATCGACCCTGGCCCTGCATATGATGAGCGACGGCACCTCGTTTACCAGCAACGATCGACTCCTGATCAAGCAGAGTAGCGATAGCGGGCTCGCCATGTGCGGGGTGGCCAAACTCCCCCGCATCAATCCCGGCACTGCCTTGAACAATCCCAATCTTACCAACGTCATCCCCGTGGAAAATGCCGAGTATTTTGCCTCTCTCTCCCCCAAGGAACTCTGGGACCTGGAGCATAAATACGATGTCTTCCTCGACGAGTGCTTCGGCAAGGATCACTTTAATCTCGAAGGCCCACTGGATGGGCTTGCCATCCTCAACTGGCGCCATAACGCCGGCCCCCCCTCCTGCCGTCTGGTGGATATCGAAAACCGCCATGACCTGCTGTCCGCCTTCATCAAATTCCCAGGGATCTTCTATGTCCCTCCCGCCGGGGCACCTGCCACCGGGAGCGCGGAAGAGTATGCGTCTCTGCTCAAGCATGCGACTGTGATGGAATTTGGTGGTGGTGTCAATTTCAGCTATGCCAGCGCTATCTGCCACTATTTTCTGATAACAGGGCGTGTACCCGAGAGTGTGGCCAATCAACATGCTTAGCAATGATGTCTTCAACCTGCTCTGGAAACTGGGAAGGTACCCGGAGGAGCCGACCAGCAACGGTCTCAATCCATCCGGGGCCGGCGAAGGGAAACAAGGAGTGTCACCCATGACTACCACCCAGAGTTCCTGCCGTTCCGATCCCCCAAGGACAGCGCTCTCCAGAAGTGTCGACACGCAACCGCTTCGTCTCGCCGTGACCCGCGAGGTTGACATACCAGACCAGGTCAAAGTTGCCCGTTACGAAAGGCTGCCGGAACTTGGCCCCCGGCTCCTTTTCTTCAGTGGCGGCACGGCGCTGCGTGAGTTGAGCAAGGCCCTTGTCCACTATACCCACAACTCTATCCATCTGATCACCCCCTTCGACTCCGGAGGGAGTTCCGCGAAACTGCGCCACGCCTTCGGCATGCCAGCAGTAGGGGATATCCGGCAGCGGCTCATGGCGCTGGCCGACAAGAGCCTGCACGGCAACCCCGAGATCTTCAGCCTTTTTGCCTATCGGTTACCTAAAGATGGCAGCCGGGAGGAGCTGATCGAAGAGCTGCGAACCATGATCCAAGGCACCCACCCCTTGGTGGCCGTAGTGCCGCACCCCATGCGCCGCATTATCCGCAACCACCTGCAACGATTTTTCGAGGAGATGCAGGACGACTTTGACCTGACCGGCGCCAGCATCGGCAACCTGATCCTCACGGCCGGCTTCCTCGAAAACCGCCAGCACCTTGACCCGGTGATCTATATCTTCACCAATCTTGTCCGGGTCAGGGGCGTGGTGCGGCCGATAACCAGCCGGCCCCTGCATCTTGGCGCCATCCTGGCCGACGGCCACGTGGTCATCGGCCAGCATCTGCTCACCGGCAAGGAAGTCCCGCCGCTCTCTGCCCGCATCGAAAAACTCTTTCTGGTGAATGACGACTATCTGCCGGTGAAGTGCACCATCCGAGAGAAAATCAGGGCCTGCATCCGCAAGGCGGACATCATCTGTTACCCCATGGGCAGCTTCTTTACCAGCGTGATCGCCAATCTGCTGCCCAGGGATACCGGCATGACCATCAGTGCCAACAACTGCCCGAAGGTCTTTATCCCCAACACCGGCCACGACCCAGAACTCCTCGGCTATGATGTGGCCTCTCAGGTGGAGATGCTCCTCCAGGTCCTGCGCAAGGATGATCCGGAACTTATCCGGGTCAGTGATGTCCTGCAGTTTGTCCTCATGGACTCCCACGATGAATGGTATCCGGGGGGGATCGACGAGGAGCGGCTCAAGGGCATGGGGGTGAGCGTGCTGCGGCTGCCCCTGGTGAGCACCGTCAGCGCCCCTAATCTCGACCCCGAGCTTCTGTTGCCGGTGCTGCTCTCCCTGGCATGACGGCATGACACAATCATAATGCCTGCCGCAGACCTCGATGAGAAATGTGATCGGGCCGAAGAGCCAACGATCTGAAAGAACCAACCCCAAAGGAGAAGGTGATGAAGAAAAAGAAGATTGAGATTGAAGAATTCATGACCAGGGAGAAGGTTGCCGATTTTTTCCGTAAGCTTGCCGAAGGACTGCAGAGTGGCAGCGTCGAAATTAAGGACGATGATGAGATGCTGATGATCGCACCACCCGATATTCTTTCGGTGGAGATCGGCGCAAAACAAAAAAAGGACAAATTCAAAATATCCATGGAAGTGTCCTGGAAATGCCAAGAAGTGGCAAGGGGGGTGTGATGGAAAAAAAGAAGGTAAAGATTGAAGAGAAAGTGACCTGTGGGATCCTTGCCGAGCGTTTGCGGAAGATGGCGCTGGACCTGGAGAATGGCCGTTTTGAAGTCCAGAGCGGGGATGAAACGATATCGTTTTCGTATGCGGAGTCCATCCCGATGGAAATCGAGGCGAAGCAAAAGGACAACAAGGAAAAGCTTGTCATCGAGATGTCCTGGCGTACGCCGACAGTGCCGGCAGAGGCAGCCAAAGCCCTTGACGAGCCTGAGACGGCGATGGATAGCGCCAGCAGTGAACCCACTTGCGGCGTGGAGACGGCACCCCCTCCCGCAGAGGCTGTCCCCGAGGGCAGCCCCCAAGTGCCTGAGCAAACCGAGGGGACGATGCTCACCGAGCACTGTGAACCTCCTGCCGCCGTGGAGGTGAATCCGCTTCCAGAAGAGGCGGCCGGGGACGAGAGCGATTCTTCAGTCTCTGCACCTGCTGGGGTTGAAAAGGCAGAACCCTCTGGGGCGGCGGCCAAGCCTCGGGCCGGACGCAGTAGGCGTAAGTAAAACGCATAGCAGAAGCGGCTGCCTGACGGTGGTGAACAAGCGAAGAAGCCCTTGCTCTATGGGTATGGTTCACGTTCAAAATTTGTATTCTCTATGGCCGGGCGTTTAGACATAGGGACAGAACGTGACCGCACCTCCTGAGCCGTGCGAAGGAACAGTGTGTCTCATCCAGCATGGGCGTAAGTCAAATCCCAACACACTCGAAGTACCCAACACAAAGGAGAGCGGAATGGAAAAGGTAAAAAAGACGATTGAGATTGAAGAGACCATGACCAAAGAGCAGGCTGCCGATTTTTTTCGTATGCTTGCCAATGGACTACAGAGCGGCAGCATTGATCTTAAAAGCGGCGAGGAGACACTCACCCTCTCACCGACCGATATGATTTCGGTGGAGATCGATGCAAAACAGAAAAAAGACAAATCAAAATTCTCCATGGAGATGTCCTGGAGGTGCCCAGAAGTGGCAAAGTGTTGTGCTGGAAAAGAGGAAGGCGAAAACCAGGGGAACAATACCCCGTGAGTTCCTGCTCGGGCGCTTGCGGTCACCTGCCGCAAGCGCCCGGAGCATTCCAACCGCATCTCCCGCGCCACAACTCACTGTGATAGGAGTTCAATGAACGCCAAACGCACCCCAAAGTCAACCAGAACAGGCAAATCGACCAAACTGTTTGTGCTTGACACCAATGTGCTCATGCATGACCCCACCAGCATCTTCCGTTTCGAGGAGCACGACATCTTCGTGCCGATGATGACCCTCGAAGAGCTCGACGCCCACAAAAAAGGCATGTCGGATGTGGCGCGCAACACCCGCCAGGCGAGCCGCATGCTCGATGAAATCGTTAGTGGCAGCGAAGAAACCATCAAGCACGGCATCGAACTGACAGGCCCTTCGCATGGCCAGGCAAGCGGACGGCTGTTCATCCAGACGGAGGCGATCAACGGCGTGCTGCCCGCATCGTTGCCGACCGCCCGCGCCGACAACCAGATCATCGCCGTGGCCATGCACCTGCACCAGGAGCAAGCGAAACGATCGGTCATCCTGGTCAGCAAAGACATCAACATGCGCATCAAGGCCCGCGCCTTAGGCCTCAACGCGCAGGACTACTTCAACGACAAGGTACTGGAGGACACCGACCTCCTCTACACCGGCAGTTACGAGTTGCCACCGGATTTCTGGGACACTCACGGCAAGGGGCTGGAGTCGTGGCAGAAGGACGGCCGTACCTATTACCGGATCAAGGGCCCGCTCTGCCCGGATCTGATGGTCAATGAGTTCGTCTGGCAGGATGGCCCGCGACCTTTACAGGCCTGGGTGAAAAGCGGTGCCGGCAAGACGGCGGAGCTTGAGACCTTGATCGATTACAGCCACACCAAGAATGCGGTGTGGGGCATCACGGCGCGGAATCGCGAACAGAATTTCGCGCTTAATCTCCTGATGAACCCGGAGGTCGATTTCGTCACCCTGCTCGGCCAGGCCGGCACCGGCAAGACGCTGCTGACGCTTGCCGCGAGCCTCACCCAGACCTTGGAAGCGAAGCGTTACTCCGAGGTCATCATCACCCGCGTCACCGTGCCGGTGGGCGAGGACATCGGTTTCCTGCCGGGCACCGAAGAGGAAAAGATGACGCCTTGGATGGGCGCCCTCGAAGACAATCTCGACGTCCTCAAGAAGCCGGCGGTAATCGGCGAAAAAACCGGCGTTTCCTATTCCAGCGACTGGAGTCACGCGGCGACCATGGATCTGATCAGAAGCCGCATCAAAGTCAAGTCGCTCAACTTTATGCGCGGCCGCACCTTCCTCAACAAGTTTCTGATCATCGACGAGGCGCAAAACCTCACGCCCAAGCAGATGAAGACCTTGATCACCCGTGCCGGCCCTGGCACCAAGGTGGTCTGTCTCGGCAACATCGCCCAGATCGACACCCCCTATCTGACCGAAGGCAGCTCGGGCCTCACCTATGTCGTCGACCGTTTCAAGAGCTGGCCGCACTCCGGCCATATTACTTTGCAACGCGGCGAGCGTTCCCGTCTGGCCGATCACGCCGCCGAGGTGCTGTAAGAGTGCGTGAAAATGTCACTTGAGACCATCCAGGACCTTCTAGGCAAACACAAGCTCGTTGAAGGTATGCTACAGCGGCAGCAGATGCCGCGACATGACCTGGTTGGGGCCATTGTCCAAAAGCAGCACCTGGTCGAACTCGGTTCAGTACTTGATCGTTTGCAGCCGGCTGAGATCGCGGCGATTCTCGACCAACTCTCCCCTGAGGACCTCTTTCTTGTCTGGGGGCAGATCGACGACAAACTGGTTGACGATATTCTGGGTGAGGTTGCCGACAACACCAGGGATGCCCTCGCCACCCGCAGCAGTTATCTCGGTTCCGCCTGTGTGGTCAATGCCTTTGAGTTGTCGCAGGGCCTGTTATGCCAGACCACCATCGAATCGGTTGAAGATCTGGAGGGGATGAAGCCGATCTGGGTCGACCTGGTGGGGGCCACCAAGGCCGATCGACGCAAGATCGGGCACTATTTCGGGCTTGAACTGCCCGACCCGGAAGACCTCACCGACATCGAATCCAGTGCGCGCTTCTTTGTGGAAGAGAATGGTGAGACCCACCTGCATTCCGACTTTCTGCTCGACCGCGCAGGGGATTCCTGCAACGTCCCGGTCGCTTTCATCCTGTTCCGAGAGACCCTTTTTTCGGTACGTCAGGAAGAGTTGCCGGTCTTTCGCCTGCAGCGGTTGCGGGCGCGTATCCCGGATGGCTATGTTTCCGGGGGGATTGACATACTGCTGGATCTCTATGCTGCCGATGCGGAATATTCCGCCGATGCGCTGGAAGAATCCTATCTCGCCCTTGGTAAAGTCGGCAAACAGGTGCACAGCCAGACCATGACCGACGAGGAAGCGGCCAAGACCCTGGCCGCCATCGCTGAAGAGGAAGACTTAAACGGTCGCATCCGCCGGAACGTGCTGGATACCCGCCGCGCCCTCACCTTCCTCATCCGCCGAAAGCTCCTGTCCCTCCCCCAGCTCGAAGATGCCCAGCAGATCCTGCGTGACATCAAGTCGCTTGACGGGCATACGGCCTTTTTGTTCGAGAAGATCAATTTTCTGATGGACGCTACGGTCGGTTTCGTCAACATCAACCAAAACAGGGTCATTTATCGCCTGACCGTGCTCAGCGTCATCTTCATGCCGCTCAATGTGATTGCCGGCATCGGCGGCATGTCGGAGTTTTCGATGATGACCAGTGGTATATCCTGGCCTCTTTCGTACAGCATGTTTTCCGGCGGCATGTTGATTATCGCCTGGATCACCTTTCTGCTGTTGCGCTTCTACGAAAAGCGCCACAGGCCTAAATAAGTTTCACCGTATGTGCTTATTCACCGTGGCTCGTAGTAATTTTCAGCCACGTGTCAGCTTATGCCCCTGGGCAAACTGGAGGCGCATGTTCGGTTCCCCCATTCTTCTCTTCGCCCTGATTTTTTCGACAACAGCAATTGCCGCAGAAAACTGCGCCAGCGATTTGGCTGCCGCGCAAAAAATGCTCGGCAAAAACCATACGGCTACCACCTGGATCGAGACCACCGCCAATGACTGCAAGCCCCTATTCATTCAGCTCTCGACAAAGAGCAATAAACTGGACCTTGTTTTCTATAAAAATCGTGAGGGCTTTTGGGCGCAAGGCCCCGCAAGCATATGCCCTGAAGAAGAAGGGGCTAAACTGAGCGCCAAAATTAGCAAACAGGAAATCACTGTAGGAAAAGTCGCGCCCGCTCTTATCCGCTGGGGCTTGCAAGGCGGCGCCGACTTTACACTCACCCCTAAGGCAAATGGCGAACTCAACATTACTACTTTTGGTTGGGAAGGAACATTTGTCCCCTCTACAGAGAAAGTTTTTGCAGACGCGCAATCGGGATTAAGCGAGCAGGACGACAACTGAGGGCACTATGGGGTCAAAGCGCTCCGCCTGCAATAATGCCGCGTCTAAATATTTACCGAAATTTAATGGTTCATTAATCTTTTCCTAACCTTGATCGGTTTTATTCTCCGCCAGCAGAATCGGTTTAAGGGTGAAAAAGCCGACTCGTGTTTTTTTGTCAACCAAAGCCAAGGGAATAGAAAAGAATGAATGCCGATCTGGCAGCTTCAATCGAGGGTGACTCGGCAGCCATGGTCACAGTGACGGAGCCCCAAGCCATAATTTTAATCGTTGAAGACGATGAAGATCTGGCCAACCTGCTTGAGTATCGTCTTCGTAAGGAAGGCTTCAACGCGCTCATTGCCCGGGATGGCACAGAGGCCTGTCGTCTGTTTGGAGAGGTCGGTATTGATCTGGTTCTCCTTGACATTCTCATGCCCGGTATGGATGGGTGGGAGGTCTGCCACCGCTTACGGGATCATCGTGACCAACGAGTCGCCACGACCCCGGTGATCATGCTCACCGCCTTATCGGCCGGTGAAAACAGAATCAAGGGGCTTGAATGTGGGGCCGATGTCTACCTTTCCAAGCCGTATTCCATCCGCGAGGTGGTGCTGAACTGTAGACGATTGATCGCCGAACGGCGTGAGCGCTTTCGGTTACAGGCAGAACTCGATGCCCTACAGGAAATGAAACAGGGCGGCTCTGAGGCGCAAAGAATGTTTTTTCACGAACTCCGCTCGCAGTTCACGGTGATCGGCGGACTCTGTGGCCGAATGCTGAAAAGTGACGACCCGCAATACCTGTCGGAACTGGCCAGAGACCGGGGGTACCTTGAGGTGATACGCACCAGTGTCAATCAGGTTGCAGACATGGCGGATGAGGTGCTCATCCTCTCCAAACTACAGAACGCCGACCTGAGTCTGCCGCGCGGGGATTGTCGTCTTGACGAAATCATCACCGAGGTATTGGCCGTGTACAACGCCAAGGCGCAAATGAAAGGAGTCTCCCTCTCCGTCTCGGCGCTGCCCCCGCAGCCGGTGAAGCTGCACCGTCTCGCCCTGAAGATCATCATCGCCAGTCTGCTGGAGAACGCCGTAAAATACTGCCCGCCAAGTTCCACTGTCACCCTTCAGGCTACTGCCGCTGCGGCCGTGGTCAGTATTGAGGTGCGGGACCAGGGGCCTGGCATCCCCTTCGTTGAACAGGAAAAAATTTTCGAGCCCTATTTCCGGGGTGAGGCGATGCGTGCCAGCCACCAGGGCAACGGTCTGGGCCTCTTCTCCGTCAAACGATTGGCGGAGGCCCTCGGCGGCGCAGTCAGTGTCAACAGTTCACCGGGGACAGGGAGTCTGTTTCGCGTCGTATTTAATAATTGCTGAGCCCGCTGGTTTGCAGTCCATTCCACATTCTTCATTTTCGTAGCAAGGAGGAGATCATGTCCAAAAAAACAGCTGTAGGGTTATGGGGTGTCTTTTTTGTATTACTGGGCATCAGTTCGGCCTTGGCCAGCGATTCAATCCACATCGTCGGTTCATCAACGGTTTATCCCTTCTCCAAGTTGGTCTTCGACAGATTGGGACTGGATAAGGGCGGTCTTCATGCAAAGATCGAAGCTACCGGCACAGGCGGCGGTTTTCAGTTATTTTGTGGCGGGAGCGACCAAGAACGCCCGAACATTACAAATGCCTCGCGGCAGATCAAAAAATCAGAGTATGAAATGTGCCTGGAAAATGGCATACGCCAGGTCGTTGAAATTAAAATCGGCTATGACGGCATTGTCCTGGCTACGGCGAAACGGCCTCAACCCCTAAATTTCACCAGAAGGGATGTCTTTTTGGCCCTAGCCGCCAAAGTGCCGGCTGCCGACGGTTCGGAGGCCGTCGTCGTCAACCCCTATAGGACTTGGAAGGAGGTCAATTCCTCTCTGCCAGACCAAGCAATTAGGGTACTTGGTCCTCCCCCCACTTCTGGCACCAGGGACGCCTTTGAGGAGTTGGCCATGGAGGAGGGGTGCAAGGAGTTCAAGTGGATCGGCGCCCTTAAAAAAAAGGATAAAATGCAGTACCAGGAAATCTGCCGCAGTATTCGGCAGGATGGGGCCTATGTCGATGCCGGCGAAGACGATAAGCTTATCGTCCGGCAGGTGTCGGAAAATCGAGAAGCCTTAGGGATTTTTGGCTTCAGTTTTCTCTCCCAGAACGCCGCCATACTCGACGGAGCCCTCCTCGAAGGCGTCAGCCCGACCTTTGGCAATATCTCTTCCGGCGCCTACTCTCTCTCCCGGCCTCTCTTTCTGTATGTGAACGCCGCGCATGTCGATCTGGTTCCCGGCATTAATGAATACCTGCATGAGTTTACCGATGAGGCGACCTGGGGGGCGGACGGTTATCTGGCCGCGATTGGCCTAATTCCGTTGACTGACGAGGAGCAACGGCAATATCGGCAGATAGCCAAAGACCTTACGGTCATGAAAATGCATTGAGGTCACCCCTCGCTGCCTCTGAACACCAACCTATTTAATTGAGAATACTTGTATGCCCGCGCTTCCCTCGATTTTCAAGAGATATATCATCCTTCAGGTCTTGGTGGCAACGGTGCCGGTAATCTTCTTAGGCTTGTTGCTTTCAGTCAAGCTCCTGCAAGAAGGGCTGGAATCGATCAACCGGGTCAACGGGGGACTGCATGCCGTTTTTGAAGAGGAAGTGAACGACCTGGAACAAGCGGTCTTGCGACTGACAGATGACAATTTAGCCCGGACAGCCAAGATCGAGGAATATGAGGCGAAGCTTAAGGTCCGCGAGCAAACAGAAGTCCGGCAGCGCAAGGGCATCGAGGCCAAAAGTGCTATCATCAACGGCGCCGTGCCATCCTCGCACCAAATTGTAGCGGCCTTGGCGGCCCGCCCGCACCTAGTGCCAGACGAAATTTTTGCCATCTTGAGCCAAGTGTTCGAGGGCAAGACGCAGTCAAAATTTTTCTGGAAATCACGCAAAGAGCTGACCGCCGCCGCTCATGCGGAAGGATTTTCAGACAATTTTGCCAAATATGCCAGCGATACGTTCGATAATGGCAGCGCCGACTGGTTCGAAGATGAACTCAGGGCAAAGGATATTGTCGTCAGTGTTATTCCGCTGGTGATCAGGGGAAAATTCGAGGGGGTCATGTGCCTGATATTCGATCTTTCCCAATCCTATAGTGAATTTGACAATGCCCAGCGCCTGGGCCTGAGTATCGAATCGTCAAAACTCCAGGAACAGAGGCTGCGTGAAGATGAAGCCCACAAGCGGCAGCTCATGGAGAAGAGGGAGGAGCAGCGGACCTTGATTGCCGCCAACAAATCAATGACCATGCAGGCAATCAGCGATGCCCGAAAACAGTTGGTGCTGTCCATGGGCGCAACCGTAGTCCTGTTGATCTCGCTGGCGCTTTTCCTCTTCTGGTGGCTTGGTTCGCGGCGGATTACCTCTTTGAAAAACTGGTTGGCGGCCATCACCGAGGGAAGGCTTTCAGCTGCGGTTGGCGGGGTTGGGATGGCCGGCCCCCAGGAGGCCTGCACAGTGGCAGCGGCAAATAGCGGCAGGATGGAGGAGGCGACTGATGCCGAAGGCGAACACGCCGCTGCCGGAGAGTCCCAGTCCTTTCCGTCCCAGAGGATACAGGTGCTAACGCAAGACGAAATCGGCGAGTTGGGGCGTAGCATCAACTTCATGCTGGATAGCCTAGAAAACACCACTGTTTCCAAAAACCTGCTGCAGCACCAGATCGAAGAGAGAAATAAGATCGAGCATCGACTGTGGGAAAATCAGCAACGGTTGAAGACCATTTTGGATGCGGTGCAGGCAGGGGTGGTGCTGATTGATGCAGAGAAACATGTCATCGTCGATGTCAACCCAGCGGCCGAGCAGATGATTGGCACAAGCAAGAAGGAGATCATCGGCAGGGAGTGCCACAAGTTCATCTGTCCAGCCGAGCGCGGCAAGTGCCCCATAGACGATCTTGGCCAGCAGATTGACCACAGCCAAAAAATCCTGCTGACTGCCGAAGGTGAGGAGTTGCCGATCATCAAGACCGAAACCGAGATCACCCTTGACGGCAGAAGACATTTCATCGCCAGCTTCGTTGATATAACGGAACTGCAGAAGGCTCGTCAGAAACTGGAAGAGACGACGAGAACGGCAGAGCACGCCAGCCAAGTCAAAAGCCAGTTCCTGGCCAATATGAGCCATGAGATCCGCACCCCCTTAAACGGCGTCATCGGCATGAGCGAACTGGCCCTTGACACCAAGCTTGATTCTGAGCAGCGAAATATTCTCTCCACCATCCGCCGAGAAGCCAATTCGCTGCTCAGAATCATCAATGATATTCTCGATTTTTCCAAGATAGAAGCCGGCAAGATGGAGCTTGAGATCATTGCCTTTGATCTCTATTCCCTCTGTGAAGAGGTTGTGCAATCGATCATCTACAGTGGAGAACAGAAGGGCCTGGAGATCATATTCTTTATCGCTCCCGACATACCCTCGTCCCTGTTTGGTGATCCCGGACGCATCCGCCAGATCTTGATGAACCTCTGCGGTAATGCCCTAAAGTTCACCTCACAGGGAGAAATCTACATCAAGGTCGAGATGCAGGAGGATTATGGCGACGGGGTGCGACTCCTCTTTTCCATCAAGGATTCAGGCATCGGTATTGCCCCGGAGAAATTGAACCATATCTTCGAAAGTTTTACCCAGGCAGACGGTTCCACCACCAGACTCTACGGCGGCACCGGCCTGGGCACGGCCATATCCAAACAGCTCGTTGAGCTGATGGGCGGCACGATCAGCGCTGAGAGTGAGCTTGGTAAGGGGGCGACCCTTCGCTTTGAGCTCTCTCTGCCGAAGTCTGCTGAACAGCACGTCGTGGTGCCGGTGTTGGATGCCAAACTCAAGGGGGTTCGGGTGCTGATTGTTGACGACAGCATTACCAATCTTTTTATCCTTGAAGAGTACCTCAATTCCTGGGGCTGCATCCCCCAAAGAGCCAGTAATGGCAGCGAAGCGTTGGCATTTTTCAGAGAGAACATGACAGGGGTAACTGCATTTGATCTGGTCATCACCGATTTCAATATGCCCGGGATGGACGGGTTTACCTTGATCAAGGAGATCCTGCGGTGCCAGGAGGGCGGTAAAGCGGCGCCGATTATTGTGCTCAGCTCCTCAAACTCGAAAGGGGAGGTGCTGTCCTGGGAGGAGCTCCCCATCAGCGAATACATCACCAAGCCGATCCTGCGCCAGCAACTGAAGGTGGCGGTCAGCCGTGCCCTCGGCCTAGAGGAGGGTAAAGCCGTCAAACCTGCAGAGTGTCAAGTGTCCGACCGTGCGGCCATGAAATCTGGGGGAAATAACTATCGTATCTTGCTGGCTGAGGACTATCCCACTAACCAGATGGTAGCAAGCAGTTTTTTAACCGCAGCTGGCTATCAAGTGGATGTAGCGGAGAACGGCAAGCAGGCGATCACCCTCTTTCAGCAGCAAAGATATGATCTGGTCCTGATGGACATCCAGATGCCGGAAATGGATGGCTATGAAGCGACCAAGGGCATCCGTGACCATGAGCGGCAAGCTCCTGGTGCCGCCAGGACACCGATCATCGCCATGACCGCCCATGCGCTGAAAGGGTACAGGGAAAAGTGCCTTGCAGGGGAGATGGATGACTATATCACCAAGCCCCTGATCCGTAAGGAACTCTTGGCGATTGTCGACAAATGGCAGCCGTGCGCTCAGATGCCGATGCTACCGGAGACAATAGCCAACAAGGTCGATGTTGTGTCCGGCAACGGTTTGCCGGTGGATTTGCCAAGGCTGCTTGAGGAGATGCAGGGCGACCGGGAGATAGTCAAAGAACTCTTCGCCTGTCTTTCGGGAAGTCTGACAGCGCAAAAGGCTGTTCTGCACGAGGCGGTAGCAGCAAGAGACCACCAAACCATCAGGAAGGAGGCACATGCCATAAAGGGGGGGGCTTTAAATGTGGGGGCCTTCAAGCTGGCGGCAACCGCAAAACATCTTGAACAAATAGGAGAAACTGCCGCTCTGGATGAGAGCCCGGCAGTGTACGGTCGATTGGTTACGGAGATCGATGAGTTTATAACTTTTGCCAAGCAATATGAAGGAGAACGCTATGAATGCAATGAATTCAATCCCTCTTATCAGTGAACAAGAGGCGAGAGGAAAGAAAATCCTGATCGCCGACGATGACCATACCGCCCACATCAAGTTCAAGAAATTTCTTGAAAACATCGGCTTTGAGGTTCTGCATGCCTACGACGGCAAAGAGGCGTATGCCATGGCCAGCCGGATACGACCCGATTTCCTGTTGCTTGACATCTCCATGCCGCAGATGGACGGACGCGATATATGCCAGAGGTTGAAAAATGAAGCGGAAACCAGGCATATCCGCATTGTCATGGTAACCGGGCGGGATACCGGTGACGACCGTCTCCTGGGGCTTAAACTCGGCGCCGACGAATACATCGAGAAGCCCTGCACCCCGCATTACCTTGAACGGACAATCCGGAAAGTGATGCGGGCGGAAAGTTGATGGCGTCGCAAAAAAAATGTCGGATCGGGCCGCAGAGCAATTTTGCTCTTTCGGCATGGATATTCTTCCCTATTGATGACAGTAGTTGTCGTCAGTTTTGGCTATGGTGAAAGTCTTATACCTCGGAAGTGGCAACCTTCAAAACTATAAAAAAGGCAGAGCCAAATGAATGACCCTGCCTTGGCGCTTAGAGGCGCTCATCGGCTATTTTGTGGGGGGCTTTTTTTTAGGAGCTATCTTCCTCGGTAATTTTTTCTTTGGTTCTTCCTCTTTGGCTTCATTCTCCTGGGACAGTCCGTTGAATGAAACAGTAGGCAACATTAATGCGCCCCATGGCCCACGAGATGTAATTGTTAAGAGATATTCCCGTGCGGCACTGTATAGAATTGAAGCTCCATTGATTAGGATAAGCTTTTCAGGTTCCGGCCATTTGGGCGAGACTTCAAAAAAACCAACGACAACCAAGTGAACTCTGTAAGCATTGATTTTTTCTGTGTCATGAGTTGACTCAATTTCAAGAGTAAGCTGATATGTTCTCTTGTTTTCACCTTCGGATAAATCGGTGCCTATCTTATAGTTCACGGCATTTAGGTCATTCTTGGCAGAGAATTTTGGCTCAGCTACGACTTGAACTACAGGAAAGAAGTATTCGCGAGTTGCGAGTGGACTTTTCATCTCCTTACCCTATTGTCGCCATATTTTTTGGCTCATGAATTAATGTGTCCCAGGTTGGCTTTTTCTTTTGAATTGATTTCAATCTGTTCTTCCCACCTTCAAGCACGTAAAAATTATGCCACGGCAAGCCTTTTTCTTTAACGTCAGTTGGTTTACTTACTGTGAGGTTGACGGCAATATCTGCTTTCGACAGGACATTGACCAACATATCTATGGTGAATTTGTCAATTTTTCCATTTTTTAAATTGCTCAATCTTGGCTGTGATATCCCCAATCTTTCCGCTGCTTGGATTTGGGTAAGATCAGATTTGTTTAAATATTTGGTGATTTCAATCATCAATTCACTTCTGATACGTAGGTTCGCCGCTTTTTCTTTATCGTCAAAGAGTGCATCCCATACGTTTGAATAGGTACCCATATTACGCCTCCTTTTGTATGGTTTTATATCTTTCCTTGATTATGTTTATGTCTTTTTGTTCTATCTGGTTGGATTGCTTCGTGAACGCATGTAAGACATAAACAGTATTGCCAATGTTTGCGACATAGATCACTCGATAAAATCCTTGGCCTGTCCTTTCCCGTAACTCTCTTACGCCTTGGATGCCCTTCCCTAATCCATTGACTGCTTTCCAATCTGTTGGGGTTAGGCCGTGTTGAACCAAGTGGAGTTGGTAGCCAAGTCGTTGCTTTGGTTCATCGGGGAACTCTCTAATCTTTTTTTGAGAGTCGCCAAGGAATTCTATTTTCTGGGAGTCACTCATTATATAATATTTTATATATAAAATATATACGAAATTTCAAAACACAATGCTTATTTGCTGTCATCAATATGTAGTGGTGTCGAAACATTTCAGGCCACTACCTAGAGGATGACGACGCGATCTATACAAGGGATATTGACATTGAGTTGATGTGAAGCGGCGGACGCGATGTAGCGATAGAGTGTAACCAACTGCTCCTGTGCTTCGGGCGTGAATATGACGGTGTACTGGCTCACGCTTTTGTCGTGGCCTTCTTATGTTCGTCCGCGAGAGTTGCCCTTAACTGACCAATGGTGACAGCTCGCGCCGGGTCAGCCTTCAGCGCGTCATAAGCTGGCCCCACTGTTTGTTGCAGCCAACTGTTCATAGCCCGGTCCCGAGCCATCAAGACGCGCAAACCGTCCCGGATTACTTCGCTTTCGGTGGCGTACTCGCCAACCGCGACTTTGTTTTTCACAATGTCTGCCATTTCATTCGGCAAAGTGATGCTGAATTGCTGTGTTGTTCTCATGATGTGCCTCCATTAAATGAATAGGGTTTAATCCTATTGTATGGGCAATAATGAGTTCTTGCAATCAAAACTTCGAAAGAAGTTCGTCTGTCTCCTGGTGATGTCCTACCTCAATTCCTAAGAATGACGAGATTTAGGCCTCTTTACTGAACACCTATGGCCTATTCCCCACGCAGCCGTCTGTTCTGAAAATCCCACGCAATGCCGAAGGGCCCCCCACTGGATGGCATCTTCGCGCAACACACCCCACGCCTCGTATGTCGATCCTTTCGGCCCCGTCCCCCGACGAGCAGAGATTGAGCTGAATCCCGCGAGCTCGCTTACCTGCTTAGCCATTCCGTAACTTTTTTTGCGAGTTCATTAAATTTAACCATTTTTTCATGCAATCCTCATCAGAAGCTAACCCGGCCGTGTCATAGTTGCCACAACAGGACGACTTGGTAGCCTGTCTGCCCCAGTTCCATAAACCGCCACTGAAATTGGAAAATCCTATGAAACAGCATCGCATCGCCGTTCTTATCCCCTGCTATAACGAAGAGTGCACCGTGACCAAGGTGGTCGCCGACTTCCGGCGGGAGTTGCCACAGGCCACGGTCTATGTGTTCGATAACGCCTCAACCGACGCCACGGCAGCGTTGGCCCTCGCCGCCGGGGCCGTAGTCATTCCGGAACCGCGCCGGGGCAAGGGCTATGTAGTGGAAAACATGATGAGTGCAGTGGATGCCGATTTCTTCGTCATGGTGGATGGGGACGACACCTACCCGGCGGCGAAAGTGCATGATCTGCTCGCCCCAGTCATTGCCGGTCGAGCGGACATGGCGGTCGGCGCCAGGCTTTCCGACTTCAAGGAACAGTCATTCAGAGCGCTGCACGTCACCGGCAACAACCTGGTGCGGAGGCTGGTCAATCTCATCTTTGGGGCATCCCTCACCGATATCCTCTCCGGCTACCGGGCCTTCAACCGGCGGGTGACCAAGCGTGTCCCCATCGTCTCCAGCGGGTTCGAGGTGGAGACCGAACTCACCATCAAGCTTCTCCATCACGGACTCAGCATGGTGGAGGTGCAGGTTCCATATGGTACAAGGCCCGAGGGGAGCGCCTCAAAACTCCGCACCTTTCATGATGGGGCTCGGGTGCTTTGGAAGATATTTTCCCTCTTCCGCGCCTTCAAGCCGCTCACCTTTTTTGGGGGAATCGGGCTGCTGCTTCTGCTGCTCGGATTTTTCGCCGGGGTCCCGCCCATCCTTGATTACGCCCACATGAGGTTTGTTGAGCATGTTCCCCTCGCCATCCTTGCCAGCGCCCTGGTGCTCATGGCCTTCGGCTTCACACTTACCGGCGTCCTGCTCCATTCCATCAACTGGCGGATGAGGGAACTGCACAGTGTGCTCGTCCGCCAGCACGGCTAAAGAGGCGCCGCCATGCACTCCCTCCACCCTCAAGCGCCCATGCTGGGAACCTTGCCGGCGCGACAGACATTCGCCAACAGCTCCTGGTGGCCGGCATCCCTAGGCCATTCCCTGGCCCGCAAGGCCGGCATGGTCCTGTCGGTGCTCTTCCCCCTCTGTTATGGCCTGCTCGGTGTTTGGGTTGGCAAGGATGCCGGATGGGACCTGCAAAACTACCACTGGTATAATCCCTATGCCTTTCTCACCGACAGACTGGGCGTCGACCTGGCGGTGGGCCATCATGCCACGTACTACAATCCTTTTCTGGACATCCCCCTCTACTGGGCCGGCGAACATTTGCCGTCGTCACTCGTCGGATTTCTGCTCTCATTGGCCCAGGGACTGAACTTCCCGCTCCTCTTCTGGCTTGCCTGGACACTGTTTTCGCAACTCACGCCCGGCCAACGCTTGGCGGCCAGCGCCGCCACCGCCATTGCCGGCATGAGCGGCGCCGGTGCGCTCATGGAACTAGCAGGGTGTGCCCACGACAACATCACCAGCCTTGGGGTGCTGGCCTCGCTGCTGATTATGGTTTGCCGCCATCAGACACTCGTCAACGGCAACCGCTTGGCGGCCAGAGGCTGGGCTGGGATTGCCGGAATTCTCGCTGGCGTCACAGCCGGACTCAAACTCACGACCGCCACTTACGCCCTCGGTCTTGGTGGGGCACTGCTCTTTATGCCAGCATCTCTTCCGCGCAGAATAATGCTTGCCTTTTCCTGCGCAGTTGGCGGCCTCATCGGCCTTGCCCTTGGTGGTGGCTTCTGGATGCACCGTCTGTGGGAGTTTTCAGGAAGCCCATTTTTCCCTTATTTCAACGACCTGCTCCACTCCCCACTGCTCTCAGACGCGTCGTACCGGGACAAAACCTTTATCCCGACAGATATTCTGACCAGGATACTGTTTCCCTTCTATTTCAGTTTCGACTCCTTCAGGGTGGCGGAGTGGTACTTTCGGGACGTTCGAATACTTACCGCCTTTGTGGTTCTGATCGGCAGCACCAGCTGGATTCTTGCCAGCAAAGTTCGCAAGGCGTACCTACCTGCTGACAGCACCTGGATAGACCCAGGCCCCGGACGCTACCTTGTCGTAGCGGCGTCAATAAGCTATGCGGCCTGGCTCTGGATGTTTTGCATCTATCGCTATTTGCTGCCGCTGGAAATGATCGCGCCGCTCCTCATTGCCGTGGCTCTCGGGTGGCTGCCCCTGTCGAACAAAACGAGAATTGCGGTGTTTCTGACCTTGCTCATTCTCAGTCAGGCCATGGTCGAGGTAAATTTTGCCGGACGCAAACCATGGGGAGATCGATACCTGGAGGTCAAGGCGCCCCTTATTCCTCGCGACGAACAGGCCATGGTCCTGATGACCGGCTACGAGCCCATGTCTTTTGTCATTCCCTCCTTCCCCCCTTCGGCCTCCTTCCTCCGCATCGAAGGCTTTCTCGCCGGGGCGGAGGAAACGACTGGACTGACCGCACTCATGCACCGTCGGGTGAGGGAACATCGTGGCGCCCGCTATGTCCTTTTTGATCCTCGGGAAAGGGACTTCGTCCCCAAGGCGTTGGCCGCCTATGGGCTGCATTTCGAGGAGTTATCGTGCCAGAAGGTGGCCTCCAATATAATCGACCCCCTGAAGTTCTGCCGAGTGTATGAGTCACAGCTTCCCTAATCCATTCCCCTGCCGGTTCTTTTCATCAACACTACGAGGTACTCTTGGCACGGTGGGAAGCAGCACGGACGGGATGGCCCCCGAAGGAATCGGATGCTGATCAAGGCCCTCAGGCTCTACTTGAAAATGAAGGGTCTCAGCTACCTGATCCCCTTTATCGAAGGCGTCAATCATCTGGGACGACCGACGGAGAGTTTCTTTCCCACCGAACTGTTCGAGCAGGGGGTGAGCCTCTTTTTGGCGGGCTTGAACAACACCATGGCCTTCCAGAGCAACCCCGGCTGGGTCTGGCCGTACTGGCTGGAAATCCAGCAGAACCCGAACTCCAAGTGTTTCGTTCCCACCGGAGTGAACGTCGTCACTGCCAACCTCTCAATGCGCAACTGGGTCTCCCTCGGGGTGGAAGGCAGCGATCGGGAAGCCATGATCGATCCGGTGGGCATGCTGACCTTAAAACCCTTCAGTTGGTCGGTCCTCCCCTATCTGCGCCACCAGGGGGAATTGCTTCTTCCCACCCGCCATGCTGCGCTGATCCATCAAACCTATCGGGAAGGCAGACTTCCCTGTCTGGTCACCGAGCATAAGCTCTCCACCGATTTCGAGTGGAAAAGCGAGGCCATGGCCCTCACCATCGACCAGGAAGAAGTCGTCTCCTACAACCACACCTTGGTCAACAGAACCGCTATGCCGCTCGAACTTCGTTTCGGCCTTTCCATCCGTCCTTACAACCCGCTTACCTTTGGCCACATCAACAAAATCAAATTCAAAAACAACCTCTGGCGGATCAACAAAGCGCCAGGACTCCTCATGATGCAGAAACCGGATCGGCTCACCCTGGGAGACAGGAAGACCGGAGAACCGATTGACAAGGTGCAGACCCGCTACGAAAGAGACAGCGTTAGCTCCCGCTCAGGAGTTCTGGCCGGCACCGCCGAGTACGACCTGCGGCTCTTGCCTGGTGAGACAAAAGTGATCGAGACCCTGGGATTGATCGTCAACCGAGGCCCGAAAAGAAAATTCACCCATCTTCTTCGTCAGGGGATCGCCCAGGCGAAAGAGGACGAACTCTCTCGCTGGCGTCAGAGTTCGGGCCGGGGATGCTGCATCACCCTGCCCGACGAGGCCCTCGAAAACGCCTTTTATGCCGTGAAAAACCGCATCCACGTCTTCGACGACGTCAGCCATTTCTCGCCCGGCACCTTTTATTACCACTCCTGCTGGATCAGAGACTCGGCCTTCATTGCCCTGGCTTTCTGTAACCTGGGTTTTAAAGAGGAAGTGCTGCCCAAGATCCCCCACCTGATGAAACTCCAGAAGCGGGACGGCTCCTTCTCCAGCCAAAATGGCGAATGGGACGGCACCGGACAAATCCTCTTTACTGTGCTCGATATCCTCTTCCGCTTCGGTACCAAGAAAGAGTTGAAGGAGTGGTATGGCAAGCTGCGCAAAGGCTGGCTTTGGATCGAAAAGACCCGAAGGAAATCGAACGACTCCCATGCACCCCATGCCGGGCTCCTGCCGGCGGGGATATCCGCAGAACACTTCGGCCCCAACGACCATTATTTCTGGGACAATTTCTGGAGCCTCGCCGGCATGGCCATGCTGGAAGATGCGGCGAAAGTATTGGGCGAAGAGTCCGACGCCTGGGTCCTCCATGAAAACATCGAAGAGTACCGGGTCGATATCCAGGACGCCATGAACTATGCCATCGAACAATCCGGCAGCGAGGCCCTGCCCGCCTCCCCCTACCGGAAGGTGGACACCGCCTCCATCGGCACCCTGGTGGCGGTATCGCCTCTCGATTTGTTCTCCCGCCACGACTCCTGGGTAGGTCCCACCGTCGAGTCCCTCTGCGCCACCAACCTGATTGACGGGCTTTTTTTCCAGAGCATTATCCATACCGGCTTCAACACCTACCTTTCCCTGCAGTTAGCACGCGTTCTCCTCTGCCTGGGTGATGAACGATGCCATGCCGTCCTGGACGCCGTGATGACTTTAGGCTGCGGAGTCCATGCCTGGCCCGAAGCGGCACATCCGATCAGCAAAGGAGGGTGCATGGGAGATGGGGACCACGGTTGGGCGGCGGCGGAGTTCATCAACTTCGTCCGCAGCCTTTTCGTCATGGAAGAGGAGGGCAAGCTGGTTATGGGAAAGGGGGTCAGGAAGGAATGGATCACTTCCGGTCGTCCGATTGCCATATCGGAGGCTTCTTCACGATTTGGAACCGTCTCCTGGAAGTTACAGGCAAAAGAAAACGAAGTGCATCTCGAGTATTCTCTGAAACGCTCGGCGCTTCAGCACCAGGCGCCGCTCCTCTTCTGCCTCCCCAAGAGGATAGGGAAAATTATTTTACAATCCCCTGAAGAACAGGTCACGGCCATCAGTGAAGAGGGGTTCCACTCCTTTCATCTCCACCGGGATGAGGGGTGTATCGTGTTTCGAGTCCTTGGAGATACGATGAAATGAAGAGAGCAGAGGGTTTCAGGAAATTCATCAAGGGAGAGTACGCTCAAAGAATTGCAGGACTAAAAGCGCCCTGGAACGACACCGATCTCCTGAAAATTGATCTGCACTGTCACGACCACAACAGCGACAAGCCCGACGAACTCTGGGGCAGGATATTGCGACTCCCTGAGACCTGGCTATCCACCGACGCCCTGCTCGAATGTCTGAACACCAACAACACCAGCCTTGCCACCATCACCAACCATAACAACGCCAAATCCTGCTGGACACTGCTCGACCAGGGGAGAGACATCCTTCCAGGCGCAGAGTTCACCTGCTTTTTCAAGGAATACGACCTCTCCCTCCATGTCCTAGCCTACGGCTTTACCCCTGGTCAAGAAGAGATCCTAAAAAAACTCAGGCACGACCTCCACCGGTTCCTGGCCTATGCCGCCGCAGAGGACATCCCCACCATCCTGCCCCATCCCCTTTTCTTTTATTCCCGGCGCAAGGCTCCGCCGCCGGAATTCTTCGAAAAACTCCTGCTGCTCTTCGAGCGCTTCGAAGTGCTGAACGGTCAGCGGGACATCTGGCAGAATCTCCTCACCCTCGACTGGGTAGAGCGCGCCAACGAAGAAAGCATCCACCGCCTTGCAAAAAAACACGGCATCGATCCGCACGATTATTGCCGGGAGCCCTACCGGAAACGCCTTACTGGAGGTTCCGACGACCATATGGGGATTTTTGCGGGGAGTTGTGGCACCTATTTTCATCTCCCCGGCTTGCAGGATCGGCTACTCAGGGAGAAACCCTCCCTCCTCGCCTTGGAAGGCTTGCGACGGGGGGAATCGATTCCTTACGGCACCCTCGGGGAGGAGGATGAAAAACTCACCATCGCCTTCCTCGACTACTTCTGCCAGGTGGCCATGCATATGAAGGATACCGGATTACTCAGGCTTTTCCTCCACCATGGCAGCATGGAAGAGAAGTTTGCCTGCCTTGGCATCGCCAACGGCATGATGGAACTCAGACGCCATAAAGCCTCCATGGTTTTCTTGAATACCTTTCACAACTCTCTCTTCGGCAAATCCCCAGGGTTTCTCACCGGGCTGTTGATTTCAAAGGATTACAAACCGTTCTTCAATCAGGTAGCAAAAATCGCCAAGGCCAAAAGAGCTGGCACTGAAGAGTTTATCAATATTCTGAGAGAGTCGATCCCCACCCTCTTCAAGGGATTGAATTCACTCTCGGCGCAACGGGTTGAAAAAAACCGGGAGAAATTCCCCGTAGTCAACCCTTCGGAAAAGAAGGACTTTTCATCCCTGATGGCGAATCTCGAAATCCCCGTCCACCTGCGCTCCCTTTTCGAATACTCTGCAGAACGCCATGGCAACGGTTTCTCCATTTCCAACCTCCTGGACCGCCTCTCTTTCCCCGTGTTAATCTCGACGGTCATTGCCTCTTCCTCCTTTGCCGCCCTGTTGGCGTTGTACAATGGACGGGATATCCTGAATGCCTTTGCCAAGAAATCCGGACGCTACCAACACCCGCAAAGGGTGCTCTGGCTTACCGATACCCTTTTCGACCACAACGGGGTCTCCACCGTCCTGCAAAGCGTCCTCGAATTCGTGCGCCGGGAGGATCTGCCCATCGATTTTCTGGCCTGCGGAAACGAGGAGTACCATGGCGACCACCTCCATGTCCTGCCGATGATCTCCGAATTCAGCTTCGACACCCTCTCACCCCAGAAATTCAGGATCCCCGATCTCTTGCAGATCCAGAAGATTTTCAGCGAAGGCGGGTATGATCGGGTAGTCTGTTCCACTGAATGTTTCATGGGCGTCGTCGGGCTCTTCCTGAAGAAGGCCTACCACATTCCAGTCTATCTCTACATGCACACCGACTGGCTCGACTTTTTCACCAGAAACTTGCGCATGGGCAAAAAAGAGGCGAACAAGATCAGGCGGATCATTCGGGCCTACTACAGACTTTTCTCTGGCATCTTCGTCCTGAATTCGGAACACCATGATTGGCTGACCAGCAATCGAATCGGCATTCCAAAAGAAAAAGTGTTCCGCACGGCCCATTGGGTGGACGGCATCTTTACGAAAAGTACACCGCCTGAAGTCAGGAGGCCCGCCCTGCTGTTTGCCGGCAGGCTCAGCGATGAGAAAGGGGTCATGGATCTCGTCCGCATCGATGAGATCGTCCGCAGAACTCATGCTGGTCTTGAAATGTGGTTCGTAGGCGAAGGGCCGGCAATGGAAAGACTGAAAAAACAACTACCTCATGCCAGGTTCTTCGGATGGGTAGGAAAAGAAGAACTTGCCCGGATCTACTCGGAAGCGGGCATCCTTGTGCTCCCCTCAACCTTCGATACCTTCGGCTGTGTCGTGGTCGAGGCTATGGGCTGCGGTCTGCCGGTCGCCGCCTATCGTTCGAAAGGTCCGGCGGACATCGTCGAGCATTGCCTCTCCGGCTTCCTTGAAGTAGGCCCTGAAAACCTGGCAAACCACATCGCCGACTATTTCTCCGAAGCCTCCCTCAGGGAACGCATGAGCCGTGCAGCGATCAAGAGAAGCAAACACTACGATGCTGAAAAAATCATGTCCCGCTTCATGAAAGACCTCTCAATGTCTGGAGCTTGCAGGAATCCAGCCCCAACCTTGAAGAGCCGAAAGATCATCGACACAGATATTCAAGGTGGATTTCTCTATGATGCAGAGAATGTTCCTTGTCTTCACGAAGTGCAAACACACCTTCCAGAACCTGCTATTTTCCCATAATCCTCTCTCATTACCGATCATCCCTCCTGCTTTTTTTCACAATCTAATTAAATTTTCACAATTTCCTCACAACAATCAAACATTTGTTTGTCAATAATAGCTTGAATCAAATCGACGGGAAGAGAGCGATGACAGTTACTCCATAGATTCAGGAGTTACAGTATTGATCTTTCTTTTGGAGGATAATGCAAAAGGAGTCGGAGATCTCTATGGATTTAATCGCGCCTTTCAGGTCATTACTATTATTATGTTATGGGTTTGCGCAAAAAAGAGTAAACTCAAAGCGTTGCTTACTTGTTCTGTTCAGTCTTCTTGTAATCAACACAATGTCACCAGATTGTGCATGGGCTGATGCTGTCGAGCCTTGTGAAGCAATTTCGCAAACAAACTCCAGATGGCCTTCGTGCGATACCAGCTCCTCAATCCAGAAAATTTCGTTTGTCCATATCGCCGACATGCATGCCCACTACAACCCTGACAGCGACGGGTCGAGTCCGGCAGGCCGCATCCGGGGATTTTATGAACAGGTCAAAAAGGAAAACCCCTATACCATTTTCACGGACGCTGGAGACGATTATGAAAAAGGCTCCATAGCCGAAGAACTCTCGCAGGGCCAATCAACGCGGGAGGTCGTGAGAGCGATGCGCTATGACGTCCGCACGCTCGGCAACCACGATTTTGCCTGGGGCATTGGAGAGTTGCTGCAGTTCAGCCACGATCCTTCCGCCGTGGTTCTCGGCACCAACACGAAGATGAACCTTGAGACTGGCGGGGCTCTCCCTGACAGGTCTCCCGGTTGGACCGATTTTGCTATTCTGACCGTGGGGTGTGTCAGAATAGGATTTTTAGGGTTGCTTTCCAGGCCATGGGATGAAAAAGATCGACAATACGACGGACCTTTCTACTCCGAACTGCCTGCGTTGCAGACAGATTTCCAATTTGTCGGGGCTGCCCGCGAAGTTATCGCCAGGCACCGGCAGGAGGTTGATGTCCTGGTACTGGTAAGCCATCTGGGGTTGGAGGACGACATCATTCTTGCTGAACAGACGAACGGCATCGACCTGATCCTCGGTGGGCACACCCACACCACGACGACCACGCCATTACGGGTGAAAGACACCGCTATTATTCATGTCGGCGCCTTTGCTGAAAAAATTGGCAGATTCGACCTCGAATATGACCTGCAGAACAAGCGCATCGCGGGCAGCAATTTTGCTCTCGTTGCCAACCGGCAGGGGGAGATTCCGACCGACGAGTATACCGAAGGGGAGGTGGCGAGAATTCTCCAGAAATATGAGCGGGAACTTGGCGAAACCATAACCGATGTGCGCCTCGACCAAACCAAGCAGACCATGGCCCTCATTGCCGCCCGCGCCGCCGTAGAATCGCTGAAAATAGATGCGGCACTTGTGAACGCCGGGACGGTACGGAAGGAATGGCGGCAGGGCGGACTCACCCAACAGGATATCCTGGATGCCTTTACCGTGGAACGCGAACCCGCAGGAAGTCCAGGGTTCAGCAGCTTCTATCTATTAGAAGTCAGAGGGGAGGATCTACTTCATGCCACCAACGTGTTGGCCGATTTCGCGTACTGGGGGCCGTCCAGAATAGAGCCAACGGCGCTGTACACAATTGCCATTCAGAAGGCGCAGGCCTTCCATCAACAGGAATTCTTCGGAAGAACGATTGGGATTTCGTCGCCAAAGCCGGCAGCGGAACTGTGGGAGACGGTGGTGGCCTTGGCCCGCGACCGCAGGGGAGAAGGTCTACCCCTCGACGCAGGATCCGAGAACCTGTGGGCCAACAATCTGATTGCGCTTCTTCAAGGTAAGGGTAATGCTACCGAACTTCCCACAAAACAGGTTTCACCTGAAAATCTCTAGCAACAAGGCGTGGTGACGCTGGTCGTCCTCGCCTCACAAGGGAAATCCATCATGAGCACACGAAAGATACTGGCCGGCGCAGGCCTCCTCTTGCTGATCTTGTCCGGCTGCCAGGCACGAAAGGACGAAACCCAAAGCACCGGGATCTGGCTGGCAGGCGACTTCCACAATCACACCTTTCTCACCGATGGCGGCATTGAGGCGGGCAAGGTATTTTCCCATGCCTTCCGCTTCGGTCTCGACTGGATTGCAAACTCCGAGCACGGCGGGGCCTTCGGCCGGACACCGAAGGGACTGCCGTGGCCGGCTGACACAGTTTTTCTCGGCTCCCCGCCAACGGAGAAGATGTGGCGCTGGCAGTCCCTGTGGCAGTATTCTTACCCCCTCGTCACGGAGGCCCGTCGAACCTACTCGGATAAGCTTATCGTCCAAGGATACGAATGGAATGTGCCGACCCATGATCACGCCAGTGTCGGCATCATCGAGGCGGAGGAAGACGGCGGTCGTGCCATCGCCCGGCACGAATATCTGTTCGACGCCGATGACACCGGGGCCGCGGCAGACAGCCTTCTTGGTGTAAGCGGTAAGGACACGACGAACAGCCACGAAAAGGCCTTAGCCGGCCTGCAATGGCTCGCGTCCAACTACCCGGCCAGCAGCTATTTCTTTATCAACCATCCATCCAGGCAACTGAGGTACTCCATCGCCGACATTCGCGACTTCAACGACAAGGCCCCGGCCGTGGCCTTCGGTTTCGAAGGCATGCCCGGCCACCAGAAGGCTACCATACGCGGTGGGTACGATCGAGGCCCCTTCACGGATGCTACAGGCAGGGACATCACCGCCAGAGCCCAAACTTATGGCGGAGCAGACCTCATGGTCGCTAAAATCGGCGGCACCTGGGATGCGCTGCTCGGCGAGGGACGGCGTTTCTTCACATTTGTGAACTCCGACTTTCACACTCCCGATTACGACTTTTGGCCGGGCGAATACGCAAAGAACCACACTTATGTTCTGGACACAAACCATGACGGGAATTATTCCCCAGTCGAATTGCTTGAGGGCCTGCGTTCCGGTAACACATTTGTCTCTCATGGTGACCTCGTGAACGGCTTGGAGTTCAGTGTCCAGAGCGGGCAAAAAAAAGTTGGGATGGGGGACACCCTTTCTGCTGAACCAAACGATGACGTGAGAATCACGATTCGGTTCCGGACCCCGGCGACCAACAACAACGGCGATAGAGTGACCGTGGATCACATCGACCTTATCGTCGGAGAGGTACACGATAAGGCCGGGAAATACCTTCCTGATGGCATCACCCCGAATCCGGCCTACGATATGGACACTAACGAAACTACGAAGGTAATCGCCACCTTTACCGACAAGGACTGGAAGAGCGATGGGGATGGCTGGCAGAAAATCGTTCATCGCCTGCCGGATGTCCATCGGAACATCTACTTTCGCCTGCGCGGGACCAACCTCGGATGCGGGGTTACGGGCGAGACCGATAGAGATTGCAATCCCCTAAACGACGGCCTCATGGCCCCGAATACGAAAGAAAAGGCTTATGCTGATCTTTGGTTCTACTCCAACCCAATCTTTGTCTCAGTTTCCCGCTGAAATGGCACCACTTACAACAAATTCATCGATAACTGTCTGGTTCATGCAGTTATATGAATCTACGTCCCGATCCATTTTTTTGAATCGCAAATTCCATCTTCAACCTCACCAAAAATAAAATCCGAATCAAATCGTAACCTCCCTGGCAACTTCTCAGATTTAGGCTAGCGTATATTCCAAGTAAGCAGTAGCATTTTTAAGCCTGCCAACAACAAAGCTTCAATTTGAGCTGAAAATTCTGTTTAATCAGTGTGCAGCTGCGGGCCTCCCCTTTACAACAAAAATAAGCCGAGGGAACTTGAGCCAGCGAGCTCTTTTATTCCTGGAGGATTTTTTGAGTGCGTGTTGACCATTGTAACGCATTGTATTACAATGTGTTCACATTTTACCTTCCAAGTAACTTTATGATAAACCGCCACTTGTGGTGTGAATCGCTAAGGAGGAATATCATGCTCAAAGCCGCCAGTTTGACAGTACGGGTCAAGCCCGACACCCGTAGCCGCATTGAAGCTCTTGCTCGCACTACTCACCGCTCAAAATCCTACGTCATCGAAGAGGCGCTAGAACAGTATCTCGATGTAAACGAATGGCAGATAAAAGGCATTAAGGATGCCTTGATCGAAGCGGATAGCCATGAGGCTATTTTTGTGGGCCATGATGAGGTGCTTGCCCAGCGAGAGGCCAAGCTTGCACGTTAAATGGCTAAAGCGAGCATTGCTCGATCTTGATGCTATAGAGGCATACATAAACCCATCAGCGGCAGACGATGTTGTGCTGAAAATCATCAAGGCGGTTTCATTGTTGAAAGAACAACCGGGGCTCGGTCGAGTTGGCCGTGTTCCCGGAACCAAAAAGCTTGTTGTTCCTAAAATCCCGTATATCGTACCATACCGGGTCAAGGGAGACTTTCTCCAAATCCTGCGCGTGTATCATACGTCGCGCGCCTGGCCAAGCCGGTTGTAATTCTAAAACACCCCATGCTCATGAAGGAGACGAAGGCCAATGGCGATCAGGACCAGGCCACCGGCTATCTCCGCCTTCGTGCCAAGCCGCGAGGCTGAACCCACTACCCGGCCAAGGTGCAGGCCAATGCCAGTAAGTACGGTGGCCACCACCCCAATGACCAGGGCCGGGAACCACACCGAGATCTTGAGCACCGCAAAGCTCAACCCCACCGCCAGGGAGTCAATGCTGGTGGCGACGGACAGCATGACCAGGGTTCGACCCCGGGTCGGGTCCCTGCCGGTCTCGCTCCCATCTTTCAGTTCCAAGGCCTCGACAATCATCCTGCCGCCGACAAAGGCCAGGAGCGCAAAGGCCAGCCAGTGATCGAAGCGTTCGATCAACGAGCGCACAGTAAGCCCTGCTCCCCAGCCGATGATATTCATGCCCGCCTGAAACAGCCCAAAATGCCAAGCCAGCCGGAAGGTATGGCGCTTGCCCACCCACGGCAGGGAGATTCCTGCCGACAGGGCCACGGCAAAGGCGTCAACCGCGAGCGCCAAGGCAATGATCAAGATGGTTGATAAGTCCATGGTAAAGTAAAAAGTGAAGAGACAAGGTGAGAGGGTTTCTCGGCGTCGGCCAAAAATAGCAGCCTTGACAAGCCCATTTTAATGATTAATTTCCGCCCCAAAATACCCTTCCCTTTAACAGAAATCAGACGAGGTAGCAAATGACAATTGAACCGACCGAAACCCTGGAGTTTCAATCAGAGACCAAGAAACTTCTCGATATCGTCATCCATTCCCTCTACACGGAACGGGACATCTTCCTCCGGGAACTGATCTCCAACGCCGCCGATGCCCTGGAAAAGATGCGTCATTATAACCTGATGGAGCAAGAGGTCTTTGACAAGGACGCCCCGCTCGACATCAACATCACGGTCAATGACCAGGACCACACCATCACCCTCATCGACACCGGCATCGGCATGACCCGGGACGAGTTGATCGCCAACCTGGGCACCATCGCCCACTCCGGCTCCAAGACCTTCCTCTCCGAACTGAGCGAGACCGCCCAGAAGGATGTCAACATCATCGGCCAGTTCGGGGTCGGTTTCTATGCCGCCTTCATGGTGGCCAAAAAGGTCCGGGTCCAGTCACGCTCCTACCAGCTCGGCGACAACGGTCACGAGTGGACCTCGGACGGTACCGGCTCTTACACCGTCGCCCCCTGCCCCGGCCTGCACCGGGGCACCAAGCTGATCATCGAACTAAACGACAACTCCAAGGACTACGCCAAGGACGAGGCCATCAAGCGGATCATCAAACAGTATTCAAGCTTTGTGCCCTTCCCGATCAAGCTGGCCGGCGAGACGATCAACACCGTCCAGGCCCTGTGGACCAAGAACACGAACGAGATCAAAGATGAAGAGTACTCCGAATTTTACAAATTCGTTGGCAACGCCTATGACGAACCGCTGTACCGCCTGCATTTTTCAGCCGATGCGCCGCTCGCCATCCACTCCCTGCTCTTCGTGCCCAAGGAAAACTTTGAAAAAATGGGCTTCGGCCGCATGGACCCAGGCGTCAATCTCTACTGCCAGAAGGTGCTGATCGAGCAACACAGCGACAAGATCCTGCCGGAGTGGCTGCGCTTCCTGCGCGGGGTCATCGACTCCGAGGACCTGCCCTTGAACATCTCGCGCCAGGCACTCCAGGACAACTCCCTGGTCGCCAAAATCAACAAGGTGGTCACCAAGCGCTTCCTGAAATTCCTGGACGAGCAGGCTAAGAGCCAGCCTGAGACCTACCTGGAGTTCTGGAAGACCTTTGGTTTCTTCCTGAAAGAGGGCGCCACCTCCGATTTCACCCACCGCGAGTCCATCGCCAAGCTCTTGCGTTTCGAGTCCTCGACCTCTGAGGCCGGCAGCCTGATCTCGCTTGCCGACTATGTCGGGCGGATGAAAGAGGGCCAGCAGGAGATCTATTACATCAACGGCCCCAACCGCGTAGCCATCGAGTCCGGCCCCTATCTCGACGCCTTCAAGAAGCAGCACATCGAGATCATCTACACCATGGAGCCGATTGACGACTTCGTGTTCAGCCACCTTGGCGAGTTCGACGGCAAGAAGCTGGTCTCTGCCGACCGCGCCGACCTCAAGCTCCCGGAAGACAAGGAGGCGGAGGAGGCCAAGGACCGCTTGGACAAAAACATCGTCGGTTCGCTGACCAAGTGGATGAAGGAGGTCTTGGCCGAGCGGGTCAAGGAGGTCTGCGAGTCCAAACGCTTAGTCGACAGCCCGGCCATCATCGTCAACCCGGACGGCTTCATGACCGCCTCCATGGAGCGCATCATGCGGGCCTCAAGCCCCGACGGCCCCAAGGACTTCGGCGCCAAGAACCTGGAGATCAACCCCAGCCACCCGCTGATCAAGGGCCTGGCCGAGCTGCGGGTCAAGGACGAGGCCCTGGCCCGCATGATCGTCGCACAAATTCACGACAACGCCATGATCCAGGCCGGCCTCTTGGTTGACCCGCGCAGTATGGTAGAACGCAATTACCAGATACTCGCCAAGGCAGTAAAGGGATAAAACGTAAAAGTCCGGTCTTGCGCAAACGCCCCGACGGTGCTATTCATTCAACCGCTGAGACGCCGGCACAGTTTTTCTACTGAACGTACAGGTTGTTTAGGCTGTAGGCTGAAGACTGTTAGGTAAAATATTACAGAGATGAACTCGACAATACTCTTTGTTCTATCCGTAAAATACCGCCCGTCCTACAGCCTAATAGCCTTCAGTCTACAGCCTACCTACATATAACCCCTAAAACCACAAACACAAACTAAGGCCATTTACTTATGATTGACGTCAAGGAACTCTGTAAAAATTATGATGATGTGGCGGCCTTGAGCGGTGTCTCCTTCTCGATCACCGCCGGCGAGGTCATCGGTCTGCTTGGTCCCAACGGCGCCGGCAAGACCACCCTGATGAAGATCCTGACCGGCTTTCTCCACCCCTCCTCGGGCACGGCAAGCGTCGGCGGTTTCGATGTCTTGACCGACACCGAAAAGGTCCAGGAGATGATCGGCTACCTGCCGGAGAACGCCCCGATCTACCCGGAACTCACCGTCCAGTCCTACCTCAAGATGATCGCCGAACTGCGCAATATCCCCAAAGCAAAGCAGCGGGACCGAATCGGCGAGGCGGCCATCGCCGTAGGCCTAGTGGACCGGCTCACCACCCCCATCGGCACCCTGAGCAAGGGCTACCGCCAACGGGTCGGCCTGGCCCAGGCCATTATCCATCAGCCTAAGCTCTTGATCTTGGACGAACCAACCAACGGCCTGGACCCCACCCAGATCGTTGAGGTCAGGCGCCTGATCCGCTCGCTCTCCAAAAACAGCACGGTTATGGTCTCGACCCATATCCTCTCCGAGGTCGAGGCGACCTGCGACCGGGCCCTCATCGTCATCCGCGGCGAACTCAAAGCCGATGCCAAACTCTCGGAGATGGCGGCCACCGCCCAGGCCCTGCTCACCGTCGGACGATCCGGCCAGGAAGATGCCATTAAACAGGCCCTGGACGGCATCCCTGGCGTCACCCGGGTCGATATGGATGAAAAGGCCGAGGCGGTAATGTTTAGGGTACGGGGCTCGGGCGGCGGCCAGGACCTCTGCCCCCGCATCTTCACCCTGGCCAAGGAGCACGACTGGCCGCTCTGGGAGCTGCGCCATGAGACCAGGACCCTTGAATCTGTTTTCAATGAACTGACCGCAACGGTTGGAGGTGGACGATGAACCGGATGCTCTCTATCACCAAAAAAGAATTAAAGGCCTATTTCGGTTCGCCGATGGCGGCGCTCTTTATCGGCGCCTTTCTGCTCGCCGCCCTCTTCTCCTTCTTCTGGCTGGAGACCTTTTTTGCCAGAAACACCGCCGACATCCGGCCGCTCTTCCGATGGATGCCGGTCTTGATGATCTTCCTGGTCGGGGCCTTGACCATGCGACAGTGGAGCGAAGAGCAGCGCATGGGCACCATGGAGATCCTCCTCACCCTGCCGGTCCGGCTCTGGCAACTGGTGCTCGGCAAATTCCTGGCCGTCCTCGCCCTGGTGGCGGTGGCCCTCGCCCTGACCTTGGGCCTGCCGATTACTGTCTCCCTGCTAGGCAATCTGGACTGGGGTCCGGTCTTTGGCGGCTACTTGGGGGCTCTCTTGATGGCCTCGGCCTATATCGCCATTGGCCTCTACCTCTCCTCGCGCACCGATAACCAGATCGTCGCCCTGATCCTCACCGTCCTGGTGGGCGGCTTCTTCTATGTCCTGGGCTCTACCGGCATCACCAATTTCATGGGCAACACCCTGGGCGACCTATTCCGGGCACTAGGCACCGGCAGCCGTTTCGCCAGCATCGAACGCGGCGTTATCGACCTGCGCGATCTGGTCTATTACGGCTCGCTCACCGCCTTCTTCCTGGTGTTGAACATCCTCGCACTCGACAAGAAACGCTGGAGCTGCGGGGCAAACACCTTGAAATACCGCCAGGGGCTAATCATCGCCACCGTGCTGATCGCCGCCAATCTCCTGGCCGCCAACCTCTGGCTGAACAAAATCAGCGCCTTGCGCCTCGATCTGACCGAAAACCGGGAGTACTCGCTGTCGCAAACCAGCCGCGACCTGATCACCAATCTTGCCGACCCCTTAGTCCTGCGCGGCTATTTCTCGGAAAAGACCCACCCCCTGTTGTCGCCGCTGGTGCCGCGCATTAAGGACCTGCTGCAGGAATACGCCATCGCCTCCCGGGGCCGGGTCAAGGTTGACTTTGTCGATCCCAAATACGATGCCGCACTCGAGGCCGAGGCCAACCAGCAGTACGGCATCAAACCGGTCCCCTTCCAGGTGGCGGGGCGCTACGAGGCCTCGGTGGTCAACTCCTATTTCAATATCTTGGTCAAGTACGGCGATCAGCATGTCGTCTTGGGCTTTAACGACATCATTGAGGTCCAGCCCCGGACCGACGGCCAGATCGACGTCCGCCTCCGCAACCTGGAATACGACCTGACCAAGTCCATCAAGAAGGCGGTCTTTGGCTTCCAGAGCTTAGGTGCAATATTCGAGAAAATCCAAGGCGACTTGAGCCTGACCGCCGTCATCTCGAAGGGCAGCCTGCCGGAACAACTGGCCAAGTTGCCGGGCGATATCGACAAAGTCGCCCAGACCTTGGCCAAAGAGTCCGGCGGCAAGCTGCATTACGAGAGCATCGACCCCGGCCCTGACCCACAGCAACAGGCCGAGATCAACAAACGCTTCAACATTGAGCCAATGCCGGTCTCCTTTTTCTCGCAGGACACCTTTTACCTCTATCTGCTGTTGACCGTGGGTGATAAGACCGAGCGGGTCTACCTCACCGCTGATATGGGCGAGGCCGGAGTCAGGAAGGAGGTGGAGTCGATCCTGAAGCAGACCTCCTCCGGTTTCCTGAAGACCATTGGCCTCTGGACCCCGCCCTCCGATGCCCCGCCCGAGATGGCGATGATGGGCCAAGCGCCGCCCAAGGACAATTATCGGATGATCCAAAAGGTGCTGCCGGAAAACTATAATATGACCAAGGTTGACCTTAGTTCCGGTCGGGTGCCGCCTGATGTCGACGTCCTGCTGCTGGCCGCCCCTCAGGGCATGGACGACATGTCCCGCTTCGCCATTGACCAGTATCTGATGCGGGGTGGCGCCGTGGTGGCCCTGGCCGGCAATTTTCTGCTCGACTTGAACCCCTACTCCCAAGCCCTGGCGGTCAAGCCGATCAGCAACGGCCTGGGCGACCTGCTGGCCCATTACGGCGTCAAGGTGGAAGACTCCCTGGTCATGGACCAGCAGAACGAGCCCTTCCCGATCCCGGTCACCCGCAACCTGGGCGGCCTGACCGTCCAGGAGATCCAGCAGATCAATTACCCGTTCTTCGTGGACGTAAGGCAGGGCGGCATGGCCAAGGACTCCCCGGCCCTGGCCAACCTGCCTGCAGTCACCATGAACTGGGTCTCGCCGCTTACCATCGACAGCAAAGACCAGGGCCGCAAGGTCGTCAAGCTGCTGGAATCGAGCCCCAATTCCTGGGCATTCAATATAGCAAACGGCAGCGATATCCAGCCTGATTTCCAGCGTTACCCCGAGGTGGGCTTTGCCCCTGGCGACGCCATGGCCACCCAGACCCTGGCGGTGTCAAGCCAAGGCGTCTTCGCCAGTTTCTTTGCCGACCGTCCTGATCCTCGGGCTGCGGCTAAGGCCAAGGCAAAAGAGCAGGAGACCGCGGACGAGGAGGCGGCCCTGCCGGAGGAACCTCTGGCGGCCACTGCCAAAGGCAAAAAGGGGGCGGCGGCATATCCTGCAACCCCGGCCAAGGCCAAGGAGGAAAAAGTTGCGCTACCTGACGCCCCGGCCATCAAGAAGTCACCGGAATCGGCCCGCCTGGTGGTGGTGGGCAGCGCTGAGTTCATCAACGACACAGTGTTCAGCATCTCCCAATCCATGAGTCAAGACCGCTTCATGAACAGCTTAAGCTTCCTGCAAAACTTGATTGACTGGTCAGTGGAAGACGAGGACCTCTTGGTGATCCGCTCGCGCGGCACCTACGCCCGGCTGCTCATGCCCCTTTCCCGCCAGCAGCAGACCTTCTGGGAGTGGTTGAATTACGGGGTGGCCATCCTGGCGCTGCTGGTGGTAAGCCTCTACGGTGGTCTGCGGCGGCGCAAGGAACGTCCGCTGTTCTCGGCTTGAACGGGAAAGGATTTCTGAGGGTGATGCTGCACGATGCTGCTTCATCACCCCCATGAAACCAAAGTACGCTCATGAAACTCAAAAACTTATTTACGCCATGAGGCCATTATGAATAAAATAAAAAATCTCGTACTCTTCGTCCTGCTGGTGTTGCAGGCAGCACTCATCGCCTTTCTGTACCGGCCCGGCCAGAATACGGCGCCGGCGGCGGCCAATCTCTTCAAGGCCTTGTCCCCCGCCCAACTGACCGGCCTGGTCATCACTGATGACCAGGGAAAATCCATCTCCTTGATCAAAAAAGAGGGCTGGCAGATCAGCCAGGGTGAATTCCCGGCCGATCAGGCCAAAATCGAGGGGTTGATCAAAAAACTCGCCGACATGAAGTCTTCCCGTCTGGTCAGCCAGACCTCCGGTAGCCATGCCCGGCTGAAGGTGGCAGATAGCGCCTTCAATCGCAAGGTTGAACTAAACCTTGGCGACGCCAAGACCGTCTTCTTCCTTGGCACCTCGCCAAGCGCCAAATCCATTCATCTGCGCCTGGCCGAGGCCAAGGAGGTCTATCAGATTAACGACCTGGCGGCCTGGGAGGTCCAGACTGACAAGGAATCCTGGTGGCAGAGCAAATACGTCAGCCAGCCAGCCGCCAACCTCACTGGCCTGACCATTGCCAATGCCGTGGGTGTAATCGAACTTAGCTACGATGCCACCAAAAAGGCCTGGCAACTCAAGGACAGTCCGGAGGTGGCGCTCGACACCAAACGGCTTGAGACCCTGATCAACTCCGTGAGTGACATCACCACAGCCGCCTATCTGGCCAAGGACTTCAGCCCGAAGGGCCAACCGCTGGCCACCGTCACTTACCAAGCCAAAGAGGGGGCGGCCACCACCTTGCAGATCTGGGCCAAGACCAAGCAGGAAGACAATGATCAGGCCGTCAAGGTCTCAAGCTCACCCTTCTACGCCAAGATCAAGGAATATGCCGTCAAGGATGCCCTGGAAATCAGGCGGGAGGCCTTGATAGCCACACCGGTCGAAGGGGCCTCGGCGGAAAGCCCTGCACCGCCCGTTCCAGCTGGACAGCCGGCCCCGTAGCCCGATAAATGACCCTTGCTTCGTGACGCTCGTTTACTCGACACCTCTGTGTTAAAATATAAACCAGCAGCGGAAGTTCCGGCTGCCGGGGAGTTCGGCGAGTTAGAAATACAAAAATTATCCATACAGTAAAGGAGACCTCATGAAAAAATCAGCGCTCGTGGTGATAGTATCCTGGGCATGGCTTGCTGCCACTTGTGTCGGGACCGTGGCTGCTCGACCGGAGGGAGGAGCAATTACCAAACATTTTCAGGGGACGCTCTTTACCCTTGCCGAGCAAGGAACAGTGTGCGTCGAGGTCCTGCTTGATGAACAGGAGCATAAGTTCGGCCGGGATATGATCGGCATCGTGGTCCATGACCACAATGGTCGGGATGTCGAGGGCGCAACGGTCTCCGTAGTGGTGAGCGGTAACAGCGCACCTTTGATGACAGAGGAGAAGGGGGGCGGTCTCTACCTCGCTCCTAACAAAACACTTCCGAAAGAGGGCCCCTGGGAGTTGAAGATAACGGTCAAAAAGGGGCAGATCGAGGATAGTGCCAGATTCGCCCTCCCTGATGCCATGGCCAAGCGACTTCCTGCCGGGAAGTATGACGCCGAAAAACTGAAGGGGGCGCGGTAGAAAAGCAAAGGGAAGGTCTGGGCACTCTCTGCTGGCTCAAGATCGATATCAACCAAGCAGTCCAATGAGGTTGCCAGTGACACCAACTGCCTCACGCCATGCCGTCGCCACCATGCTTTCGACCCTCTGCGGTCAGTACCTGCAGGGTAAGGAAGAGGTCCTGCGCCTGGCGGTGATCGCCTTGCTGGCCGGTGGGCACATCTTGATCGAAGACCTGCCGGGCCTGGGCAAGACCACAATCGTCCTGGCCCTGGCCCGCAGCAGCGGCCTCTCCTTTGGCCGGGTGCAGTGCACCAGCGACCTCTTGCCGTCTGACATCACCGGCCTCTCGGTGTTCAATCGCGACGAGGGACGCTTCACCTTCCTGCCCGGACCGATCTTTAATAATATCGTGCTGCTTGACGAAATCAACCGGGCCATGCCCCGGACGCAAAGCGCCATGCTGGAGGCGATGGAGGAGCGGCGGGTGACGGTGGAGGGGGTGACCCACCAACTGCCTGACCCGTTTATGGTCTTTGCCACCCAGAACCCGTCCGACCAGAGTGGCACCTTCCCAATGCCCGAGTCCCAACTGGACCGTTTCCTGATCTGCACCGGCATCGGCTACCCGCCGGAGCAGATGGAGAAGGCGATTATCTCGGGTGGCGGCATCCGCGAGCGGATCAACGAGATCGCCGCAGTCGCCACCACCGCCGACCTCCTGGCTGTACGCCGCACTGTTACGCAGGAGGTCTACCTCTCCGATAAGGTAGTAAATTACATCTATGACCTGGTGGCCGCCTCCCGCCGCCATGCCATGATCCAGACCGGTCTGTCGACGCGGGCGGCCATCAACCTGGCCCAGGCGGCACGGGCGGCAGCCTTTTTGGCAGGCCGCGACTTCGTGGCGCCGGACGATGTCAAGGGCTTAATGCAGGCGGTCTGTGCCCACCGCCTGCTCATGCAGCCTGAACACGAAACCATTGACCGGGGAGAAGTCTTACGCGAAATCATCGCCAGCATCGCGCTGCCTTTGGCCTAAAAATCAGCAAGGCCGGGGCGCTCTATATCGTTATCACCCTGCTCTTGGGCTTTGCCGCGGTCAACACCGGCAACAACCTGCTCTTCCTGATCGTCTCAGGCTTGCTCGCCTTCATGTCGATGACCGGCCTGGCCGGTATGCTCAACCTGCAAAGGCTCACCCCGGAACTCCTGCCACCTGCTGAAATCTACGCCGGCACCCCGACGCCCTTTCGTCTGCGGATCCATAACGGCAAGCTTCATCTGCCTTCCTTCCTGCTGCGGCTTGAATGCCCTGAAGGGCAGGGCATCACGGTGCCGGTGGTGCCGCCGGGCGGCTCAGCCGAGGGGGTCGTCATCCTCTCCTTTCCCAATCGGGGCCGGATCGGCATAGGACAGATCACGGTCAGCTCCAGATTCCCGGTCAATTTTTTCAAGCGCTTCTGGAGCTTTTCGCTGCCTGTAACATGTATCGTCTTCCCCCGATTGCAGCCCAGCCTGGCAGTGGGCGACGGCTCTGAGGCGATGCCTATCGGGCAGACCGCCCGCCACTTGCGGGGCCTGGACGGCGAACTGGAACGCATCGCCGGCTATTCGGGCAGCGAGCCGCTACGCATGATCCACTGGAAGCTCTCGGCCCGCGGCGATGACCTGCTGGTCAAGGATTTTGGCTGCCAGGCCGCCACCCCTTTGCTGATAGATCTGGACGCCCTGCCGGGACAGACACTCGAGGACCGCATCAAACGCGCCGCCTGGCTGGTGAAACGCTGGGCGCCAGAGCGCCCGGTGGGACTCAAACTGGGCGAGCGCAGTGTCCCGGCTGCGGCAGGGCATCGCCATAGTCTGCACCTACTGACGGAGTTGGCGCTCTATGGTCACGATTAGCCCGCTGCTTGCAGGCCTTTCCTACGCCATCGCCCTGTGCGGCATCATCCCGCTCTTCCCCTTCCTTGCGCCAGTGCCACGCCTGCTGCTCGTGATTGGCATGGCCGCCGGCCTCTGGCAAGACCTTCGGGGGGCCTGGCCGCTCAGGAACTGGCTGCTGAACGCCGCCATCGTCCCGGTCTTTCTGTTCTACGCCGCACAGATAAGCCGCGCCAATCCGGTCCAGCCGGTGGTGAGCGGCCTGGCAATCATGCTGGCCGTCCGTCTGCTGGGCGCAAAGAACGTCCGCCACCATCAACAGATTCATGTCCTGTCGCTGTTCTGCCTGGCCTCTTCTTCCCTGTTCGACTTAAGCCCCGTATTTCTGTTTTATCTGGCCCTGATGCTGTTCATGGTGGCCGTGGCCCTGGTGCTGCTCAGCTTTCATGACCAGGACAGCCGGATGACCTTAAGCCGTGGCGACTTGCGCCGGGTGCTGGCGGCGGGCCTGCTAATGCCGCTGGCCTCGCTGCCGCTTTTGGCCTTCTTCTTCATACTGCTGCCCCGCACCCCGGTCCCCTTATGGAATTTTCAGGCGACCCAGGTCTCCCGCCTCAGCGGTTTCACCGATAAGGTAGAGCCGGGCGGCAGCAGTATGGTCAATGATTCACAACTGCTTGCCTTCCGGGCCGAACTGCCCCGCCAACCAAACCAACAGCTCTACTGGCGCGGCACTGTTTTCAACCGGCTTGATGGCCAGCGCTGGGTGCGCGATGCCGCCGTCCCGCCGGAACGCCTGGAGTACGGCCCAGCCCGCCTTCGTCAGGTCATTTACCCGGAGCCGGGCCTCGCCGGTTTTCTGCTGGCCCTCGATGCCCCGGCCAGCATCACCTCGCACCGGGCCAGGCGTTCGCCGGACGGCACCTTTACCTCGCCGGTGGTCCCCGGACGAAGGCAGCATTACAGTGCTGAGTCGGTTGCGGTTGGCGCCCTGCCGGTGAACGGTGCGATTGCCCGTGACTTTTATCTGCGCCTACCAAACGACCTGCCAAGGCGCATCATGGATCTGGCCGGCAGCATCCTTCGCCAGACAGACAGTGATGACCGCACATTAGAGCTGCTGACAGAGCATTTCCGCCAGGGCAACTACCGCTATGTCACCCAAGGTTTGCCCACCGGCGACCAGGCACTCGAGCAGTTCCTGTTCGAGACCCGGCAGGGAAACTGCGAGTTCTTTGCCTCGGCCTTCGCCATTGTGGCCCGGGCGAGTGGGGTGCCAACCCGCCTGGTGGGGGGCTACCTGGGGGGGGACTACAATGATCTGGGCGGCTATTACCTGATCAATGAGCAGATGGCCCATGTCTGGATTGAGGCCTTTGTCGAGGGCCAGGGCTGGTTGCGGATCGACCCCAGCAGTTTTGCTCAAAATGCGGCAGCGGTATGGGCAGGTAGTCAACAACAGAGTTGGCTCATGCAGTTACGACTGGCAATCGATTCATTCGACCATGCCTGGAACCGGTCCGTCATCACCTATGATTTCGAGAAACAGGCCGAGACGGCCCGCACCATAGGTGAACGGTTCCAGGCCCTTAATGTGGAGCGGGTGCTTTCGGCCATGAGCAGGCCCCTCCTGTTACTGGCCGGGGTGGCGATCATGACCGCTCTGCTGATCAACCGCCGGCGGCTGTTGCCCACCCCGGAAGAGCGCCTGCTGCGCCGGTTCTATCGGCTGGTCGAACGGGACTGCGGCGTCGAGATAAAGCGGGGGCAGCAGGGGTTATTTGAGCTGGCGGATACGACCGGCAACAAAGAAGTGCGGGCCTTTGTGGAGATCTACGCCGCCGCCGTCTACCGCGACCGCCGCTTGACTGCGCTTGAGCTGACGAGCTTACGGAAAATATTGGCCAAAAGCTTCGTCCAGAAAAATAAACCTGACCGTAGACCTTTTATTTGATTTTGATACGTGGGGGGAGCTATAATTTACTTCATTGGGCTTGAGCAGAAGACAGCCCTGTTCCCAGTTTCACCTTTTCTCATAAAAATGAGGCCCTCATGACTTTATCCAGCTCTACCTACACCGGCTCGCAGTCCTCACTGGTGGCGCTTACCGGCAACACCCTGGTCGACCCCTTTCTGGGGGGCTCGAAATGGGGCACAGGACCGGCCGGGACTTCCGCCAGCGTCACCTTTGGTTTCCCTGCCACCACAGCCGTTTACGACACGGCCAGCACGGTTGGGTCTTACGGCGAGGCCACCTTTTCCGGGTATGTGGCGAGCTCTGATTTCAGGGTCTTTGGCGTGACGGAGCAGGCCTCGGCCAGAGCGGTGCTGCAAACCTGGGCCAATGTCGCCAATATCACCTTTTCAGAGGTGGCGGCCAGCTCGACCTCGGCTGCCACGCTTCGTTTTAACTACTCCGGTCTTCCAGATGGTCTAACAGCGGGCACCTTTGCCGTTTCGTGGTTTCCCATGGACATCCCGGCAGCTGGAGACACCTGGGTCAACGCCCGCTTCGTCTATCCCGACGGCTGGAGCGCCGGCAGTCAAAACCGTTTGACCCTCCTGCATGAGATCGGTCACGCCCTCGGCCTGAAGCATCCGCATGACACCGGCCTGGCCGGGGCCATCGACGGCTGGCCGGAGACCAACTCGACCCTGCCCTTCACCGACACCGACACCCTCACCAGCTATTCAACCGCCGATGCCGTGATGGCCTACAACGATCTCCCTGGCATCGGCAGTCCGGTGCAGGCCGATTACGCACCGACCACTCCCATGCGCCTTGACATCGCCGCCTTCCAGTACCTCTACGGGGCCAATACTGCGTTCAATGCCGGCGACACGACCTACACCTACCAAACCGCTGGACAATATAATGAAAGCATCTGGGACAGCGGCGGCAGTGATACCGTGGTGGCCACCGGCAGCGGCAATGCCGTCATTGACTTGAACCCTGGCGCCTGGAGCCAGCTTGGTCTGCCGATCACCTATTCGGAGCGCAGCGGGACTGACCTGACGGTGGTCGCTGCCCTGCCTGATTTGACCACCGTCAATACCGTCTTTATTTACGACACGGTGACCATCGAAAACGCAACCGGCGGCAGTGGTAACGATATCATTACCGGAAATTCAGTCGCCAACCTCCTGCAGGGCAATGTCGGCAATGATATTCTGGATGGCGGCGCCGGTGTCGATGCGGCGCTCTTCAGCGAAAATCGCAGCGGCTACGCGGTAACTCAACAGAATGGCACGTTTACGGTTCAGGACAACGCCAGTACGGATGGCACAGACAGCCTTAGCAACATCGAACGCCTCTATTTTGCCGACGACAAACTCGCCCTCGATCTGAGCGGCAATGCTGGCATGGTGGCGAAGCTGCTGGGGGCGGTGTTTGGCAGGGATTCTGTCGCCAACACAACCTTCGTCGGGATTGGACTCAACCTGATGGACAGTGGCATGAGCTATGCGGCCCTGTCCGCGCTGGCCGTCAACGCCGCCGGGGCCTCAACCCCGGAACAGGTGGTAACCTGCTCTGGACCAACGTCATTGGCAGCGCCCCTTCTGCGGAACAGGCCCAACCTTTTGTGGCCATGCTGAACAGCGGCACATCTACTGGCGACCTCGGTGTCCTCGCCGCTGACACCGCGCTCAACCAGGCCAACATCAATCTTACCGGCTTGGCGACTGGACTGGCGTATGTGTAGAACTTAGGGGCCGTTACAAAATAACCATTACAGATTTGACATTGCATGTACGGCCCCTTATGCCGATGCCAAGCATGGCGCGTGTTACAGTAATTTATTGACAACGGCTTAGGCAACTGTTCAGCACCCCCAATCAAGGCCCAACAAATCTTAACATGGACCACATCCTCCCCATTTTCGCCGCCTGGCTCACCGCTTCCTGGCAACTGCTGCTGGACTCGGCCCCCTATGTCATCATCGGCCTGGTGCTGGGCGGGTTGCTGAAGATGTTTCTCTCCACCGAGTACGTCGCCCGCCATCTCGGCCGCGGCCGCTTCAGCTCGGTGCTGAAGGCGGCCCTATTCGGCATCCCGCTGCCGCTCTGCTCCTGCGGGGTGCTGCCGGCAGCGGCGGCCCTCAAACGGCAGGGGGCCAATAACGGGGCCACCACCGCCTTTCTGATCGCCACCCCGGAGTCCGGCATCGACTCCATCGCCATCTCCTACGCCCTGCTCGACCCGATCATGACCGTGGCCCGACCCCTGGCCGCCTTCATCAGCGCCCTGGTGGCCGGGTCCCTGGAAAATTTTCTGAACCCGCCCCGTCCCCAACTCACCATGTTTGCCGCCATCGCCTGCCCGGTCGACAACTGCTGCGATGGCCGTAACTGCCACCCTGACCTCCACCGCCACCATCACGGCCTCATCGAAAAGCTGGCGGCGGGCCTGCGCTACGCCGCTCTCGACATCTGGGGCGATCTGGCCGGCTGGTTTTTGATCGGCACCATGCTGGCCGGCTTGATCACCAGCCTGGTGCCGGAGTCGGTGATGACCTCTTATCTGGGAGGGGGGCTTACCGCCATGTTGCTCATGCTCATGATCGGCATCCCGCTCTATATCTGCGCCTCATCCTCCACCCCAATCGCCGCCGCCCTTATCCTGAAAGGGGTCAGTCCGGGCACGGCGCTGGTCTTTCTGCTGGCCGGTCCGGCCACCAATATCACCTCAATCACCGTGCTCAGCGGACTCCTCGGCAAACGGGCCACGGCCTTGTATCTGGGCGCCATTGCGGTGGTCAGCGTCGTCAGTGGTTTGGCTGTGGATTGGCTGTACTGGGCCTTAGGCATCAAGGCCCAGGCAGTGATGGGTCAGGCGGCGGAGATCATGCCGGTCTGGCTGCAGTGGGGAGCAACAATGATCTTATTGGGGTTGTCGGTCAGGCCTTTATTAGGGCGGTTGGTGCGGAAATAGGCAGGGATAGGCCCGATTGGTCTATGGCTGCTGATAGAAGAGCCACAGACCAATCATCCGGTAGATGAGCTTGGCCACGGCATGGGGTGAGTTGCGGTCAAAGGGCGCGGCAGAGAGCTCTACCACATCGAAGCCCACCACCTTCTTGTGCCGGAAGACGGTGGTCAAAAAGGCCATCATCTCGTCCCAGGTAAAACCGCCCGGCTCCGGGGTGCCGGTACTCCAGACCACACTCCAGTCAAAGGCGTCAACGTCGAGAGTGACGAAGACCGGATCGGTCAAGGCATCGAGGACGGCGATGGCGACCTTAGGGTCTCTACGGTACTCGGTCATGGTGAAGACCGGGATCTTTTCTTTGTCGATCTGCTCCGCCTCTTCGCGGGAGATAGCTCGCATCCCCACTTGCAGGGTGCGTTTGGTCATCTCCCTGATCCGGGACATCACCGAGGCATGGCTCAACTTACTGCCCAGATAGGCGTCGCGCAGGTCTGAATGGGCATCGAGCTGCACCACCGACAGGGTTGGGTAACGCTCGAACAGGGCCTGGCAATAGCCGGAACTGATCGAGTGATCGCCGCCCACCACCACCAAAAACTTGCCATCCGCCAGCACCCGCCTGGAGATATCGTAGATGGTGTCGAACATCCGCTCAGGCGACATGCCGCTCAGATCAGGCGGCGTAAGCGTCGCAATGCCGACCTTAAACGGCTCGAACTTCAAAGTTTCGTCATAAAATTCCAACTGGGCCGAGGCCTCTATCACCGCGGCCGGGGCCTCGCCGGTGCCGCCGCCTGAGGAAATGCCGCCCTCGTAAGGAAAGGGCAGGATGACCACTTTCGCCGACTCGTACCGGCAAAACTCCTCTTCAAGATCGAGAAAAGAGCGATCGTTTAACTGCATCGGGCCGCCTTTAAGGCCTCAGTCCAGGCCGGTAGCGATTCGACAATGGCCTGGGCCGGTCGCGAGGCGCAGGTATCAAGGACATAGGCGCAGAGCAGGGGGAAGATGATGCTGTACTCGCCCCAGACCTGGACCAGCTTGTCCTCGTCGGCAGATTGGTATTTGCCCCAGGTCACCGCCTCGCCGAAGGTGCAGCTCGACAGGCTGCCCTCACGCTCCACCGCCGTGCCGATCTGGAGCCCGCGGTCAGCGCCCTCGAAATCAATATTTAAGATCTGACTGATGGTGGGGCCGGTCTGCTGGATGAAGTTCTTGGGCCCGCCGCCGCCCAGCTCGACAAAGCCGGTCTGGCCCGAGGTATAGGCAATAGCGGCCGAATCCAGGATGTCCTTCTGGGGCGAGAGGACGACCGGCAGGCCTTCGAGATCGGTGCGGGCCAAGTTCATGGTGATCGAATGGTTGGCCAGGGAGTCCCAAAACACCGGGACTTTCGCTTGGGCGGCCTTGATCAGAAAGCTCCGTTCCGGGAATTTGGCCTTTGTCCCCGCCCACAGGCCGAGCTGGTAGTTGAACTGCCAACTGGCCAGCGGCCCCTGGGACAAGGCCGGGTAGCAGTCGCGGACAAATTGGCGGATCAGTTCGTCCTGGGCCTCCAGGGTCTCTTTTTCACGGATGCCGATATCGTAGATGCGGGTGTCGCCACAGCGGCGCAGGTGGTTGTCATCCTGGGCCGGATGGATGGACTTGACCGGCAGGCCGAAGGCGAAATGGAGGTCGTGATAGACCTGGGCGCCGGTGGAGCAGATGACATCGATAAAATTATGGTCCAGGAGTTCGATCACCAGACCGCCCAAGCCGCCGGCGATGCCAGCCCCGGCAATGCCCAGCCAGATGGTGTCGCCGCCTTTTATCATATTGTGGTAAAGTCGGCTGGCCCGAAAGACGTTCCGGGCCTCAAAACAAGTGCCGCCCATATACTCAACCAGACGGGCGGCGCTGATGGCAGGGCCAAGGCCAACCGGGATAATGTCCGCGGCCTTGGCGAAATGCGATTTACATTTGGTCATGAAAACCTCTGATCAAAAATTTACGCTACTCTAAACTATTTTCAGCCAATTATCCGACCCCAAGCGGCAACGCCCCTTCGACTCCGCTCAGGGAGCGATTGCCGGCCCCCCTGTAAAACGCGGTTTATATACTGCAAGGCATTTAAATAGGCAATATTTTTGTCCAGCAAAAAGATGCGGAAGCCCACGACACGGGCCTTGACACCTAGGCCAGGTCCCGATGGGTGATGAAAATCGTCTCCGTCTGCTCCTGCAGCAACTGCCGCAGGCGTTCGGCCACCGCCACTGAGCGATGCTGCCCGCCTGTGCAACCGATGCCGATGGTCAGGTAGGTCTTGCCCTCGCGCTGATACTGGGGAATCAAGAAGCGCAGCAGAGGGAGCAGCCGGTCCAAAAACTCTTGGGCCAGTGCGCTGTCAAGCACAAAGGCGGCGACCGCTTGATCGACCCCGGTCAAGGGCCTCAAATCCGCCACAAAATAAGGGTTGGGCAGAAAGCGGACATCAAAGAGGACATCCACCTCTTGGGGGACTCCATGCTTAAAGCCAAATGAGACCAGCCCGACCTGCAAGGTCTGAGGGATGCCCTGGACATCCTTAAGCATTTCGCTGCGCAGCCCATGCGGCGTCAAGCGCGAGGTGTCGATGACCAGGTTGGCCTGCGCCTTGATCCCGGCCAGCAGCACCCGCTCGGCCTCAATGCCGGCCCGCACCGAGGGACTGGCGAATGGGTGGCGACGACGCATCTCAGAGTAGCGACGCAGGAGTACCTGATTGTCGGCCTCCAGAAAAATAATGCTCAACTGATGCCCGCTACCCTTGATTTGGTCGATAATCGCCTGGCTCGCCGTCACGAAGCCATGGTCCCTGGCATCCATGCCCAAGGCCATCCGCGCCAGTTCCGGACGATTGTTCGCATCTGTAAGCAGGCTGGGCAACAAGAAGGAGGGCAGGTTGTCGATGCAGTAAAAACCAGCGTCTTCCAGGGCCTTGACCGCCGTGGTCTTGCCGGCCCCGGACATGCCGGTGAGCAGGATGATCTTTTTGGTCTCGGGCATGGCGCTCTAAACGTTTATATCCAATATGCAATCAAAACGTCCCGGGCAAGCGAAGCGCTACCCGGAATCCATGGATTTTCTTCCAAGTAACTTCATTTTTATCCGTCATTCCGGCGAAGGCCGGAATCCAGTCTTTCGGGGACATGCAACCAGTCTGAACCCCGACTTACGCCGGGGTGACGATTAAGGTTACTTGATGATAAATCCCTGCCGCAAGCGGGGTGGGCCGCTGGATTCCAGCTTGCGCTGGAACGACTTGAAGTGCCATCTTGCGACCCTTCAGCCGGTTAAAATTTTGAAATTTTTGGCTTTTTCCTAAACTTGGCAGGCAGGATGCCCAGCTGTTCGCGGTATTTGGCCACGGTCCGCCGGGCGATTTTGATATTGTCTTTGGCAAATTCTACGGAAAGGACCATATCGCTTAACGGCTTGTCGGGACTCTCCTCCTGAATCATCTGGCGCAGCCTGACCTTGATGCTCTCCGAGGCCATGGCGTCTTCGCCATCATAACGCTCAATGGAGGAGTTGAAAAAATATTTCAACTCATAGATTCCCTGAGGGGTGTGAACGTATTTATTGGTAGTCACCCGGCTGACCGTGGACTCATGCATCTCGATATCATCGGCCACATCGCGCAGGATAAGGGGTTTCAGGAAGTTCGGCCCCTTTTCAAAAAAGTCGAGCTGAAATTTGACCAGACTTTCCACCACCTTGTAAATGGTGCGCTGCCGCTGCTGGATGCTCTTAATCAGCCACATGGCCGAACGTAGTTTTTCCTGGATATAGCCCTTGGTCTCACTGACCGCGGCGGCCGGGATGTCTTTCTGGTCTTTCAGGATGTCCTTGTAAAAATTGCTGATTTTCAGCCGGGGCAAGCCGTCGTCATTCAACTGGATGACATATTCGCCGTCCATCTTGTAGACATAGACATCCGGGGTGATAAAATGGGGCTCGTCATCGGCAAAGGCCCGGCCCGGATGGGGATTCAAGCCGGTCACCACCGCTACCGCCTCCAGTACCTCCCGCATGGGAAGCTTGGCTGCCTTGGCAATGGCGGCATAATTTCTGGTCTCCAGAAAATGCATATAGTCACGGACCAGAAGACTGGCTGTGGAATCACTCAAGCCAAGATGGGCCAATTGCAGGAGCAGGCACTCCTTGAGATTCCTGGCCCCAACACCTGACGGATCCATGTCCTGAAGAATGGCCAACACCCACTGGACGATGACCGGTGAACTGGCACTCGCCGCCACAATCTCCGCCTCATCGACCTCCAAGAACCCGTCCCGATTCAGATTGCCGATCATAAACAGACCGACCTTCTCTTCCTCGTCCGTGAGATTATTGAATTTCAGCTGCCAGAGGAGATGGTCCTCCAGGCTGGTCTTCTTGGTAAGAATGTCCAGGCGGGAAGGTAAGTCGCCGCTATCTCTCTCCTTGAAGGAAGATGAGGTTTCGTACTCATTTTCATAATCAGACCAGTCGATCTCCTTGAGGCCGGCATTGTCATCCAGACTGACTTCAGCGGTCCGCTCCAACAGGGGCATGGGCCCTTCTTCCGGCGGGGGCGGCTCGCCCGCCATCTCCTGCAGAGATTCGTGATTGTTGTCCGGGGTGTTGGTGTCCTCTTCGAGCAGGGGGTTCTGCTCGATTTCCTGCTGCACGGCGTCAGACAACTCGAGGGTGGAGAGCTGCAATAACTTGATGGCCTGCTGGAGCTGGGGGGTCATCACCAGCTGCTGGGTCAGTTTAAGTTGTTGTCTGAGTTCTAGTGCCATGTGTGTTGATATTGCCCTAGCCCAAATAAACGGGATAAGTCCATGTTGGTTATAATCCCTTTCCGGCTCTGGGTTCCGCCATCTTTTTGGTCACAAATGTCGTAAGCAAACCAGAAATGGACTAATGCAAAATTGCGGCCAAGATGGAGGGGCTTTGCCCCATTGTAGAAATTTTAAAGCAAATTACATACTAAAATTTTCACCAAGGTACATTTTTCTGGCGGCCTCACTGGCAATGATCTCCTGGGCCGTGCCATGAGCCAAAATTTTGCCATCACTGACGATATAGGCGTAATCACAGACTGCCAGGGTCTCCCGAACATTATGATCGGAGATCAAGACCCCGAGCCCCTGATCACGGAGTCCACAGATGATCTTCTGCAGATCGATGATGGACAAAGGGTCGATGCCGGCAAAAGGCTCATCGAGCAGGATGAAGCGGGGTTTTGTGGCCAGGGCCCGCATGATCTCCACCCGCCGCCGCTCCCCTCCGGAAAGGGAAAAACCCAGGTTATCAGCCAGATGGCTAATCCGCAGCTCGTTCATCAGCGCCGTGGTCCGCGCCTCGACCTCTGGTTTTCCGAGGCCCAGGGTCTCGAGGACAATCTGGACGTTCTCCCGCACCGTCAACTTCTTAAAGACCGAGGCGTCCTGGGCCAAATAAGACAGGCCCTTGCGGGCCCGTTTATGGATGGGCAGACGGGTCAAGTCCTCACCGTCCAGCAGGATCTGGCCCTGGTCCGGACGGATGAAGCCGGCGATGGAATAAAAAGTGGTGGTCTTGCCCGCCCCGTTCGGCCCCAAGAGGCCAACCACCGAACCGGTCTCCACCTTGAGGCTGATGCCGTCCACCACGGTCCGGTATTTATAGCGCTTAACAATCTGCCGGGTTTCAAGAATCGACATGATGGGCCTCAGCGCTTCTCGGCATCTGGATAAAAAAAGGCCTTGACCCGCTCGCCCTTCTTGGAGCTCCGCTCAACGATGGTCTTGCCCTCATCCAGGTACATGATAAAGGTATCGCCGGTAACCAGATTATTATTCTGCCAGACCTTGGTGTTGCCGGTAATCACTACCTTGCGCTCCTCGGAGAAATACTCGGCCTGATCGCCGGTGGCCACCCAGCCCTCCTTGGTAATTTCCACATGGCCCTTGGCCACCAGCCGATCTATGCCACCGTCGAGCGGAGACTGGACCGAGGCCTGGCTGTTTCCGGTCTTCGGCTGCTCGGCAGCCTCTGAGCCAACAGCGTAATAGACCGTCATCTCGTCCGAGTGGATGGTCAGGTCTTCCTGTTTGGCCGCCACCTTGCCTGAAAAAAAGACCGAATTGTCCTTCTGGGAAGAGAGCATCTGATCGGCCTCGATCTGCACCGGCGCCTTGGGGGGCACGGCCCAGGCCAAGGATGAGAAGAAGAGAGCGCTTGTAGTGAGTGCCGCCATGAATCGTTTCATAGGAGTAACCGAGCTGAGGGTAATGGTTTGTGTTGGTGTAACTTCTCAGGTTTATAGGCTGTAGGTGTTTAGACTGTTAGCAACAGAAAAACACGAGATATGGGTCGTGTCGGGCCATCACCTCTGCTCCGGGTAAAGGGCCAGGATATCGGCCTCCCGGGCCGGGGTAATGCCCCGCTCGGTGATCAGGCCGGTGACCAGACGGGCCGGGGTCACATCAAAGCCATAATTGGCACCACAGGTCCCTTCGGGTGCAATGAGCACGGTTTCAAGGCTGCCGCTAGCAGTCCGTCCAGAAACAAATTTGATCTCGCTATCGGAGCGCTCTTCAATGGGGATCTCCCGTACCCCGTCCCGAATCTGCCAGTCAAAGGTAGATGAAGGCAGGGCCACATAAAAAGGCACCTGGTTGTCCTTCGCGGCCAGGGCCTTCAGATAGGTGCCGATTTTATTGGCGACATCGCCGGCCCGGGTGGTCCGATCAGTGCCGACGATGACCAGATCGACGAGTCCGTGCTGCATCAAGTGCCCACCAGTGTTGTCCGGGATCAGGGTATGAGGCACACCTTCCTGACCAAGTTCCCAGGCGGTGAGGCGCGACCCCTGCAGCCAGGGCCTGGTCTCATCCACCCAGACATGGACCGGGATGCCGGCCTGCTGCGCCGCGTAAATCGGCGCGGTGGCGGAACCATAATCAACAAAGGCCAGCCAACCGGCATTGCAATGGGTGAGGACATTGACCGGACGACCGCCCTTGGCCACACTTATTTGCCGGATGATCGACAGACCATGCTCGCCTATCCGCCGACAGAAGTCGGCGTCCTCATCGGCGATTTCGATGGCCACGGCCAAGGCCCTGGCCTGCTTGGCTGCCAATGAAGATTCCTGGGCCATGGCCCGTTGCTGCCGCTCAATGGCCCAGGCCAGGTTCTTGGCCGTCGGTCGGGTGGCGAGGAGTTGTTTGGCGGCCTGCTGGAGATAGTCCTGGCTGCCCTCGAGTGGCGCTGACAGCGCCGCTACGTACATAGCGTAACCGGCAGTCGCCCCGATCAGGCCAGCGCCGCGCACGTGCATCTCCTTGATGGCAAAGGCAAAATCATCGACCGTCGCCAGGTCCTCGATAATGAATTGATGAGGCAGATGCCGCTGGTCAATAATTTGCACGACCTTGGGATCAGGGCTGAGCCAGATGGTCCGGAACTGTTTGCCGTCAACGCGCATGAATCGATTCCCTTTAATATTTCCAACCGCTGCCGACAGCTTCCTGCCTGGTGGTGGTCTCGACCTCTTCCATCTTCTCTTCCTTGGCGATTTTACCCGCCTTCCACAGACCTTCCGTCTTTTCGCCGCTGGCATAAGTCAACTGGCCACGACCATCAAATTTACCTTCCCACCAATTGCCCTCATAGTTACTGCCATCGGCCATGGTCGCAATGCCCTGCCCGCTGCGATGATTATTTTCCCAATTGCCTTTGTACGCCGAGCCATCGGCATAGGTCATGGTCCCCTGACCGTTAAACTTGTCGTTCCTGAATTTGCCCTCGTAACGGTCCCCGGATTTGGCAATATAGACCCCGCTGCCACTGAAAAGGCCATATTCAAAATCCCCCTCATAGACCGATCCGTCGGCCATGACATACTTGCCTTTGCCCTGAAAGCGCCCGCTTTTAAACTCACCCTCGTAGACCGACCCATCGGTAAAGGACTTCTTGCCCTTGCCCTCGAATTTACCCGCCTTGAACTCGCCAATATAGGTACTTTTATCTTCGTAGGTCTTGGTGCCTTGGCCCTCGGGCTTGCCGTCCTTGAAGTCGCCGGTATATCGCATACCGCCGAAATAGCTGGCAGTGCCACGCCCATTTTGACAATCCCCCTCCAGGCACTCGGCGTGGAGACCAATGGGAATCAAGAGAAGGCAGCAGATCAGCAGGATAGGCCTGTAACGATACAGCCGCACCACATCTGCTTCGCAGTCTCGCTGCGCTCGCTTATAGCTGTCATAGGCCTGCTCACATAGGCTGGCTATAGCTCGCAGGCCTATTCCGCGCATCTGCGGCGCGGCTGTATCGTTACAGCATGGGGTGCTCTGCACGTTTTTCGCCTTTGACTGAATAGTTACATAAATGCTAAGGATTTTCTTTGCTTAAAATTTCGTCTCGTTCTCTAGTCATTGTACCCGGGCCAGGGTCAAGGCCTCGACCCGGGCGGCGCCATGCTCCTTCAGTACCTTGGCGCATTCATTTAAGGTAGTGCCGGTGGTAAAGACATCATCGACCAAGAGGACATGGCGGCCGCAAATCCGCTCCGGGTGCCTGACCACGAAGGCCCCTCCCAGATTCAGGCGGCGTTCCCGACCAGACAAGGTGGTCTGGGGCTCGGTCCACCGAGTCCTAATTAACAGGCGCGGGGCAATCCGTTTCCTCTGTTGCGGAAAGAGAAAGCGGGCCAAAACCAGGGCCTGATTGAAGCCCCGCGCCTTAAGTCGCTTGGCATGGAGAGGCACCGGAATGATCAGCTCAGGAGCCTCCAGATCAGCCAACGGCCCCACCTCTTTCGCCAGGGCGCAGAAGGTGGCTCGACCTACTGTCTTGCCCCCATATTTAAAGGCATGCACCAATTTGGCGCTTTCGTCGTCATAGCGAAAAATGGCCCGGGCCCGACTGAAATGCGGGGGGCTCGCCAGACAGGGGCCACAATAATGACTGTCGCCAGCCCCGCTGAACTCCACCCCGCAGCACTGGCAGAGAGGCGGCTGGACCAACCTCATCCTGGCCAGGCAAACAGGGCAAAGATGGACCGCGGTAAAGGCCGGTAGGCTTTCCCGGCAAAGCAGGCAGACCGCCGGGAAGCAAAGCTCTCTAACGGCGCGGCCCAAATCAATCAACGGCGCACTGAACTTACCTGATGGCAAGACATCAACGGGCTGCGGCATTTATCTCCTGCTGCGGTTCAACCCATATTGCTGATGATGGCATCAGCAAAGGCCGAACATTTGAGTTCGGTGGCGCCCTCCATCAAGCGGGCCAGGTCGTAGGTGACGGTCTTCTTGGAAATGGTGTCAGCCAGGGCCTTCTGCACCAGGGCGCCCGCCTTTTGCCAGCCCATATGTTCCAGCATCATCACCCCGGAGAGCAACAGCGAGCCGGGGTTGACCTTGTCTAGTCCGGCGTATTTGGGGGCAGTGCCGTGGGTGGCCTCGAACATGGCGACGCCGTCGCCGATATTGGCCCCCGGTGCAATACCCAAGCCACCAACCTGGGCGGCCAGGGCATCTGACATGTAATCGCCGTTTAAGTTCGGCATGGCCAGCACGCTGTACTCAGACGGCCTGAGCAAGATCTGCTGGAACATGGCGTCGGCGATACGGTCCTGGATCAAGACCTTGCCCGCCGGACACTTGCCGCCATGATTCTTCCACATGTCGTCTTCCAAGATCACCTTGTCGCCAAAGGCCTCCTTGGCCACCTCGTAACCCCAGGTGCGGAAGGCCCCTTCGGTGAACTTCATGATGTTACCCTTGTGGACCAGAGTGACCGAGGGCCGGTTGTTGTCGATGGCGTACTGGATGGCCATCTTGACCAGACGCTTGGTGCCGGTGGCGCTCATCGGCTTGATGCCGATGCCGGAATCCGGGCGGATGGTCTTGCCGAGTGCGGCGCAGAGGTCGATCACCTGCTTGGCCTCCGGGCTGCCCGCCGCCCACTCGATGCCGGCGTAGACGTCCTCGGTGTTCTCGCGGTAGATGACCATGTCCACCAGGTGCGGGGCCTTGACCGGGCTCACCACCCCATCATAATAACGGACCGGCCGCACGCAGGCGTAGAGGTCCAGCACCTGCCGCAGGGTGACGTTTAAGCTCCTGATGCCCTCGCCTACCGGGGTGGTCAACGGTCCCTTGATTGACACCTTGTACTCGCGGGCGGCGTCGAAGGTCGCCTGGGGCAGCCACTCGCCGGTCTTGGCCTTGGCCTTTTCGCCGGCGTAGATCTCCAACCACTCTATTTTTTTCACGCCGCCAAAGGTCTTGGCCACTGCCGCATCCAGCACCTTGCGGCTGGCCGCCCAGATGTCCGGGCCAATGCCGTCGCCCTCGATAAAGGGGATGATCGGGTTGTTGGGGACATTGATTGCACCATCCTGCGTAAAGGTAATTTTTTCAGCCACTTCTCACTCTCCTCTGATTTGATGTAATTTAAAGACTTCAACTCGTGGTGAGTCGATTATTTTCTGATTTCAGCCAACAACTCGGCCGTTTTATCGGCCATGAGTTGTCGATTGCCCCGGCTCTCCACATTCAAACGGATGACCGGTTCGGTATTCGACATCCGTAAATTAAAGCGGTAATCGTCGAACTCGACGCTTAAGCCATCGGTATAATCCAAGCGGCCGCCTTTGGCAAAGCGTTCTTTGATGCGCGCGATGACCGCCGCCGGGTCCTGCACCGTGGAGTTGATCTCACCCGAGACCGGGAAGGCCGCCATCCGGTCCGAAAGCAGGCTTGACAGCCCTTGGCCGCCCTGGCTCAGGATCTGGGCCACCAGGAGCCAGGGGATCATGCCGGAGTCGCAGTAGGCGAAGTCCCGGAAATAGTGATGGGCGCTCATCTCACCACCATAGACCGCGTCCTCGGCCCGCATCCGTTCCTTGATAAAGGCGTGGCCGGTCTTGCTCATCACAGGCCTGCCGCCCTCCTGGCCCACCAGTTCCACCGTGTTCCAGGTCAGGCGAGGGTCGTGAATGATCTTGGCGCCCGGCGTCCGTTTTAGCATGGCCTGGGCCAGGAGGCCGACCATGTAATAGCCCTCGACAAAGGCGCCTGTTTCATCGAAGAGAAAACAACGGTCGAAATCGCCGTCCCAGGCGATACCGAGATCGGCCTTGTGCTGGCGCACCGCCTGCGCCGTGGCCTCGCGGTTCTCCGGCAGCAGGGGATTGGGCACCCCGTTCGGGAAATGGCCGTCCGGCTCATGGTGCAGCTTGATAAAGCGGAAGGGCAAGCGCTTCTCAAGTAAATCAATCACCGCCCCGGCCCCGCCATTGCCGGCATTGACCACGAGCGTCAGCGGCTTGAGACCGGCCTGATCGACATAGCCCAGCAGGTGCTCGATATAGGCAGGGCGGGAGTCCTGTCGGCGCCTCTGACCGCGAACCGCAGCCCGTAGCGGTTGCTTTGCCGCAGCCAGACGCTCGATGTCCCTGAGACCAGAATCGCCGCTGATCGGCCTCGCCCCCTGGCGCACCAACTTCATGCCGTTATAGTCGGCCGGGTTATGACTGGCGGTGACGATGATGCCGCCATCCACCGGCAAATGGGCGGCGGCGAAATAGATCTCCTCGGTGCCACACTGGCCGATATCGACGACATCGACGCCGGCGCTCATCAGGCCATCGGCCAGGGCCTCGGTCAGGCTGGGCCCGGAGAGCCGTATATCATGGCCGAGCGCCATCGCCTGCGGCGCAAAATGGGCGGCATAGGCCTGGCCAATCCAATAAGCCAGCTCCTCGTTTATTTCATCCGGGTAACGACCCCGGATATCATAGGCCTTAAAACAGGGAAGGGTTGTCATCGTTTTTTAGAAAAATTATCAAGACCAATTTTTATCATAAAAGCCTTGGACAAGGCTGCCTACTTAGGGTAACAGTACCCGCTATGGTCCTGGGACGCTGGGGCATGAAGCATACATTTCCTTGCCGTCCATGAGGTTCAACCAACCCTTGACGATGCGGTAGATGAGCCACACCCCGTCAGCGATCAGGATGAAGTAACCGATAATCAACAAATAGGTGGCAAGTCCAAGCCCGAGCCACAACAGGCCGAACCAGAAGGTCCTGATCTGCCACCTGAAATGGGAGGCGAGCCAGGTCCCCTGGACATCGTCCTTCTTCACATTGTTGACGATGATCGCCACCAGGGCAGTTATGCCAAACAGGAATGAGGAGGCCTGCAAGGCATAGACCACCATGGTGATCGTCTTCAGGGACTTCAGCCGTTCTGTCGCCGGTGGTGGTGGTGGAAATTCGTCCATCATAACCTTTTTGTCACCATTTTTTCACTTATTTCAGGATAAGAGCCATGTCCAATATCAAGCCACTAGAGGCGCTGGCCGCACTCTACGCCGAGATGGAAGCGGCCTACGACCAAGTCGCCAACCTCTTGGACTTTTCCTGCCAAGACTGCCCGGACAATTGCTGCGACAGCTATTTTCAGCACCACACCTACATCGAATGGGCCTTTCTCTGGCAGGGCTTAGAGGCCCTGCCAGCCGAGCGCCAGGCCGAATACCAAAACCGCGCCCGGGCCACGCTTGACCAATATCAAGCCGCCCTGGCCCAGGGCCAAAGACCTTTAATCATGTGTCCGCTCTGCGATAATGGCCGCTGCGGGCTCTACCAGCACCGCCTGCTGATCTGCCGGCTGCACGGCGTGCCGGCCAGCCTGACCAGCCCGAATGGCCAAGAGCGCCAGTTCCCCGGCTGCTTCCGCTGCCAGGAACTGACCGCCGACCGGACCAATGTCACCACCATGGACCGTACCCGATTCTTTAAAACAATGGTCAGCCTTGAGCAAGCCTTTCTTAGAGGCCGAGACCTGCCACGGATCAAGATGACGCTGGCCGAGATGGTTATTACTGAATTACTAATTTCTTAGCATCTCGGCGATCTGGAAGGCAATCTCCAGGCTCTGCTCGGCATTCAGGCGCGGGTCGCAGTTGGTCAGGTAATTTTCAACCAGGTTGTGGTCTAGGATATTGCGGCCGCCGCCGGTGCATTCGGTGACGTTATTGCCGGTCAGCTCAAAGTGGATGCCGCCCGGCACCGTGCCCTCGGCCCAGTGGATCTCGAAGAAACCCTGGATCTCCTGCAGGATCTCATTGAAGTTTCTGGTCTTGTGCCCGCTCTCGGCGGTATAGGTGTTGCCGTGCATCGGGTCGCAGCTCCAGACCAGGCTATAGCCCTCCTTCTTCAATTCACGCAGGAGCTGGGGCAGGTATTGCTCGATCTTGTTGGCCCCGAAACGGGTGATCAGGGTCAAGCGGCCGGGCTCGTTCTCCGGGTTCAGCTTATCGATGATGCGCTTCAGTTCGTCCATGTCGTGCTTGGGACCGATCTTCATGCCAATCGGGTTGCCGACCCCGGACAGGAACTCGATGTGGGCGCCGTCAAGCTGGCGGGTGCGGTCACCGATCCACACCATGTGGGCGCTGCAATCGTACCAAAGTCCGGTGGTGGAGTCCTGGCGGGTCATGGCCTCTTCATAGCCCAGCAGCAAGGCCTCGTGGGAGGTGTAAAAGCTGGCCTCGTTGATGATCGGGTTATCGATATCAAAGCCGATGACCTCCATGAACTGCAGGGCGTGATCAATCTGCTTGGCCATCCGTTCGTAGGACATGCCCATGGGCGAGGTCTTGACGAACTCGTTGTTCCAGGCGTTGACCCGGTGCAGGGCGGCGTAGCCCCCGCGGGTGAAGGCCCGGAGGATATTCATGGTGGCGGCGGCCAGGTAATAGCCCTTGACCATGCGCTCCGGATCCGGGAGCCTGGCCGCGGCCGTCGGCTCCGGACTGTTGACCATGTCGCCCCGGTAACTGGCGATCTCGACGCCATTGACCATCTCGGTGTCGGCGGAGCGGGGCTTGGCGTACTGCCCGGCCATGCGGCCGACCTTGATCACCGGTTTGCCGCCGGCGTAGGAAAGGACCACCGCCATCTGCAGGATGACCTTTAAGTTCTCGCGGATGCCAGGGGCGGTGCAGTTGGCAAAATCTTCCGAACAATCGCCGCCCTGCAGCAGAAAGGCCTTGCCGACCGCGGCTTGCGCCAATTGCTTCTTCAAGGTCCGGATCTCGCCGGCAAAGACGAGCGGCGGCAATTTGCCAAGCGTCTCAAGAGCAGCAGCCAGTCTAGCCTGATCAGGCCAGTTGGGCTGCTGCAAGGCCGGACAATTCTTCCAGCTCGATTTTGTCCAGGTTGCGTTACGTTCAGTCATAATATTCTCCAACGAAAAGTCCCCGCTGGGGTTGGACGGGGAGAGGGTCAGGGTGGGGGGGAGGTCAGGCAATTGCCCGGACAGGTTGCTCCTTCACCCACCCCCTAGCCCCCCACCCCTCAAGGGGGTACTGACTACAGCGTTGCAGCCTTTTTGTACTCGCCGCAATCGTCCGGGGCGCTTACCCTTCCGGGGCCTGCGGCAGGGCGCAAGGCCCACCGACACAACAAACCTCTTGGTCGTAGGCATTCAGAATCCGAAGTTCCATCTGGCGCTGGGGGCCGTCCGGCAAGGACGCGTAGCGGGCCTCTTGGCCAAAGACCTCGGCCTGCGCGCGACTCGGGATCGCCGAAAGGCCAACGGCCAAGACTTTGCCGGACCAGGTATCGAGCAATTCGGCATCCTCGCCGTTGGTCACCACCGTCAAGGGGATGACGTACTCCTCGTCCAGCACCCGGGCGGCGGCCAGGGCCGGACGTTCGCGGCTCACCAGCGATCCGGGGCCATAGCGCAGCACCAGCAGCCGCTTGCCTGCCACCGAGAGCACAAAATCGATGGTGCTGACCACAAAATTCTTGGCAAACAGGGTCTCGATCTTCAGCCGCGCTTGCAGCTCCCGCTTGCCATAGCCCTTCTCTTCCACCAAGAGCCGCGCCAGTTTCTGGCGGTAGCGCTCATCGTCCGTATCGACTATGACCTCATCGGTCAAATAATCGCGCAAGGTCCCGTAGATAAAGTGATGGGAGGGGATGTCTGCCATGTTTTTTTCGATTGTTCATTAAAGCAGAAAATGCCTAAGGGGCGGTCGGCACCCCTTAGGCATTGAAAAATACTGCTCGACTATTCAAACTCCCTCTTGATCTCCCCCCTGGCAAGGGGGGAGAAAATGATGCTGCGGCCTCTTACAAAGTCAACCAGGACTCGGAAAATACCGACTTGCCGGCCAGGACGTTGTAGGTCTTGTAGTGCTCCAGCTCTTGCGGGGTGAGCTTGGCTGGATCGGGGTCGTTGCCGTCGATCATGCCGTAGATCATGTCGATCAGGTTCTGGCGCTGGCCAAGGGCAATGGCCATCAGCTCCGGGTCGTAGGAGTTGACGATGGCGGTCTGCAGGCCGTTATACATCAGCATGATCAGGTAGGTGCGGTCGAGGTACTTGCGCAGGTGCTCGGCGACGCCGTTTGAGACGTTGGAGAGGCCGATGGTGGAGCTGGCGCCGGGGGCGATGTCCTGGACCATGGCCATGAATTCTAGCCCTGAGTTGATCTGGTCGCAGCCCAAGGTGATCGGGGTGGCGATCGGGTCGAAGAACATCTTCTCGTTGGGGATGCCGGCCTCGGAAAGCGCCATCATCAGGTCGACCGCCATGGCGGCCCGTTCGTTGGAGTCGCGCGGCATGCCGTCCGGTCCCCACAAGAGGGCGACGACGTTGCAGCCGGCCTCGGCGGCCACCGGGATCAGCTTCTGCATGCGCTCCGGCTGGGCGGAGATGGAGTTCATCAAGGCCCCGGTCTTGTTCTTGACCACCTTGAAGCCCGCCGCCATGGCGTCGGTGTTGGTGGTGTCGAGACAGAGCGGGGTGTCCACCACCGCCTGCACGGTCTCGACGATCCAGGGCATCAACTCGATGCCGTCCTTCCTGGCCGGGCCGATGTTCAGGTCCAGAAAGGCAGCGCCGGCCTTGGATTCTTCCCGGGCCATCTCCTGCACCGGGCCGACGTTTCTCTCCTTCATGGCCGTGCCGCTGCGCTTGCCCATGATGTTGATGCTCTCTGCGATTGGTTTGATCTGTACCATTTGTTCCTCCTTGTTGGTCATTTATAGGTAAGATGGATAATTGATTGTGTGATTAAGTTCGGCCATTCGCCGTAGGGTGTTTCATCTATTAGCCTTCGGTAGCTAACGATTTCCATCCCTTTTCTCGATGGCATTGCGTTTCTCTTCGGGGATGCGCCCGTAAACCTCTTCGACATGCTTGGGGTTGGAAATCATTTGTTCCGCAATGACGTTCAGCAGCCTAAACAAACTATTAGCAGTATCAAGATCGTCTTTCAAATCCAACGAGCCAGGATGGACCGCTTCATTTCCAATGACCCGTACCGCATCGAGTGCCTTCTGAACCATCGGTATCAGACCTTTTTTGACTAAACTTGCAATGTCGTCGTCGATTTTTTTTCCCTTTTCACCTAATACAATACAAAGCTTCTGGATCGCGAGGCGCAGAAGCGCAGCTGCGCCTCGCGGGGAAAGGCCAACAATTGTGCTTGCCTCTTCATAATCGCGCAGAACATCTTCAGGCAAATCCGGATTCGGAGGCGGGCCGCTCCTTGTCGCGGGAAACACGAGCTTATCATGAACCCATATTGAAAATTTTCCGCAGACAAAGCAGCAACTTGCATATAGGTTGTGTACATCAGAATAGACGTATTTGCCCTGCTGATTCTTCTCCAAAAACACCAGCCCTGAATTTAAGCTGTTAATGTGTTTAGTCAGCTTTTCCTTCATTTCTTTGGAAATTTTACTATTATTCCCAATTGATTCTAGGGCACCAGGGTCAAGAACAGTAGGTGTCCGTTGGTCGCCAGAAAGTCCGGTCGCGTGCAACGCGAACCATGTTTGCGACGTGTACGCACCACAATGTGGACAATCAAAAGCCAGCTCGCTCGTTGACGGTGGGACTTTCTTAACCATGTGGCCCTCTAGCCTCTTGTAACGCTTCACGCCATAAATATGGCACCTTACTGGAGTTAGTAACAGCAAGGGGACGGGCTACAATCGCGCTCAAAAAACGACTAAGCGGCCAAAATAGCGTTATTGTCAACGCTTGTCAAACAAATAGCAGGCAATCAGCCCAACCAGCGCCTCTTCATAAAGCCAAGGCCTTCCCTGAGCCGCTGCGGCCAAGCGGGCAAAACCGTCAGTTCCGGATGGTAACGACCGGGGTTGGTATGGACGACAACCGCCTCAAAGACGTAATAGCTATGCCAGCCCTGCCGCCTGGCCCGCCAATAGAGATCAAGCTCGGCTAAGCTAGCACAATCCGCATCAAGGAGGCCTATCTCCTCGATCAGCTCGCGCCTCAGCAGATGGACCCCTCCCCGGCACCAGTCCACCTCGACCGTCGCCTCAAGCCGCCGGCCTGGCGTGGCGGGCAGGGGCAGACCGCAGGGCTTGAGCAGCCGGGGAAAGTCGTGGCAGGAGGCCTCGGTCTTGCCGTAGGCGTCGAGGATGCGGGGCGAGGCCAGACCGACGTCCGGGTGGTCGTCCATGAACTCGATCAGCCGTTGCAGGCAGTCGGGCTGCACCAGGACATCTGCATCGACCAGGGCGGTATAGCGTCCCTGCCCCTGAGACATGGCGTGATTGGCGGCCGCCAGCCTGGAACAGCCGTCAAGCCTGGTCACCAAGAGCCCTGGGAAGTCATCGGTTAAGCGCGCGGCGCCAGTCTCGCCAACCTCGCACACGATGACCTCGAAGGCCACCGGGTAAGCGGTGCCATAGATCGTGTCCAGCAGGCCGTGCAGGCCCTTGGTCTGACGCCCGGCCACGGTGCAGACCGACAGGTCAAGTTCAATGTCAAACGGCTTATTCATCGTCGCCTACTTCCCCTCACCCGGCCTTCGGCCACCCTCTCCCGGAGGGCGAGGGAACAAAAAAAGCCCCCTCTCCCCTTGGGAGAGGGTTGGGGTGAGGGGAAATAATAGAACTACAAAATACACACACCTACGAAAGCTCGGCCAGCCGCCCAGCCACGGTGGGGAAAAGCTCCATATTGGTGTGCGGCAAAAACAGCGAGGCCATGTAGTGGTTCATGAACTGCGGGCTCTCAGAGAGTTCCATGTTGGTCATCAGGCTGCTGACCTTGATCCGCTCCCGGAAACGCTTGTGATCGGTCAGACTGATCTGCGCCCCGAGCAGCGAGGCGTTGCCCAGGTAAAAAAACTTGTCGCGATCGATATCGGGCAGCAGGCCGATGGCGATCGCCCGCTCGAGATCGATATAGGCCCCGAAGTTGCCGGCCAAGACCACCCGCTCCAGATCGGCGAAGGTCATGCCCACCGATTCCAATAGGGTAACGTAGCCAGCGAACATGGCGCCCTTGGCCCGCATCAGGTTGTCGAGATCGACCTCTGTGATCACCAGGTCCTCACCGGTCATGGTCTCCTTGGCCCAGGCCAGCACGTACTCGTAATTGTCCACCCCTTCCCGGATTCTCGGGTGCTTACGGTTGCGGTCGAACTTGCCCTGCTGGTCGATGACGCCGGCCTCGAGCAGTTCGGCGACGATGCTGATCAGCCCTGAACCGCATATGCCGCGCGGCTTGGCATGGTCGATGGTGATAATCATCGGCTCCAGGCTCTCCGGGTCGAGATGAAAATTGTCGATGGCCCCGCTTGAGGCCCGCATGCCGTATTTGATGCCGCCGCCCTCGAAGGCCGGGCCGGCCGAGCAGGCGGCGCAGATCATCCAGTCGTCGTTGCCGACCACGATCTCGCCGTTGGTGCCGATGTCGATGAAGAGCGTCAGGGCCGGGTTCTTGTACATCTGGCAGGCATGGACGCCGGAGACGATGTCGCCGCCGACGTAGCTCGCCACCGAGGCGTAGAGGAAGAGCCGCATGGAGGGGTGGGCGTCGATGCCGAGCGCCGCCGCTCTGGTCAACGGCATCTGATTGCAGACCGGCACATAGGGGGCCTCGCGGATGAACTTGGGGTCCAAGCCAAGCAGCAGGTGGCTCATGATGGTGTTGCCGGCCGCCATGATGTAGGTAATGTCGGTGGCGGCTATGCCAGCGCTGGCGCAGATGGTGCTGATGATCTGATTGATCGAGGCGACCACCTTTTCTTGTAAGGCCTTAAGCCCGCCCGGCCGCTGCGAGTAGATGATCCGCGAAATGACGTCCTCGCCGTGGGCGATCTGGCCGTTGTAGGCCGAGGCCTCGGCAATGACCTTGCCGGTGGTCAGGTCGATGAGGACGCCGCCGAGGGTGGTGGTGCCAATATCAAGGGCCATGCCGTAAAAGCGGCTGGTAGTGTCACCGGGCTCGACGGCGATGATGCG
>JANNQL010000126.1:0-16137 GCA_031400755.1 Pseudomonadota bacterium | reverse complement strand
GTCGGCTGACGATCCAGATTGTCCGGGATATGGAGTGGCTGAAGATTACCGTCTCTGATACCGGCAAGGGTATCGATGACGAACAGATTCGGCGGGCCAGGGAGCCTTTTTATACCACTAAGAGTTTTGGCACCGGCATGGGACTGGCCATGGTTGACCGCATTGTCGCAGCCCACAAGGGCAATTTTGTGATTGCCAGAAAGGATGCCGGCACCGAGGTGGTGGTTAGGCTGCCCTGCCCCTGCCCGGCATGAAGATAGGGGTGCCGCCGGCCATTGATCCCGCTCGTCGCCTGGATCAGCCCTACGGGGTCAAGACAGCCCGACCGGCGTCAGAGACGACAACAGCAGGCCTGCTTGATTCCGGCAGTCTGCTGAAAGGCCGGGTGGTGAACATCGACGCGGCAGGCCTGCTGACCGTAGACACCGAGCATGGTTCTTTTAAGGCTTCATCTGCCAGCGTCCTTAAGATTGGCAGGGAATTCTGGTTTGAGGTGGTCCAGACCGACGCCAATCCTCTGCTGGCCGAGGCGGGGAAAAAAAATGCCGTCTTAAATCTCCTGCGAGTATTGCTGCCAGGCATGCTTACCGTGGACAGGCCCTTGGCTGGAACTGTTGCCGACCTTGCGCCTAACGATGTCCCGGACGTGACTCAGGGTGCCGCGCGTCTTCTCCGTTTTTTAGCGGACAATGCCGTGGATGGCACACCTGATCCCGGCAAGCTGCTCAAGACCATCTCCCAGCTCCAGCTGAGTCTCCCGCCGGGCGAAGAAAGGTCAGCCGGTCAAGCGAACGGGCCGCTTTCTTTCTTGACCGAGGTTGAGTCCCCGGCAATGCAGAAATTGCTCCGTGTGCTCGATGCCCATGCCGTTGTCAATCAGCAACCAGCGGCGGGGAGCGACTTTTTTCTATTTCCTGTGTTTTTTGCCGAGCAGGCGGGCCGCGGCGAGTGGCTGTTTTCCTATGAACAAGACGGCAATGCGACTGATTCAACAGCCGCGACCAACATTTCATTTTATCTGGCCATGAGTCAGCTTGGCGATACCCATCTCAGTGTCACATCCCGCTTGAATGTCCTGACCGGGGTCTTTACCCTGAGTACCGATGATGCTGCCGACCATGTCCGTCAGCACCTGCCGCAACTGGTCCTAGCCCTGAAACCACTGGCCGATGAAGTCGTGATCAGCTGCCGGACGGCCCACTTTGATTGTCTGAAGGCCTTAAAGGATGACTTGACGGCCAAGGTCGGCCTGGAACGCTTTGCTCTGGTTGACCTGAAGGCCTGATTGTCAGTCACTCCGGCGGCGCATAATTTTGCAGATAGATGTCGGTCATGGTCAGGAAGGCGGTAATAATCAATGGCCCGTAGATAATGCCCAGAATTCCAAAGAGTTTCATGCCGCCCAGGATGCCGAGAAAGACCAGGACGGGATGCATGTTGACCTTGCGCCCCACCAGATGTGGCTTGAGCAGATAATCAACCGCCATGGACAGGGCCAGATAAAAGATGGTGATGAAAATCGCCTGTCCGATATGGCCGTTCAGCAGAACGATAAGGGCGGTCGGCAAGAGGACCAGACCGATGCCCACGATCGGCAGAAAGGCAGCCATTGCCATGATCATCCCCCACAAGACCGGCGAGCTAAAGTCGAAATAGACAAACAGCAGCCCCCCTACCACCCCTTGTAGCAAGCCGCAGATACCATTGCCTAAAAGGATCGCCTGGCCGATCTCCTGAAATTTTTTGATTAATTGCTGATTTTGCTTGTCCGGCAGCGGGGAGAGCCTCAGGATAAAATTCAGCAAATTGTCGCAATCCACCAGCAGAAAAAAGATCACCACGATCATCAAGGCAAAGGCGACCATGAACATCAGGATATTGGCCGCCCACGCGCTGGCCTTATTATAGAGGAACAGGGCGGCGCTACTGGCGTAGCTCGACAGGGCGGCGCTTAAGTCATCGGCGCGCAGAGTGAAGCCCAAGTCAGCAAGGTGACTCTGGGCCGAAGCCAGCAGGGTATTATTTTGCATGAGGTCCTTGATCTGTTCGGCAAGGTTGATGCCCTTCATGTATTGGGCATAGGCCATCGCCTCTTTGGACAGGGCGATGACAAAGAAGATCAAGGGCACGAATACCAGCAGGACAATGAGGATACAGGTGGCCAGAGAGGCAAAATGGTTTGAGAGGTGTCGGCGGAGCCCATGGTAGACTGGCCGGAAAAGGTTGACCAGAAGCAGGGAGATAATCAGCATGGAGGCAAAGGGCCAGAGCAGTCGCCCCATCAGCAGGATGGTAAGGATGAACATGGCCAGAAAATATCTGGCGATTGTCTTATTGGCAGGACTTGTTGGCACGCTTGACCTCATTAAAAAAATTTAAAGCAGGCAATCTGCCTTGGTACTATGCTGGGTTGCTTGAAAAATTCAACCAATTTCGCCATAACAGGGAAATTTTATTGGGTTGACAGCGTAAGTATGGTAATGAAATTTGGTTAAAATGTGCTGGCGACCATGGGGCTTGTTTTTTGTTAAATATGGCAAAGACATGGACGAAGGGTATCCGTTCGGATTCATTCACAGGTTCTGCCAACTTGATGCAGACTGATCGCTGACCAGTTCTTGATTTATTTGAAAAATGCGGGAGATGCGACGATGAATTTAAAAATAACCCAGGCGCGGCCTGATGAATTGAAGGCCAAGCCTGACGGAGCGGCCTTGGGCTTTGGCAAGCTGTTCAGCGACCATATGTTTACCATGCGCTACAGTCAAGGGACTGGTTGGCATGATCCGGAAATTAAGAAATATCAGGATTTCACCTTGGCGCCATCGGCCATGTGCCTGCATTACGGCCAGGCTATTTTCGAGGGCTTGAAGGCCTATCGAGGCGCTGATGACCAAATTTTTCTGTTTCGGCCCAAGGACAATCTCCTGCGGATGAATGTCTCTGCCGCCAGGATGTGTATGCCCGAACTCGATGTTGATCAGGCCCTGGCCGCCATGAAGGAACTGATTCGTCTGGACCAGGACTGGGTGCCGCGTTCGCCAGGCGCCACCCTCTATGTCAGACCAACAATGATCGCCACTGAGGCGGCACTCGGGGTGCGGCCCTCCAAGGAGTATCTCTTCTTCATCATCCTGAGTCCGGTGGGGGCCTATTACCCGGAGGGCTTCAACCCGGTCAAGATCTATGTCTCCGATACTTACGTCCGGGCAGTGCGCGGCGGGGTCGGTTTCGTCAAGACAGCCGGCAATTACGCGGCCAGCATCAAGGCGGCAATGGAGGCCCAGGACCTGGGCTATACCCAGGTCCTCTGGCTTGACGCCATCGAGCGCCGCTATATTGAAGAGGTCGGCACCATGAATATCTTCTTCAAGATTAACGGCCAATTGGTCACCCCGCCCCTGGCCGGCAGTATCCTGCCCGGCATTACTAGAGATTCAGTCATCCAATTGGCCAGGGACTGGGGCCTGGATGTCCAGGAACGACCGATTGCCATCGATGAGGTAGTCGCTGCCAATGACAACGGGGCCTTGGAAGAGGTCTTCGGCACCGGTACCGCGGCAGTCATCTCGCCGGTTGGTTCCCTCTATTATCAGGGCCGGACCATTACCTTGAATCAGGGCCGGACCGGGGCCTTGTCCCAGAAGATGTTCGATGTACTGCAGGGAATCCAATACGGGCAGTGCCCGGATACTCACGGTTGGATCGAGCCGCTAACCGCCTCAAAAAAATAATTCATCCCCTTGATTTTCAAGAAATCATCCATATAGTGACGCCATCCTAAGGAAACGAGGGGTGCGAGTTTAAGAGTTACGGGGCGTGGCGCCGTCGGCTGCTTGCGCTCGTCTTGGTAAAAACCTAAATATTTAATCAAGAAACAAACTGGAGGTAGTGCATGAAGATTCGTCCGTTGAATGACCGTATTTTGGTGAAAAGGTTGGAGCAGATAGAAAAGACCGCCGGCGGGATCATTATCCCGGACAGTGCCAAGGAAAAACCGGCCGAGGGCAAGGTTGTCGCCGTGGGTCATGGCAAGTTGAACGAGGCAGGCCAGCGCGTCGCCCTTGAGGTCAAGGCCGGCGACCGGGTCCTGTTCAGCAAATATGGCGGCACTGATGTCAAGCTTGATGGGGAAGATTTTCTGATCATGCGTGAGGATGATGTCTTAGGGATTGTCGAGTAAACAACCCCCAAGTCCGATTGAATGCCAAAATTACAATAACATCATTAATGATTCTGTAAGGAGAAAATGAGTATGGGAGCTAAAGAGATTAGATACAGTGATAAGGCCCGTGAATCCCTGCTGGTCGGGGTTAATGCCTTGGCCGATGCGGTAAAAGTTACCCTTGGACCGAAGGGACGTAATGTCCTCTTGGAAAAATCCTACGGGGCGCCAACCATGACCAAGGACGGCGTCAGCGTTGCCAAGGAGATCGAGTTGGCAGATAAGTTTGAAAATATGGGGGCGCAGATGGTGCGCGAGGTTGCCTCTAAGACCAGTGATGTGGCTGGCGACGGCACCACCACCGCTACCCTGCTGGCCCAGGCCATCTACCGTGAAGGCGCCAAGCTTGTTGCCGCCGGCAACAACCCCATGGAGATCAAGCGCGGCATTGACAAGAGCGTTGAGATCGTGGTGGCCGAGCTTAAAAAAATTTCCAACCCCACCAAGGAGCAGAAGGAAATCGCCCAGGTTGGCACCATTTCCGCCAATAACGACAGCACCATCGGCAACATCATCGCCGAGGCCATGGACAAAGTCGGCAAGGAAGGCGTCATCACCGTCGAAGAGGCCAAGAGCATGGACACCACCCTCGATGTGGTGGAAGGCATGCAGTTTGACCGCGGCTACCTCTCTCCCTATTTCGTTACCGACCCCGAGAAGATGGAGGTCAACCTTGACGAGCCCCTGATCCTGATCAACGAGAAAAAGATCAGCAACATGAAGGACCTGCTGCCGATCCTGGAACAAGTCGCCAAGATGGGCAAGCCACTCCTCATCATTGCCGAAGATGTTGACGGCGAGGCCCTGGCCACCTTGGTGGTCAACAAGCTGCGCGGCACTTTGAATATCGCCGCAGTCAAGGCCCCTGGCTTTGGCGATCGCCGGAAGGCCATGCTCGAAGATGTCGCCACCTTGACTGGCGGCCAGGTCATCACCGAAGACCTGGGCATCAAGCTCGAAAACGTCACGATCAATGACCTGGGCAAGGCCAAGCGCATCGTCATCGACAAGGACAACACCACCATCATTGACGGCGCCGGCGACAAGGCAGCGCTCGCCTCCCGGGTCAAGCAGATCCGCAGCCAGATTGACGCCTCAACCTCCGACTACGACCGTGAGAAGCTCCAGGAGCGTCTTGCCAAGTTGATCGGCGGGGTGGCGGTCATCAATGTTGGCGCCGCAACTGAAGTTGAGATGAAGGAAAAGAAGGCCAGAGTCGAGGATGCCCTAAACGCAACCCGAGCGGCAGTCGAGGAAGGTATTGTGCCTGGCGGCGGTGTTGCTTATCTGCGTTGCATCAAGGCCCTTGAGTCTGTCGAAATGTCCCACGATCAGTCCTTTGGCAAGAAGATTGTTCTTCGTGCACTCGAAGAGCCGATACGTCAGATTGCCACCAACTCCGGTTGCGAAGGCTCGGTAGTTGTTGAAAAGGTCAAGGGCATGAGCGGCGGCATGGGCTTCAACGCCGCGACCGAAGTCTATGAGGACCTGCTGGTGGCTGGCGTCATTGACCCGACCAAGGTGACGCGTTACGCCTTACAGAATGCGGCCAGCATCGCCGGTCTGTTGCTGACCACTGAATGTATGATTGCCGACAAGCCTTCCGATGATAAGGGCGGCATGGGCGGTATGCCTCCTGGTGGTATGGGCGGCATGGGTGGTATGGGCGGCATGATGTAATATTGCCGGTTCCCGTTTGTCGTGCAAAGGCAGGGTTTCTTCTGGTGAAGACCCTGCCTTTGTCGTTTGGGCTGGGCGGTTTGAGGTTGCCGCTATGCTTTTTCCAAAAAACCACAGGGCCTGGGCCAAATGATCATTTTTTTAGTAATAATACCCATGCGCAGGGTATTATCCCCCTGTGATCGTTTCTCACGATTTACGCTATTTAAGGTTTTACTTATTGATTTTGCAAGGAATATAAAATTATCCCCGATGGTGGCATGGTGATTGCTTTTTGTTATATTCAAAATGCACAGAACCCTCCTTTCTGTCTTTTTTACTCTCCTCCTTGAAAGGCAGGACCATCCTGGTTGGTCCTGCCTTTTTTTTATTGCCATCAAGTTCTGATCGTTGCCAACCATCGCAAAGTCAAAAAAGTGGGCAAGCTCCTCTTTATTTTATTTATCAACTATGGTATATGATTTTCTTCTTTTTGCCATTTACCGTTGGCAAAGATTACCGGCGATGTAGCTCAGATGGTTAGAGCATACGGCTCATATCCGTAGTGTCCGGGGTTCAATTCCCTGCATCGCCACCATTTGCAATAATATCAAGCAATTATCTCTGCTTGATTCTCGCAAGCCCTATCTTGCACACCTTCACACAAAGTGAAGTTGCAAGAAGGGCTTTTTTTATGCGCTCAGCGCGCCTATCTGGTTCACACCCCTTCCTCCTATTGTTTCTGAATAGCTGTCCCTTTTGACTGTGGCGAGTGACAAAGTGACGAGTTGCGAGTCAGTCCCAAGCTCAAATCTTCATCAACCCGTCCCCGACCTGACGTATTGATGACATCGCCGGTCAGCCACACCTTTTCGCCATTTATCGTACACCAGCACAAAGCCATTGTTATTTCTCAGCAAATATATCATTCTGCTGGCGAAACAGGGGCAAACGACTCCTTCCGCCACTGGATGACGGAAACGATATTTGGGATGACCTAATGACAAGAGGACCTCATGAATAAAAAAATTGACCAGCTAATCAGTAGAATCAAGGAGCTGGAGCGCGAGTTGCGGCAGGAGCTCACGCAGAAGCAGGAGGCCTTCCGCTATCGGATCGAGCGGGACAAGGTACGGTTTGAGGCGGAAGTCAAAGAGCGCCACCGGAAACTTATCATAAAACTCCACCGCTATTTGTTTGATGCATCACTGCTCAACATCCTGACCGTGCCGATCATCTGGGGCTGTCTGTTGCCCGCCCTGCTCATGGACCTCGCGGTCACCATATTTCAAGCGGTCTGTTTTCCGGTCTACGGTATTCCCAAAGTCAAACGGGGGCACCATATCGTCATCGACCACCATGCCTTGGCCTATCTGAATCTGATTGAAAAAATCAACTGTGTGTATTGCGGCTATTTTAACGGCCTAATCAGCTATATCCGGGAGATTGCCGCCCGCACCGAGCAGTATTGGTGCCCCATCAAGCATGCCCGTCGAATCAGTTCGATCCACAGCCGTTATCAATACTTCTTTGATTATGGCGATGGCGAGAACTACCGCCAGAAACTCGAAGAGGTGCGCCGCGCCTTTGCCGATATCAGCGATGACGATTGATGGCGTCGCAAAGAAGCCGTAGCCATGAAACAGGTAATTACTACAGAAAAAAAGTCGATCAAGCTCTGGCTGGACGACATTGAGGCCGGGGCCTTTGAACAGGTCAAGAACCTCGCTAACCTGCCTTTTGTGTTCAGGCATGTGGCCGTGATGCCGGACGCCCATCAGGGCTATGGCATGCCCATTGGCGGGGTGATGGCCTCAGAAGAAGTGGTGATCCCCAATGCGGTTGGCGTTGATATCGGCTGCGGTATGTGCGCCGTGCGGACCTCGCTCACCACCGTCTCCACTGACAAACTGAAAGCCGTACTGAGTGAGATAAGGCAGGCTATTCCGCTTGGTTTTCAGCATCATAAAAGGGGGCAGGACCCCACCCACATGCCTAAGGCAGAACTCCCCCTTGAGGAACTGCCGGTGATTGCCAGGGAGTATCAAAGCGCCCTTACCCAGCTTGGCACCTTAGGCGGCGGCAACCATTTTATCGAAATCCAGCAGGGCAATGATGGCCATATCTGGTTGATGATTCATTCCGGCAGCCGCAACCTTGGCTTTAAGGTGGCCAATCATTACAATCACTTGGCGATTGATCTGAACCGGCAGTGGAAGTCGAAAATACCGCCAAGCTGGCAGCTGGCCTTTTTACCGATTAACAGTGCGGCCGGTCAGATCTATTTGCATGAAATGCGCTACTGCGTCGATTTTGCCTATGCCAATCGCAAGATGATGATGGAGCGGGTCAAGGAGGCCATCCTGTCCGTTATCCAGCCGGTGTCCTTTGAGCCGATGATCAACATTGCCCATAATTATGCGGCCATGGAAGAGCATTTTGGGAAATCGGTCATGGTCCATCGCAAAGGGGCAACCCGGGCCCAGGCGGGCGAGATCGGCATTATCCCCGGCTCCCAGGGGACGCCAAGTTTTATCGTGCGAGGCAAAGGCAACAGAGAGAGTTTCGAGTCATGCGCCCATGGCGCCGGCAGGAAGATGGGCCGCAAGCAGGCCCAGCGCCAGCTGAACCTGCGTGAGGAGAAGAAACGACTGGACGAGCAGGGGATTATCCACGCCATCCGCTCGGTCAGTGACCTGGAAGAAGCGTCCGGCGCCTACAAGGACATTAATGAGGTGATTGACAATCAGCTCGACCTGGTGGAGGTCTTGGTGGAGTTGCGACCTCTGGCTGTAGTTAAGGGTTAAGCCTGAACAAAAGGGTTCTTCAAAAGCATGGTCTGCTCACGACCTGGACCTACTGAAACGATATAGGCCGGGGTCTCGGTCAGCTCTTCAATGCGTTTGACGTAGTCCCTGGCTTTCTGGGGCAGGTCGTCCATGCTCACCGCCTGGTCGATTTCTTCCTGCCAGCCTTGCACCTCTTCATACAACGGCTTAAGTCGTCCGGTGGTCCTGATATTGCCGGGCATGGCGGTAAATTTCTTGCCGTCGGCCTCATAGGAGGTGGCAATTTTCAGAGTAGGCTGGCCGCTCAGGACATCGAGCTTGGTGATGGCCAGGCCGTTGATGCCATTCAAGCGGACGGCCTCCTGGGCCACCACCGCGTCCAGCCAGCCGCAGCGGCGCTTGCGCCCGGTCGTGGCCCCAAACTCGCCACCTTTTTGTTGAAGCTGGTCGCCGGTTGTATCAAGCAGTTCGGTGGGGAAGGGCCCTTCGCCGACCCTGGTGGTATAGGCCTTCAGGATGCCGATGACGGTATCGATATGGGAAGGGCCAAAGCCTGAGCCGACGCAGGCGTTGCCCGCCACCGTATTGGATGAGGTAACAAAGGGATAGGTGCCATGGTCGATATCGAGCTGGGTGCCTTGGGCGCCCTCGAACAGGATGTGCTTGCCAGCCTTGCGGCCAAGGTCAAGGGCGACTGAGACATTCTGGATGAATGGCGCAAGCCTCTCGGCATAGTCCATGAACTCGGCGTAGATGCTGTCCACTGAAAGACCGGTGCCCTGTAGCTGGACCTTCTTTTCGGCCAGATTGTCCTCTAACTTATCGCGAAAGAGGTCCTTGTCCAGAAGTTCACCGAGCTTAATGCCCTTGCGCAGGACCTTATCGCCATAGCAGGGGCCAATGCCCCGACCGGTGGTGCCGATCTTCTTGCCCTGCTTCATGCCGGCCTCGCAGGCCAAGTCAATTATCTTGTGATAGGGCATAATCAGGTGGCTGTTTTCGCTGATGGCCAGCCGGTTGGGGGTGACCTGCATGCCGTTATCAGCCAGTTTCCGCATCTCGTCAAGGAGGACGCCGGGGTCAAGGACAACCCCGTTGCCGATAAAACATTTCTTGTCTTCGTACAGGATGCCGGAGGGGATCAGATGGAAGACGTACTTCTTGCCCTCCACTACCAGGGTGTGACCAGCGTTGTTGCCGCCCTGAAAACGCACGACATAATCGGCATAACCAGTCAACAGATCAACAATCTTTCCCTTTCCCTCATCACCCCATTGGGTGCCTACTATTACCACATTGGCCATTATCCATTACTCCTTGGTGGGTTGCACTGGTTGCTGGTGCTCACATGAATTCACAGATGTATACAGAGGCTGGTTTTGCAAAAAAGTCGAGGATGGCTAAGCAAAAGGGCCGATATACAAGGCGCGAGGTATTTTTGTGAGTGAGGCCATACATATGGTATGCCGAACGAACAAAAATGCTACGCAACGCAGTAGATCGGACTTTTTGCACCGCCATTACCGCCCGGCATAATAGTCAAAGCCATGCCAAATGTCAATCCATCAAGCCGCTTGACACAGACTCGCAAATACCGTAGCTTGCACGAAATGAGAATGCCTCCCACTCGTACTCATGCCTATCGCCGGGCGTGGACCACGCTTCATATCCCCTGACAGGTATAAAAATGTTTGGAATCGGACTTCCTGAATTGATTTTGATTATGGCCATCGCCCTGATTGTGGTGGGTCCGGACAAATTGCCAGAACTTGCCAAGACCCTGGCCCGGCAGGTGGTTGAACTGAAACGGGCCGCCAACGCCCTGAAGGACAGCCTACAGGAGGATGACGACAAGCCGGCCTGGCAGAAGGTCACCCCCGAACGCCCGCAAATCGCCGAGTTCACCTCACCAGCCCCGATGGTCCCGCCTGCTGATCATGTGGACCAGGAACCAGGGCCAACCGAGGGAACATCCGCCGACATCACCCCAGAGGCAACCCAGCCAGAAAAAGACCATGCTGCCGCTGGCTGAGCACCTTGGCACCCACCTCCATGAACTCAGGCAACGGTTGCTGGTCGCCATGCTGGCCGTGGTTGTCTGTAGCGGCGTTGCTTACGCCTATGTAGAGCCCATCGCTGAATTTCTTATGGCCCCACTCTTCCAAGCCTGTCCTGATCTGAAGAGCCTGGTCTATACCAATCTGACCGAGGCCTTTTTCAGCTACATGAAACTGGCGATCTTGATTGGCATCAGCGCCAGCTTCCCGGTCTTGGTTTATCAGACATGGAGTTTTGTAGCGCCAGGCCTGCATCAAAACGAGAAGGCCGCTGTGCGGGTTGTGGTCTTACTGGCCAGCGGCCTCTTTATAGGGGGCGCGGCCTTTGCCTATTGGCTTGTCCTGCCCCAGGCCCTCGTCTTTTTGATGAGTTTTGCGCGGGAAAACCTGACGCCCATGCCCAAGTTCGGGGACTATCTGACCTTCATGGCCCGTAGCGGGCTTGCCTTTGGTCTGGCCTTTGAGATCCCGTTTTTGATGGCCGCAGCCAGCAAGACCGGGCTGGTTGCCAAGGACCATTTCGGCAAAAAACGGCCCTATTTTTATCTGGCCCTCCTCGTCCTCTCCTTCCTGCTCACCGCCGGCGACCCCTTCTCCGCCGTCCTCCTGACCCTGCCCCTTTGCGGACTTTACGAAACCGGGGCTGTCGTTGTCCGCTTTGTGCTGCGCTGATCATTTCCCGGGAGAGGGCCATTTACTCCAATCAATTTCATTCTCAGTGACCTGGAAAAGGGCGGCCACTACCTGCCGATCATAGTGTTTGTCAACGGCTTCAAGAATCTGCCCCATGGCCTCCTTGACCGACAGAGTTTCTCGATATGCCCTGGGGCTGACCATGGCGACAAAGGCGTTGGCCGCCGCCAAAACGCGGGCGGTGGGCAGGATTGCCGCGCCGCCCAGCCCGCCTGGATGACCACTGCCATCAAGCAGCTCATTTTTCTGGACAATGGTCGCGAGTACCGGCCCGTCAAAATCAATCCCGTCGAGTATTTTTTGAGCGAACTCCGTCTCCTGCCGCAGTTCAGCCTGCTCCTCCTTCGAAAGCGGCCCCGTCTTAGCCAAGACAGCCTTGGAGATAAACAGCTTGCCAATGTTGCAGAGATTGGCTGCGGTTTCCAGAACCTGCATAGCTGCTGAGGCAAATCCCAAGCGTTGGCCTACGGCCATAGCGATGGCCGTGGTATTGGCCGAATGATTGGCCGAATGAGGGTCATGGAGGTCTATGGCCCGCATCAGTGCCTTAACTATCTGCGTGAGTAAGAGTTCTTTTCTCTCGCGGGCCTCATTAAGCTGGGTAACGTCATGGAGGCTGATCAGGATGGCGTCCCGCTCGGCAGTGAAATAGGGAAAAGCGATGCAGGAGGTATGAAACTGCATAGGGCGCCCATTGAGCTCCATGGCCATCTCCTCAATGATTGGCTGCGTTGCAGCCAGGGCCCTTTCCATGAGGCACCCAAACTGCTTGGCCGGCACCATCCCCAGGGTGTTGACCAACGTCTTGCCGCTGGCATCGTGCCCCGCTTCAAGACCCAGAACAGCGGCGCCTGCCTGGTTGATAAAGATCAACTGACCATCGGGCTTGGCAAAAAAAATGTAATCGCCAATGTGATCATTAATCGCCCCCAGCAGATGGGATTGCGCCGCCAGTTGTTGCGCCTTGGCCTGTAATTTGGCCGCCACCTGCTGCTCTTTGACTTTGCTGCCATAGAACCAGGCCGCCAGCAACAGGGACGAGGCAAGCCCCAGAGTCAACATTAGGGCGGTATACAGGAACCGCTGGTGGCCCATCGACTCCTTCAAGGCCTCGGCAGAGCTGATTTTTTGCACCAGAATCCAGGGCAGGTCTGGCAGAGCGCGGCTGGTTGACAAGACTTCAATGCCGGCGTAGTCATGGCATATCGCAAAACTCCCAGGATGGGTCACGGCATAGGCGGCGGCAAGGTTAGCGGCGGCAACCGGCTGGCTCTTGGTCAGCGGGGCGGTGCCATCGGCCAACGGCGAGACATAGACCACGAGATTATTGTCACGACGCACCAGCATGGCCTCATCTGTTTTAGTGGCCACCGCCTCGGATTCCAGCAGGGGGAATAAGGTCGTTCTGGCATTTTTTATGCCTACCAGAACGGCGACCGCCTCCTTCCCGGAATCGGCCATTTGCAGGGCGAGGACCGGCACCAAGAAGGTGATCAGCGGGCGGCCGCTATCATCCAAGAAAATATCATGGATGCGGGATGAGCCGCTTTCCAGCACCTCGGCGGCTGTTTGCCGCAGTTCCTTGCTAAGTGCCGGCATGCCGGGCGTGGCGCTAAGCACCGTCATGTCCTTGGCCAGGAGGGCAAGCCCTGCGTCCGCCAGGTGTACGACATTGGCAGGAATGGTCTGTTTGGCGCTCTCTTCCTCAACAAACCCATTGTGCTCGGCAGCATCCAGAATCAGATTGCGCAGGTAGGAAAGCTGGGCAGGTTCAGTCGAACCTTCTCCCCCCTTGTCACTCCGCTGCAATTGCTGACTGTACATCTGCAGCGAACCATTGGCGGCCAATTCATCCAGCTCTTCAAACTGATAGTCGATCCATTGCTGCACCCGCTTCGCACGGCTGTCCGCCATCACGTTCAGGGTGATCTGCCAGGTATCGATATCCCGCTGTTTCTCATAGCGTACCAAGGCATTGACCGCCCCCATGCCGCCAACAATAATCAGCAGCAGGACAACGATGGCGGCAGAGACAATCCGTTTGCCATTTTGTTTATTGATATCCATTGCTATTCCTCCGGAATTGTCGGACTGGCGGCACATGCAACCACCATTGCTGCTCGTTTAAGGAATAAAGGGGGACATAGTGCACTATTTTCTCCTGTGGCACGACTTGCTGGCTCTGGTTATCAAGCACCAGGACCTGCTCCTGGTCGAATACCAGGAGGACAGCGTGTCGAATACGAAGATTGGTGTCCTGCAAGATAAGCAGCCGCAGGTCGTCTTTGCCATAGCCGAGCCAACGCAGGGAAAAAAACTTGGTTATGGCATAATCCTCACAATCGCCGCCATTATACAAAAATTCCCTGGGGATGGCCCAATAATCGTCAATGCTGTAATTATCCAGGTCGATGACGTAAGCCTTCCTATTGGCATAACGATTGACCTCATCAATTTGCTGACTCCGGGTCTTGTCCTTTATGCTTGTCAAAAAGGCATACCACTCCCGCAAATGGCACTTGTTGAACAGGCTGTCGGAGCACTCCCCTTCCGGGGCGTCCTGGGTGATGTGCCGCTCCAGCGCCTTCACCCACTGGGTGAGGTAATCCATGCTTTGTTGCGGCTCTTCCAAGGTATTGAAGATCCGCGGCTGATTGACGGCAGCGGCATCAGCCGCCTGGAAGAGGACAAGGAGGGACAACAAGAGAAAGAAAAAATGGGACGGGAGAGACGGCATCAAAGCAAGTGCTTGGCCTCGCCTTAAGTTAGATACGCTTGATGCCGCCACGGTCTTCATCGTCGTCCTTTTGCCTTTGCCTAAACCTTCCGTCTCTAAAAAATGCCAGCCGGCATTTTTGGCAATATACCTTGTTGCCGATAATATGCATGTAATTTCAGCAGCATTCACAACTGGGCCACTACTTGTATCAATTCATACCCAAAAAAATGACAAAACCCATTGCCGGGAAAGGGATTCCAGCCGACAGGGACTTATCCGCCTCAAGGGGTGACTGAAAATAATCCGGTTTATCTGGGTCAGGGAGAGAGGGAGGACGAGGCAGGCAGGACCACGCTTGACTTTATGCTTTGGCAGTCCGCAGAGAAGACTATGGCCCAAACAAGTCTGGACAGAGTTTCCCCGGATAGTGCCCAGGGCTCATATCTGTCAAAAAAAGGCGCTGATTTTTTGGATGACCGCCCGAGTCTTGGTATCGCGACGGTCCAAGAAATTGAGGTCAGCCTTGAGCGCCAGCTTGGGGCGTAGGGTAAGTATGAGGCGGGCACAGAGTTCGGCGCCAAGGCCGGTGATGGCCTGACAACCCTTCAGTCTGGCCCGACGATTTTTGGCGTACGGCGCGGTCAGGTCGTGGCAAACAGTTGCACCGAGCGCCTCATGAAAGGAGTCATGCAGTTCTTTGGCGGCCTGCCGCAATTTGGTCTTTGACAGACCCTGGCGTTGGCCCGGTCCGATGATGAGTCCAAGGGCGGCGATGGCGCCACTCAGCGCCCCGCACACCCCGTCGCCACCACCCATGCCGCCGCAGAATCCAGAGCCCAGGCGCCGGACCATGTCGTCGGCCAGAAGACCACCACCCAGTCCGCGATTCAAGACAAAGAGAATGGCCTCCGAACAGCACAGGCCATGGGCATCGTAATAGTTTTCGGTGCGCTGGCGGATGGTCTGGACCAGCGCCTCAAGATCAGGGTTTGCGGCCATCGGGGCGTTCACCTCTTGCGGAATTCCAAGGACTTGCCATCGGCGGCGAGATCGGCCTCAATGCTGTCGCCCTCAACAAAACGACCTTCGAGTATTCTGATCGCCAAGGCGTCCTGGACATGACGCTGAATGGTACGCTTAAGCGGTCTGGCCCCGAAGGCCGGATCATAGCCAGTCTGGATCAGGAACTCCTTGGCCCGGTCGGTGATCTCGATCTGGAAATGCTGTGCCTTCAATCTGTCTTTCAGCAATTCAAGCTGGATATCGACAATCCGGGCCAGGTCCGCCCGGGTCAGACTGTGAAAGGTAATGACCTCGTCGATCCGATTCAGAAATTCCGGTTTGAAAGAACGATGCAGGAGTTCGTCCAGGCCGCGCTGCATGGCCTCATTGTCCCGTCCGCCTAAGTCCATGATGAGCTGACTGCCGAGATTTGAGGTCATGATCAGGATGGTGTTCTTGAAATCCACCGTCCGGCCCTTGCCATCGGTCATCCGGCCATCGTCTAGGATTTGCAGTAGGACATTGAAGACATCCGGATGGGCCTTCTCGATTTCGTCAAAGAGGATAACAGCGTAAGGCTTGCGCCGCACCGCCTCGGTGAGGTAGCCGCCCTCCTCGTAGCCCACATAGCCGGGAGGGGCGCCGATCAAGCGGGCCACTGAATGCTTTTCCATGAATTCCGACATGTCGAGACGGACCATGGCCCGTTCGCTGTTGAACAGAAACTCGGCCAGGGTACGGGCCAACTCGGTCTTACCGACCCCGGTGGGACCGAGAAAGATGAAAGAGCCCAGCGGCCGATTGGGCGCGCGTGGCTCGATCTGGCCCCAGTGCCAGCTCGTCGTGCAGTAGCCCGCGAGCGTCGCGTCTAGGGTTAAATCTTAGGCGCGCGGCGGATCGAAGGCGTTCGAGAAGCTGCCGTCGCCCGTGGTCGTCGCTTCGAGGTCCGGCCATGACGCGGGCAGGCCGTAGCGCATCACCCGCTCCTTGTTC
>JANNQL010000125.1:0-28777 GCA_031400755.1 Pseudomonadota bacterium | reverse complement strand
AATCAAGATTGCTTACCGGGAAACCAGGCCCGCTCTTTGATTCGCCGGGCGGGATTTCGTCGTGTCCAAAAAAAAGCAGCCAAGGCATGAGTCTGCTCGGCATCACCCGTCCCCCCTATCACCCAACCCTCCTGCTCAAACACTTCCGCTGAATATTTCTAAAAACTCCATAATTAAATAAGGTAAGCACCCTATTTAATTTGCACATGGTTCTGCTACCTTGAGAGTTGAAAGAAAAATGACCTCACAGTGCCGGGTTGTGCCGTTGCAAAAAAGGCGAAGGCTTGGATGGCCGGGCAAGGCCTTATATTCCAGCAGGTGAGGCGCCCATCCTGGGAAGAAGGCAAATGAAGAAGAGGAGGAGGAGGACAATATGTCGAAAACAACGAGGCGAGATTTCATCAAAAAATCAGTATTGATCACCGCCGGCACTTACGCCGGCATGCTGAGCGTCGGCCCCGCGAAGGCTGCCAGGATGGGCGGCGGCATGGGTGGGGGAGGCATGGGCGGCAGCAGCATAATCAACCCGCCGATCGGAGCGCTGTTTACGGACCCGGTAACCGCAGCTCCCCTCATCTCTACCGATCCGATGACGGGTAAACGAGTGGTCGAGGTCAGCGTTGAGGCGAAAATGGCCCGGATCAATGTTAACGGGACGTCGGCAGACCTCATGACCTATAACGGCTTATATCCCGGCCCGACAATTCGGGCCAAGAACTCGGACCTGTTAAGGGTACGCTTCAAAAATTCTCTCCCCACCTCGCTCGGCACAAATATGCTGGGGCACCCGCGCTATGTGACGAACCTGCACACGCACGGACTTCACGTCTCTCCGGGGGACAATATGAACGGCACGCATTCGGACAATATGCTGGTCGTCGCGATGCCCGGCACCGGGACAAACTATACCGACAGGGGCCTTATGTACGAGTACGACGGCAGCGTCTACGAGTACGACTTGTCCAGGCATCCTGCCGGCAATTTGAATTTTTACCACCCGCATATCCATGGCAATGTCTCCGACCAGATGTGGGCCGGGATGGCCGGGGCGCTTGTCATCGAGGACGACGAGACGACTCTTTCGAATTACGAAACGCATCTCCTTATGCTGCACGATTTGGCGCTGTCAGGTTCCAGTCCTGCGCCCCACAGCATGATGATGGATTACATGCACGGCAAAGAGGGAAACATCGTCATGGTGAACGGTCAGGTTAACCCCCTGCTCTATATAAAACCTGGCCAAGTGCAGCGTTGGCGGATCGTTAACGCCAGTGTCGCCCGATTCTACCGCTTAAGCCTTGAGGGCCACAGCATGCACCTCATCGGCACGGAAGGGGGACTGGTAGACCGGCCGTATCAGATCAACGAGATAATCGTGTCGCCCGGCGAGCGCGTTGATCTCCTGGTAAAGGCGAATCAGGCCGCAAAAACATACCGGCTCCTCTCGTTGCCGTATGATCGCGGCATGAACACCTTGCAGCAGGTTACCCTCCTGAGTATGCAGTATAAGGGGCAAAGCTCGACCGAGGCGTTACCGTCTGTGGTAAATCCGAACGCGGCTCGACTGGATTTTGCAACAGCTATGCTGCCCCCGGAAAGTTTTAAGACGATTTCGTTATCGATGGGGCAAGGCCGGGGCTACATAAACGGCGAGACCTTCACCGACCACGAAAATTGTGACGTCGAGATGTCGATGGTAGGCGGCTACGAGGTGTGGGAGATAATAAACCAAAGCGGCATGGATCATCCGTTCCACCATCACGTCAACCATGCCCAAGTGCTCTCAATCACCGGCGGCGACGCGAAGTACGCCTCGCTTTACACGACTGTTCCGGCAATGAAGGACGTCACCATCGTCCCGAAATGGGGTAGAGTTGAGCTGTTGATGCCGGTGATGGACTACACCGGCATGGGAATGATTCACTGTCACATTATCGAGCATGAGGACATCGGTATGATGGCGATGTGGCATTTGATGGGCGATTCGATGCCGATGTAAGGGAATCGTAGGAAATGGTCACATGCGGATGCTTTATTTTCGAACAGCTTCCAAACGTGCAAGAACAACAAATCAAATTGTACAAGGAGAGTCGCTTATGAACGTAAGAATTTTTGCTATCGGTCTGGCCATGTCCGCAGTGCTGTTACAAACTAACGCCGCGCTCGGCGCCCAGGATGAAAAAGGCGCCGAGTCGGTTGTCCTCAGCGCCAAACCGGGCAACGTGGTCTTCCCGCATGGCCGGCATCAGAAAAATTATATCGATTGCCGGCCATGTCATGAGCTTTTTCCGAAAGAGGTGCAGGTGATCAGTAGGATGAAGGCAGAGGGAAAATTCAAGGAAAAAGAGGTTATGAATATGTGTAAAAAATGCCACGCGGACCTTGTTGCCAAGCAAGAAAAGGCCGGCCCCACGGCGTGCAAGGGTTGTCACACAAAATAGGTACTGTACGCGAGTAATTGCGGCTAATAATCAGGTCGGAGGAAGGTGGCGGAAAATGGCGCCAAAAATCTAGTTTATGCCAGTTGCGGGTGCTTTTTCTCTATGGTATAGACCGCCAATGCAGCAATCACTTTTTGGCGAAAATAAACGCAACCCCCCTGAAACCCTGGCCCGGAAGATCAATTTTTCCGGACTGAATCAGCCGCAAATGGAGGCGGTCAGCACCACTGACGGTCCAATCCTGGTCATTGCCGGGGCCGGTAGCGGCAAGACCCGCACCCTGGTCTATCGGGTCGCCTATCTGATTGAGCAGGGGGTGCAGCCGGAGAGAATCCTGCTGCTTACCTTTACTAGGAAAGCCTCCCAGGAGATGCTGCGTCGGGCGAGTCTCCTGCTTGACGAGTCCTGTAATCGGGTGACTGGCGGCACCTTTCACGCTATGGCCTCCCTGCTGCTGCGGCGCTATGGCCACCATCTGGGCTATACGTCCCAATTTACTATTCTCGACCGTTCGGATTCGGAAGGTATAGTCAATCTCCTCAAATCATCACTTGAGCTCAGCGACTCAGTTCAGTCCCCGCTTGACGGGGGTTCTGATCGTAAATTTCCCAGCAAGAAGGTGATCATCAACATCCTGAGCCAGATGGTCAACAAACGTCAGGCCCTGGCCGATGTTGTTAGTCAAAGATATGGGCACCTGGCCGATTTTATTGATGAATTGGAGCAGGTCGGTCATCATTATACCAAGTTTAAACTTGAGCATAATCTTATGGACTATGATGACCTGCTGGTCAACTTACAGCGGGTCCTGGTCATCCCCGAGGTCGGGCAAGAGATAGCTGCCCGTTATTCCTATCTGATGGTGGACGAATATCAGGACACCAACCCGGTGCAGGCTGAAATTATCCGTTTGATCGCCGCGCCCCATCGCAATATCATGGTGGTTGGCGATGACTCCCAGTCCATCTATTCGTTTCGGGGGGCTGATTTTCGCAACATCATGGAGTTCCCCAAGATCTATCCCGAGGCCAAGCTGATCAGGCTGGAGGAAAACTACCGCAGCACCCAGCCCATCCTGACCATGACTAACGCCATTATTGAACAGGCGGTGGAGAAGTACACCAAAAAACTGTTTACCTCGGTCGAAGGGGGGCAAAAGCCCCTGGTCTATTCAGCCCGCAATGACTCGGACCAGGCCGTCTATGTGGCCAGCACAATCGATTCGTTAATCCACGGCGGCACCGGCAGCGACCAGATCGCTGTCCTCTTCCGTTCCGGGTTCCATTCTTACAAGCTGGAGCTTGAACTTGCCAACCGGCAGCTTCCTTTTGAGAAGCGGGGCGGCCTGAAACTCACCGAATCGGCCCATATCAAGGACGTCCTCTCCTTGCTCAGGGTGATTTACAACCCCCAGGACAATCTGGCCTGGAACCGCATCCTGCTGTTTATCGACAAGGTTGGCCCGAAGACGGCCCAGGCCATCCTCTCGCAAATCAAGGCCAGTGACGACCCGTTGGCGCTCCTGGCCCGCTACCCGGCCGGCAAGACCTGGAAGGAGGGGCTGCTGGCCCTGGCCAAGACCTTGCAGATTATCCGCGATCAGACTTCGCCGTTGGCCCAGTTTGAGGCGGCCATGGCCTATTACCAGGAGATCTTCGAGCGCATCTACCACGATGACTATCCGACCAGGGCCAAGGACCTTGAACAGTTGCAGGAGATCGTGGCCGGATACAGCAGTCTGGATGACTTTATCCACGATACGGCGCTTGACCCGCCGGAGGTCGGGGTTGGGCAGGGAGATGGAGGGCAGGCCGGCAGACTGGTTCTCTCCACCGTCCATTCGGCCAAGGGTCTGGAGTGGGAGCATGTCTTCGTTATTAATCTGGCCGAGGGCAAATTCCCTTCCGCCATGGCGCAAACACCTGAGGAGATTGAAGAGGAGCGCCGTCTGCTCTATGTCGCCGCCACCCGGGCAAAAAAGCATCTCTATCTGGTCTATCCCAGGGAAGTCGCTCAGCCTGGGCGTCTGGGTGAACCGGCGATGATCTCCAGGTTTCTCGAAGAGATCCCGGCCGGCCTTACCATGGCCGCCAATAAAAAGTCCGCGCCTCTTGCCAGCAGTTTCAGCCCCAAGACAGTTGAGCGCCGCAAGGAACTCTTTGCGCATGATGACCTGAGCGGCAGGCAGGTCCGCCATCCATTTTTTGGCGAGGGCCGGGTGCTGAAGATGACAGGTGCCCGGACCGTGCAGATCTTTTTCCCCAGGCACGGTCAAAAGACGATTAATCTGGACTATGTCAAGATGGAGATACTGGAGTAGTGAACTACCGCGAGGCCTGGGAATTTTTAGATAATCTGCAGTTTTTCAAAATCAAGCTAGGCCTTGACAGCATGGCGCGGTTCATGGAGCGGCTTGGCCATCCCCAGCAGGGGTTGTCCTATATCCATGTCGCCGGCACCAACGGCAAGGGTTCGGTGGCCGCTACCTTGCTGGCCATTCTGGCGCGGGCCGGGTTTAAGGTGGGGGTTTACACCTCGCCTCACTTGACATCGGTGCGGGAGCGCTTTCGGATCAATGACGGCTTTATCAGTCAAGAGGCTTTTGCCCGTCACGCCAGCCGCATTGTTGAGGTCATGGGCCGCGATCAGATTACCTATTTTGAGTTTACCACGGCCTTGGCCTTTCTCTGGTTTGCCGAACAGCAGGTTGATTTTGTCATCCTGGAAGTCGGCATGGGCGGGCGTCTGGACGCCACCAATATCATCACGCCGAAGATTTCGATCATCACCAATATCGCACTCGACCACGAAGCCTATCTGGGAGAGACCCTGGCCGAGATCGCCGTTGAAAAGGCCGGGATCATCAAGGCCGGGGTGCCGGTGGTCTCCGGAGTTGTTGGGCCGTCTGCCACTGAGGTGGTTCGTCGGGTGGCAGACGAGGCCAAGGCCCCGCTCTATATCCTCGGCTCTGATTTTACCATGGCCAAGGGCGCGGGGCGGCTTTTGACCTATAGGGGGCTTTGCCATACATATCGAGATGTTGCCCTGGGTTTACGAGGCGATTATCAGGCCGGCAACACGGCCTTGGCCCTGGCGGCAATCGAGCTGCTGGGTGGGCAGGGAACGGTTGTTGACGAGACGGCGGTCCGTCAAGGGTTGCAGGAGGTGCGTTGGCCAGGCCGGCTTGAGTTTTTTCCAGACCTGCACTGGCAAGACAGGTCACGCCCAGTCCTCTTTGACGGGGCCCATAACCCGGCCGGGGTCGAGTCACTTATTGCTGCCCTTCACGATGGTTTTGTTTATGAAAAATTGGTCATGGTGTGGGCCTCGATGGGGGACAAGGATTTTCAATCCTGTGTGGCTAAAATTTCGCCACTCTGTCACCGCATGATATTTGCCCGGCCGGAGAATATGCGATCGGCAACGCCAGAGCAGCTCTGTCTGGCGCTGCCCGAGGAGGCCCGGGAGAAATGTCTGGCAGCTTCCTCGGTGCAGGATGCACTACGTATGGCCTATGACTTGGCGGGGCCGGCTGATCTGATTTGTGTGGCCGGGTCGCTCTATTTGATCGGCAAGGCCAGGTCTATCCTGGTGGGAGACTTGGTTGGCGACTGATTTTTTTGAGTTGTCCGGCATTGATGAGGCCTTGATTCGCCAGGAGCGGGCCAAGGCCAAGGAGCTGCGGAAGAGTGGCTGGTGGCAGCGCAAGGTTGGGACGGGCGTCTGTTATTATTGTGGTCAGCAGCATAGCCCCAAGGACCTTACCATGGACCATATCGTCCCGCTTGGTCGTGGAGGGCGAAGTGTTAAAGGTAACTTGGTCCCATCCTGCAAGCAATGCAACAATCAGAAAAAGGCCATGCTTCCCCTTGAATGGGAAGAATATATGGCCAAGCTGGAGAATCAGCTATAGTGTTTGTGGTTGGCTTCGCCAAATCTAAAATAGCAATAGCCACACAAGCAAGGAGAACGTCCTTTCTGGCGAGGCTATTGCTATTTTAGACAAGTGATAAAATGATTTTTATCATTGTTTGATTTAACAAAAACATTGCAACAGGATAACAAATAATAAATATTCCATCCATCATTTGTGCGGTGGTTATCAATTCATTCATTTTTTTCTCCTTTGTTTTAATGTTTTTATAAGATTGGTACATACCGTTTGAACGTTAACTGCTGCATCTGCTGTGCCAATATTTTTTTTCTTGATTTTTTTTGTGTTGTGACAATAGGTTATGGCGATATTTAAAAAAAGAGATGGTGAGATGTTGGCTAAGTGCCCTCTTGTATTGTGTGTTTTTTTTGGTTTTCCTAAAAGAGAAGGGGCATATAACCCCAGTGGCTGAGTATATAAACCCAGTGGCTGTTATATTTCTAAATTAGATTCTACGTTAGTCATTATCCGATTTAGTAAGAATATTACAACCGGATAACAGACAACAAATATGCCAGCCATAACTAAAGCGGTGCCTATCAAGCCATCCATTTTTTCTCCTTTGTAAAAGTGTTTGTTGGTTAGACGTGGGTTGTTTAATTTTGATTATAGCATCTGCTGTGCCAATTTTGTTTGATTGTTAATCAGTTGCGTGTAAGTCACTGTTTGTGGCGGTTTTGGAGTGGGGTGGACAAGGAATATGATCTTGAGGATTTTTTGGTTTGGGTGTATTTGCTCCTCTTTGTGCCCATAATAAACGGAAAGGGGGTATTTAACCACAGGGACTGTTATTTTCTGATTTGCTCACGTCCGGGGGTGAGGTTGGAGAGCTGGAAAGCCATTAATTTTTACTAGACAGTATTTTGAGGATTGTGCCATAATAGATAATGTATGTTTTGTGTTTGTATCCATAAAGCCTGGCAACTCGGCGAACATTCATATAAGCCGTTGTAAACAAATAACCTGGTCATTCATGATAGCCAATCTGCATCCCCGCAAGGGGGGACTAAACAGAGTAAGGGGCCGTAAAGGGATGGTCAGAATTGCACAAGTTGTTTCGTAACGACTCCTAAACAAGCGAGGTGAATATGAAGAAGATTGTGATTTCCACCGGCGGAGGCGATGCCCCTGGACTTAACGCGGTAATCTATGCTGTAGTGATGTCTGCTTACTCCCGTGGATGGGAGGTCTATGGAAGTAGAGGTGGGTATAAGGGCCTGATTGACCTTGAAGAGTTGATGCCTTTGACCCCGAAGACAGTGGAGGACATTACCGCTTTGGGTGGGACCATTCTGGGATCTACCAATAAAGGGAACCCTTTTTCGATGCCGATAAAGAATCTCGCCGGTGAAATCCAAATCTGCGATATATCTGATCGGATCATGAAGAATTTCACCAGGATGGGTTTTATGTGCCATATTGCCGTAGGTGGAGACGGCAGTCTGGATATCGCCCGCCGATTTCAGGAAGAAAAAGGCATGCCGGTCATCGGGGTCCCAAAAACCATTGATAACGATCTGTACGCGACCCAGTTGACCTTTGGTTTTGACACCGCAGTCTCCACCGCCACCGATGCCATTGACAAGCTGCACTCCACGGCCAAGTCGCATGACCGGGTCATGGTCGTTGAGGTGATGGGCCGGGAATCAGGTTTTATTGCCTTGAACTCCGGGCTGTCCGGCGGCGCTGATGTCATCCTCATCCCTGAGATACCCTTTGATATGAATTCGGTCTGCCAAAAAATTGAAGACAATGAACTCCATGGCAAACATTACACTATTGTGGTGGTGGCGGAGGGTGCGACTGCCAAGGACTCGGGGGTGATTTGCAAGGACAACCAATGTGAGTTGGGGCGTCAAGAGGTCCTTCTCGGTGGCATTGGTGATTGGGTCGCCAGTGAGATTCGCAAGCGGACTGAAAAAGATACGAGGTCCCTGGTCCTTGGGCATCTACAGCGAGGAGGTTCGCCTACCACCTTTGATCGTCTGCTGGCCCTGCGTTTTGGCGCAGCAGCTGTCCGCATGGTGGAAGAAGGCCTCTTTGGCCATATGGTTGCGCTGGCCAATGGTGAGATGCAAAAAGTCACCCTGGAAGAAGCGACCAGAAAAAGAAAAAAGGTTGACGTCCATGATGACAAGGTGCTAACTGCCAGAGAGATCGGCATCTGTTTAGGTGATTGACTTGGCTGGCTGATCGTCTTTTAAAACTGAAACTTTCTGTTGGCCCTCCTTGCGGGCATCTTCATCTTTTTAATTTTATATCGTGATGTAAGTTACATTTATGGCAAATCCACAGCAAAAACCTCCTGATCAATCCAGTCTCCGGGCTTCGGTCAAAGACCAGTCCGGCGCTGGCAAGTTGAAGATTGGTGAAATCCTTCGTAAAGAAGGGCAAATCTCCAAAAATCAATTGGATGAAGCGACCGAAGTTCAGAAGAAGTCGGGGGGGCGGCTGAGCAGCATTCTGATTCATCTGGGCTATATTGAGGAAAACACTGTCCTCAAGGTCCTGAGCCGGGTCCAGAACTTCCCCGCAGTCACCATTGAAGATGAACCTCCCAGCAAGGACGCCTTGGCGATTATGTCCTTTGACATAGCGCGCAAGTACATGGCCTTCCCCTTGCGGACCGCAGGTAAGTCTTTGCATATAACCATGGCGGAACCAACTGATACCGGTGCCGTAGAGAGCCTGCAGGCTGATGTCAGGATGGGTCTGTCGGTCAGTATTTCAACAGAACGGGATATCATTGAGGCCTATCGCAAATACTACAAAATCACTGACGAAGAGTACAGCGAGCTGACCCGCGGCGGCGGGGCGGAGAAGGTTGAGGATGAGGCGCCGGTCGAAAACATCGACGATTTTGGCTCCCTGGCCTCTGAGGCTGCGGAAGGCTATGATCTAGAGAGCGACAGCGAGTCGGAGAACATTGGCGATCAGTATTCGGCCTCGGACGCCCCGATTATCAAATTGGTCAACGGTATTCTCATCAAAGCCATCAAGGATGGGGTGAGCGATATTCATATCGAGCCCTACGAAAAGAACCTGCAGGTCCGTTATCGCTTGGATGGCACCCTGTATAAAACGATGAATCTGCCGCTCAGTATCAAAAATGCCTTGATCTCACGGCTCAAGATCTTGTCGGCCTTGGATATCACTGAGCGGAGGATTCCTCAGGACGGCCGCATCCGGATCCGTCTGACCAAGAGCCGCGCCGTGGATTTCCGGGTTTCGACGTTGCCGACCCTCTATGGCGAGAGTGTCGTCATGCGTATCTTGGACAAGGGCTCGCTCAATGTGGACTTGACCAAGCTTGGTTTTGAACCCAAGACCTTCGAGGCTATGAAGCGGTGCTTTAGTCGGCCGCAGGGGCTCTTGCTGGTCACCGGGCCGACCGGTAGCGGCAAGACGGTTACCCTTTATTCGGTGCTTAACTCATTGAATGATGAAGGCACCAAGATCCTGACCGCTGAGGATCCGGTCGAGTTCAACTTCAAAGGGATCAACCAGGTGAACGTCAGAAATGAGGTGGGGATGACCTTTGCCGCCGCCTTGAAGGCCTTTCTGCGGCAGGACCCTGACATTATCATGGTCGGTGAGATCCGGGACATTGAGACCGCCGAGATCGCTGTCAAAGCGGCCATGACCGGCCACTTGGTCTTATCGACCCTGCACACCAATGACTGTCCCGCCACCATTGGTCGTTTGATCGACATCGGCATCCCACCATTTATGATTGCCTCGGCGGTCACCATGGTTCAGTCCCAGCGTCTGGCCCGCAGGCTCTGTAAGGAGTGCAAGGCCATTGTCCCCTGCGACTACACAGAGCTGGAACTTGTGTCGATGGGGTTCAAGGAGGAGCAGATTAAAGGGCTTAGCATTCATGGCCCTAAAGGCTGTGGTGTCTGCAACGGCGGCGGCTATAAGGGCCGAGTCGGACTCTTTGAGCTGATGGAGGTGACCGATGAGGTCGGTAAGGCCATTAACGCCCAGGTGCCGGAAGATCAACTGCGTAAGATCGCTATCCAGGAGGGGATGACCCCTTTGCGCAATGCCGGCATCAATAAGGTTGTCGAAGGTGCGACCAGCATTGAAGAGGTCCTCAAAAAGACCGTCATCAGTGCCGAAAGTCTGCCGGCCTATCTCGTCAACCCGGATGTGGAAAATTACCAGGATGGCGATTTTATCCTCCGTCAGGGCAACCGTGATATTGATTTTTTCAAGTTGATTCAGGGCGCGGTGGCGGTGGTACGGGACGGTAAAAAGATTGCCGAAATTACCCAGCCGGGTGAATATTTCGGCGAGATGTCGGCCATCACCGGTGAGACTCGATCGGCGAGCATTGTCTCAAAGGGCAGGGCGGTCATCAAAAGATACCCAGGCGATAAGCTTAGTGAAATCATCGAAAAATACCCGGAAGTAGCCGCACATCTCTTCAAGACGCTGGCCACGCGTCTTTCGCAGGCCAATGCCATCATGGTTAAATTGGCGGCGGACCTTTCCAAGAAAACCTGATAAGTCCTGTTTTTTTCTGTTCGGCAAGGTCCAGATGCAGTGCAGATGGTCGGGCAAAAGAACCCAGGCGTCAATGATAATCGGCCAGTTGATGCGGGTTTGGGCAATGACCTCACGCAGTGCGTCGCGAACCGGTTCATCGCAAAGGGTTCGTTGCCGTTTATAGGTCACCACCGTGAAAAACCATGTAGCGCCGGGTGTATTGTCGCGCCGATACCGTGACATCGTTCACCGTAGGGTGGGCATGGTTCCATCATGCCCACGCGACCGGATTGGAGGATCGGCACAAAATTTGTTTGATCCCGATTCGTCAATGAATCCGCGTGGGCAAGCGAAACAGCCGATTGCCCACCCTACACTGCTGTGGCGATACCTGCGACGTGCATGACATCTGTTTGGTTGCAGTTTTGCTATGTTAAATTATCCGCGTGCGCAACAAAAACCGTTGCGCACCCTTATGGCTGTTGCGATGTCGCACTAGGATAAGCCAAAGCTTCGACAGTTATCTGTGTTGTGGTCAGGCAGATGATCGTATACGCCTGCTGTGGTGGAGGGCCTATTGCCCAAACCACCGAATAGCGCTGATTGCTGACCATGTCTTGGAACGAATCGTTTATGGTTGCCGCCGCGTTTCTCCTCAGGCCATAGCCTACCAAGAACTCCCCGGGAGTCGAATCCGTACCGGCTGTGGATAGGACTGGTTGTACATTTTGCCCCCCGTTCAGTAAGGACGTAGCCACAGCCGGAATATCTTGCCCCCAGTTCGATGAGTCCGGTGAGAACGCAGTCACATCTGTTGGCTGCGGGATAATAGATGTCTGCATCACCGGTTGCAGTTCACCGCTGTAATAGGCCACCGGGGTTGTACTGGCGTTATATGCCGACCATCTTCCTCCGCCTTCGGATAACCATAAGGCCTCAGGCCTGCCTGTCAGGCGAAAGCCGACAAACACATCCCCGTTCTTGAACTGGTCGTCTGCGACTACGGCCAGGTGGTAATCAAAAGTAAGTTGGTTCAGCCCGCCTCGCCATTCGCTTTGAGAAAAGCAGTATTGCGCTGGTTTCGCAAATACCTGTGCTTCTTGCGCGCGGGAGGCGGACGCGCCCAACAGGCAGGCCAAAACAAGCGTACTTCGTAACATCAATTGTCGGATAAATGGTTTCATAATCGGTGAGTTTTGCTTATGGCTATTGCGTCGTAACCGTGCCATCCGAAAGCCTCATCTCTGTTGCGGTCAGGCAGATGGACCAACCTGGCGGCAGTAGTTCAGGGCCTATTGACCAAACCACCGAATAGCGTTGACTGCTGACCATTTCTTGAAACGAATCTTTTGTAGTTACCGCCGTGTTGTTCCTTATGCCATAACCAACTAACAGTTCCCCATCACCAGAGACCGCAGTCAAATCCATCGGCTGTTGGATAGCATATACGTGCGTGATCTTGGTAGCCACTATTTCGCTGCTGCGGTAATAAGCTGCTGGGTCTGTGTTGGGGTCATACATCGTCCATACTCCTGCAAAGTCGGATAGCCAAATGGCTTCAGGCCTGCTTCTCAGGCGAAAGCCGACAAACACATCCACGCTCTTGGATCGGTCCTCTTCCGCAAAGATTAGGTGGTAATCAAAAGTGGCGTGTTCCAGCCCGCCTCGCCATTCGCTTTGATCGAAGCAGTATTGCGTTGGTGTCTCGAATACAGTTAGTGTAGGGAGGGAGGTAGCTTGAGAAACGGTGGCCTTCAATAGGCACACAGCAGTAAGCATCCCGCCTAACATCAGTTGTCGGATAAATGATTTCATGATCGCTCCAGTAAAAACATTAAGGTTATATTATTTAAGGCGTAAACTGAAAAAAATCGGTCAAATGCAGGGCAGGGTTGGCGTTTCCGTTAATTTGGTCGATGGGTCCGGGTAAGCCTGTTCGGGCGCAAGCGAGGAACAGGCTTACCCGGCCTACAGGATTTCATGGGCATCGTCTTTATCGCTAACCGCAAGCAAAAAACCGAAGGTGCCTTGTCGCACCGAGGGCTCACGCGTAACGAGAATTTCGGACCATGGCTCGATCCAATTAGAAAGGCATTTTAATCCGACGATAAGTCTGGGTGCCGACAGGGGCCGGCAAGGTGTACGTGACAGGAATGCTGCCTGTGGCAACGATCCAGGCCGTCGCGTCGGCAACGCTGATGCCGGGAACGGCAGCCTTGATCGCAGCATATATGCCAGCCGCGTGCGGTGATGCCTGCGACGTGCCCCGCAACGGTTTGGTCGCAGTAGTTGTAGCGCGGTCTGCGGACGTAACCAGTGTGCTATTACTGCCACCCGGAGCCAATAAGATCGGTCCGGTGAAGTTTGCCGGCGCACCAATGTTCGCGAACCCAGCGAGGGTTGTGCCAGAGTTTGTACCTGTATCGTTGGCAACCGAGCTCACCTTAATAGCCTGAGAGACGCAAGCGGGCCAACTGATCCCATTGCGGCTCCCTCCATAGGGGGGGTTCGGGTCCCCATTGTTCCCGGTGGCGACTGTGACCGGAATCCCCCGAGAAGTCAGGTCGTGGATAGCGTTCGTAAGAATCCCCCCATTAGCAGTATCGCAATTCGCAGAGTAGACACCCGCGCCGCCGATGCTCATGTTGACCACGAAGGGGTTATTCGTGGTGCCGGGCGTGGCGGCTGCTTTGACGGCATCAAGGGCAGCAAGAAGGTCCGCCCCAAATGCCGTTGCGGCAGGGACCGTTGTGTTATATGAGAAGACTTGGACCGCGACCAGCCCAGCATCGGGCGCCACCCCTTGAAGGGTTGTTGGCGGGTTTGTTGGCGAACGGCCTGCGGCGATGCCTGCCACGTGTGTACCGTGCGAGCAATCATGAGAAATTAGTGGCGGGAGGAGATTTTGCAAAGTCGTGCAGATCGCCAAGTTACTATAGGGCTCCCCAGAGCCTAGGGTACCAGGTGTAGAGTCCCATGGGGACCCATTTTGGCCGCCGGGGCAGATCGAGTTATAATAGATCCCCTTCGTGTCCCACCCATTAGTACCAAAGCAAGCCTCATAGCCGACCTTGGTCGCGCCGTTCATCTTGAAGAGTTCGTGATCCTTTCGTATGCCGGAGTCGATAACGATGATGGCTTGACCGGCCGCTCGGTATCCGGCGTTCCAGGTATTCTGCATATTCAACAGTGTCGTGCTGTTGGTCAGTGTCGGCCAGGCGGCTGGTTTGTTCAGTTCAATGCTCAGGATTCTGGGGTCGGCATTTTTGTATAGCCGTGCCAAGGCGGCGTGCGGCAGATGCACCTCAATGCTGCCAAGACCGAAATAGGTCGCCGCGGCTGACGATGCCGGTGAGGCGCCGGCGCTGGTCAGGACGTCATCAAGGGCGCGATGGTTGGCATCGACTTGGGCCTTCAGGGCTGTGGCCGACATAAAGCCGGTCTTTGGCGAAAAGATGGCGCCGCCGCGGAGCGTGACGATAACATCGGCCGAGCCGCTGGCCTCTGCCGCTGCCAGTGCATCAGTCGGCCACTGGGCCGGACGGGAGTCAACAAAGTCAAGCGGCCGGATGGCCCGCACGTCGTCGCTTTCCCGTAAGCCGTAGAACGTGTTCTTGTCGGCCCTCACCCGGAAGCTGGGACTGGGGACAGCCGCCCGCGACGGTCTCGTGTCATAGTTACGGAAGCCTTTTGCAAACCCTTGCCCGTTGACACTAGTCAATCGCGACATGATCTGCTTTGATAACCCCGGGGAAGGCCGGAAGGTAGTCTTGCCATCCCTGTCAATATCGTAGTCGCCTTCATCGACATTTAGGAATACCTCGACATCGGCAAAGCCATTGGCATTGATGGCGTCTTCGATTGCATCAAGACTACCGTCTGCGTCATACGCTCGAATGCGTGATGTGTGAGTGACGTCGGGCATGAACGTTATGGCATTGGAACTATTGGCCAAAACGTCCAGGCCACTTGCGGTAACATAGAGCCCAATCTGACCCATGCCGTTGTTCCAATAGCCTGCATCCAATGCGTCTTGGCCGAGCTCGGCAAGCAGGGGCTGCGCCTTCTGTTCCATCTCGGCTTTAATTTCTGCCGGCATGTTGCCGATTGCCTCTAAGGTGAGAGTGTCGTCAATCGTCACCAAGACACTGGCTACTCCCCTCTCGTTTGCTTCCTTAAGAAGTCTCTCGTAGTCGCTCGGCTCAACTTGTGCGCCGAAGGCCGCTGAGGTCGTAAGCCAGGTGGCCATAACCAACGTGGCGCAGCTTAATGTTGCCCGATGGCTGCCCCCCCCATTTATTGCGTCGTTCGGTGGCGCAACTCTGGGCATTAAAGCAATTGAAAACCATAACTCCTCCTAATAAGGTTATTGGGGATCACGGTTGGGCTACCCTTAAAATATGTTGCCCGCCGCGTCCCACTTGGTAAGTGACCAGGAAAAGGTGTCGGGTCGCGAATCCGGCCACCGCCCCGGTCTTAAAATTTTAGACTGTTTACCATGGATATATCAGGGAAATCAATTAATATTAACATGGGTTACTGGTAGTACGACGGGGTCGTATCGGTGCCCGGATTCCAGGGGAAACATGATACGTTTTGTTAATGAAAAATGGAGATTGCCCTCGGCCTGTCCGGCGTAATTCCGGTGGCAGTGCTTCCTTTTTTCCGCCCTCCAACCTTTTGCATCACTTCAAAGGGACCACAGCAAATAAAGTGACCGACCGTGCGGTGCAAGGGCTGAAATCAAGGTTTGTATTTTCTATGAAAATGTGGTTATGGAAGGTATGGTCCAGCCGGGTGAATATTTCGGCGAGATGTCGGCCATCACCGGAGAGACTCGATCGGCGAGCATTGTCTCAAAGGGCAGGGCGGTCATCAAAAGATACCCAGGCGATAAGCTTAGTGAAATCATCGAAAAATACCCGGAAGTAGCCGCGCATCTCTTCAAGACGCTGGCCACGCGTCTTTCGCAGGCCAATGCCATCATGGTTAAATTGGCGGCGGACCTTTCCAAGAAAACCTGATCACCCCTGTTTTTTTCTGTTCACAATTAGTACATTTACCTATTGATTAGGCTCGGTCGATACAGTATACTTTTTCCCCGGATGCCTAAAATTTGATGACTTGTAGTCATTGTTTACGCGGCCTTCCAGTATTTAACGGATGTGCCGCGTAGTTATATATAGAAACTCGAAAAAAAATGAAGGAGTTTATTGATGAGCGCTAAAATTCTCAGTGGCACTGAAACCGCCAAGGTTATCCGCCAGGAATTGACCCAGGAAGTCGCCGAGCTGAAGGCAAAGCACAATGTAGTCCCTGGTCTGGTCACCATCCTGGTGGGGGAAGATCCCGCTTCCCAGTCCTACGTTACCGCCAAGACCAAGACCGCCAAGGAACTCGGCATATATTCCGAACAGATCACTCTTCCGGCCGACACCCCAGAGGCCGATTTGCTGGCGCTCGTCGAAAAATGCAACAACGATCCAAAAATTAATGGTATTCTCGTCCAACTGCCTTTACCGAAGCATATCAACGAAGCCAGGATCCTCTTCACCATCGACCCAGCCAAGGATGTTGACGGCTTTCATCCAGTCAACGTCGGCAAGATGATGCTCGGCGAGAAGTGTTTCCTGCCGTGCACGCCGCATGGCATCCTAGAGCTTCTGGTACGTGCCGGAGTCGAAACCAAGGGGGCGGAGGTAGTGGTCGTCGGTCGCAGCAACATCGTCGGCAAGCCCATCGCCAACCTCATGCTCCAGAAACGTCCAGCCGGCGATGCCACTGTCACTATCTGCCATACTCGGACCAAGGACATGGCGGCGCACACGAGGCGTGCCGACATCATCATCGCCGCCGTCGGCGTACCGAAGCTGATCACTGCCGACATGGTGAAGGATGGGGTGGCGATCATCGATGTTGGCGTCAACCGTATCGGCATGTCTGAATCTGGCAAGGCCATTCTGGCCGGTGACGTGGATTTTGAGGCGGTGAAGGAGAAGGCCTCCTGCATAACCCCGGTCCCTGGCGGTGTCGGCCCCATGACCATCACCATGCTGATGAAGAATACCGTCCAGGCGGCCAAGCAGGCAGCCGGATTGATTTAGTCTCTACCTGCCGTATTAGTCAATTCATTGGCAATTTGGCTGACAACTCGGATGACCTGTCCGTGATTTACTTTGAGGTAAAACAATGGCTACACGAAAATTAGAATGCGATGGCTGTACCAGTATCACCTGCTCATCGACGATTGAGATCTTGCAGCAGGATATCGCCAAGGATGTCAAGACCGCTTATCACCGGGTCGCTGACCGCGGTATGGCCGCCTGTCTTTTCGGGTCAGGCGGGGTCTGCTGTCGGCATTGCAATATGGGGCCCTGTCAGATCATCGATGGGGTAGACGAGATGATCGGCGTCTGCGGCGCCACTGCCGAGACCGTGGCGGCCCGTGGCTTCTGCCGGGCCATCGCTGCCGGTTCCGCCTCCCATACCGACCATGCCAGGGAAATGGTCAAGGGCTTTATCGCCACGGCCAAGGGCAAGACCGATCACAAGATCCAAGATGAACAGAAGCTGAAGGTGATGGCCCAAGTCTTTGGGGTTGACACTGAGGGTAAGGACAAGAATCAGATTGCCGTTGAAGTTGGCGAAAAGGCCTTGGCTGAATTTGGCCAGCAGGAAGGATTGCTCTCCATGCTGAAGCGGGCGCCGGCCAAACGTCAGGCCCTCTGGAAGAAGTTAGGGGTTGAGCCCCGAGGCATCGACCGTGAGGTGGTTGAAATGATGCACCGCACTCATATGGGTGTTGACCAGGATTATCGCAACCTGATGTTGCAAGGCTCGCGCTGTGCCCTCTCTGATGGTTGGGGCGCCTCCATGATGTCCACCGAATTGACCGATATCATGTTCGGCACCCCGGTCCCTCTCCGTACCATTGTTGATATTGGCGTTTTAAAGGCCGATCAGGTCAATATCACGGTGCATGGCCATGAACCGCTGCTGGCCGAATCTTTATGTCTGGCCGCTAAGGAACCGGACATACTGGAGGCGGCCAAGAAGGCAGGGGCCAAGGGCATTAACCTGGCTGGGGTCTGCTGTACCGGCAACGAGATCCTGATGCGACGCGGCATTCCGGTGGCGGCAGGTTTTGCCCAGCAGGAGATGGTGCTCGCTACCGGCGCCGTAGAGGCCATGGTGGTGGACGTCCAGTGCATCATGCAGTCGGTCGCCCAGGTCGCCAAATCTTTCCACACCGACATCATTACCACCAACTATCGGGCCAAGATGGAAGGTGCGATTCATATTCAGTTTGAAGAAGACGATGCCATGAACTGCGCCAAGGAGATCTTGCGCAAGGCCATTGCCAATTACAAGAAGCGCGGCAAATTTTATATCCCGGAATCCAAAAAATTGGACGTGGTGGTCGGTTTCAGTCACGAGACCATCAATTATGTCTTGGGCGGTCGTTTCCGGTCCAGCTATCGCCCTTTGAACGACAATATCATCAATGGCAGGATTCGTGGGGTCGCCGCTATTGTTGGCTGCGATAATTACAAGTTTGCCGACGATGTCCATGAGAAGGTGGCCAAAGAGCTGATCAAGCATAATGTCCTGGTGCTGGCCACCGGTTGCGCCGCGACCTCTCTTGGCCGGGCAGGACTCTTACGGCCCGAGGCGGCCCGTGAGTTTGCCGGGCCAGGGCTTGCTGAAATCTGTGAGACCGTCGGCATCCCGCCGGTCCTGCACATGGGGTCTTGCGTCGATAACAGCCGTCTTTTGATCGCCGCCACCCAGATGGTGGCAGAAGGTGGCCTTGGCGATGATATTTCCGATCTGCCTTTAGCTGGCACCGCACCCCTGTGGATGAGTGAAAAGGCCGTGGCCATCGGTCAGTATTTTGCCGCTTCCGGGGCCTATGTTATCTTCCAGAATCTGCCGATTACCGGCTCTAAAAAATTCACCAAGTTCATGACCGAAGAGCATGAGAAGATTTATGGCGGCAAGTGGGACATGGAAGCTGATCCCATCAAGCTGGCCCATAAAATGATCGCTCATATTGACGCCAAGCGGGATGCCTTAGGCATCAATAAGAAGCAGGAACGGATACTGTTTGACATGGAGATGCGGCGTGACTTGACCAGCGGCGTCCCAGGCGTCGGCTGCACCGGCCCCGCTGGGCAGAATTGAAGGCAGTTGTAACGGTTTCTGCGATGCTATCTCTAATTTCAGCCATGTAGGTTGGGTTAGCGGTTTCATCGTCGCTTTGTTCAGTACCCCCTTGAGGGGTATAACCCAACAAACCAAAAATTTATATCTCCAGGAAGACTCAATCAATGAAATCAGGTAGCCGTTTAGAACAAATCTTACGGTCCGGTCAATTTGCGGTCACCGGCGAACTGGGTCCGCCGAAGAGCAGCTCGCTTGAGGTGGTCCGGCAGAAGGCCAGATTGCTGAAAGGTCATGTTGATGCGGTTAACATCACTGACTGTCAGACCGCCATCGTCCGCATGTCAAGTATCGCCGCCGGACTTATCGCCTTGTCCGAGGGGGTGGAACCCGTCATCCAGATGACCTGCCGGGACCGTAACCGCATCGGCATGCAGAGCGATATCTTGGGCGCCAGCGCCTTGGGGCTCAAAAATCTGCTCTGCTTGACTGGCGATCACCAGAAGTTCGGCAATCATCCAGGCTCGAAAGGCGTTTTCGACATGGATTCCATCCAGCTTTTAGGGATGATGCGGAATTTGCGGGATGCCAAGGAATTCCAATGCGGCGAGAAGATGAAGGAGGCCGAGCCTCGTTTGTTCTTAGGTGCTGCCGCCAATCCTTTTGCTGGACCTACGACCGATTTCCGGGCCATTCGCATGGGCAAGAAGATCGCGAGCGGCGCAGATTTTATTCAGACCCAGATTGTCTACAATGTCGATAAATTTGCCGACTTCATGCGTAAGGCGCGTGACTTGGGCCTCCACGAAAAGGCCTATATCCTGGCTGGCGTCACTCCGCCCCGGTCACTCGGCATGGCCAATTACATGAAGAAATTTGTGCCGGGCATGGATGTGCCCGACCATATCATAGACCGCTTGAAGGCCGCTAAGAACAAGGAAGAAGAGGGAATCAAGATCTGCGTTGACATCATCAATCAGGTCAAAGAGGTCCCAGGCGTCAGCGGCGTTCATATCATGGCCATTGAGTGGGAAAGCGCGGTGGCTGAAATTGTTAAACTGGCAGGCCTTGATAACCGTCCGGCCCTTGAGATGGAGATTGCCCCAGCGATTGGCGCATCCCAGTCGATTGTGGTGCAGTCTGCCGCCGTTTTATCAGATGAGCACGGTAGCGGCGATGAATTGTTGGCCGCAGCCAAGCTTGAGGCGGCCAAGATTATTGCCGAGGCTAGGCAGCAGGCCGCCACCTTGATTCACCCCACTGGTACTAGCGTTTCGATTACTACGACAGACATAGATGATGCAGGAGAACATGCAATGAACGAAAAAGAACGGCAAATGGCGCTTGAATCTGTACGAATGGGTCTGGCTGCCTTGAAGAAGGCCTACGGCCTGAGTGATGATCAATTCGAAGCCCTGGTGAAATTTGCTGGCGCCGAGGCCATCCTCCTTAAGGAACATGCTGGTCTCAGCACTTCCACTCCGGCTGCCCCGGCAGCAGCCGCTCCGGCCCCTGTAACATCGGCCCCGGTGGCGCCGGTCGCACCTCAGGTCGATGCGGCAGCGCTGGCCGCCGAGCAGGCCAAAAAGGCCATGGAGACTAAGGCTCTGGAAGAGGCCAAGAAAGCGGTTGAAGCCAAGGCCGTTGCCGAGGCTAAGCAGGTGGCAGAGGCCAAGGCGGCTGAGGAAGCCAAGAAGTCGGCAGAAGCTAAGGCAGCTGAAGAGGCCAAAAAAGCGAGTGCTGCCCCTGCCGCTCCAGCCAAATCAGTGGCGGCCCCCTCCGCTATCGATGCGGTCAGCTTGGCGGTCGCGCAAGGCACTCTGAAAGACCGCGCCGCTAAGATACCTGCTGATCATTATGTCAAGGACTATACCGGCGCTATTCGTGAAGTCTCACTCGGCAATGGTGATAAGGCGATTACGGTGGGTGGCACCAATACCCTGCCGTTCCAGTTGTTTGAAGGAAAAATGGACCACAAGCCCCTCATCGCCATGGATATTCTTGATGTCGCGCCCGATGAGTGGCCGGAGACCTTGACGCGCCATTTTGCCGATGTCCTTGACAACCCGGTAGCCTGGGCCCAGAAGTGCGTCAATCAGTATCAGGCCGAGGCCATCTGTCTGTCACTGGTCAGCACCGACCCTAACGGCATGAATCGGCCCTCCGCCGAGGCGGCCAAGACTGCCGGCCTGGTGATCAGCGCGGTTGACGTGCCGATCATCATCTGGGGTTGTGGCAATGCCGAGAAAGATACCGAATCCTTGCGGGAAATTACCGCTATGATCGGTGACAAAAAGGTTTGTCTGGCCCCGCTTGACGATAAAAATTACCGGTCGCTCGGCGCCACCGCCATGGCCTTTGGTCATCCCATGGTAGCGGCCTCGCCCATTGATGTCAACTTGGCCAAACAGCTCAATATTTTGCTCGAGAATCTTGGCGTTTCCCTAAACAATGTCTTGATGGATCCCTCTATCGGCGCGTTGGGATACGGCATTGAATATACCTACTCCGTCATGGAGCGGATCAGACTGGCCGCCCTGACCCAGAAGGACGAAAAACTGCAAGTGCCATTCATCTGTAACCTGGGCCGCGAGGTCTGGAAGGCCAAAGAGTGTCGTCTGCCGTCCGATGCCATCCTTGGTGATCAGGAAAGGCGGTCTGTGATGATGGAGGCGATAACCGCCAGCTGCATGTTGATGTGTGGCGGCGATGTCCTGATCATGAGGCATCCTCAGGCCATCAGTCTGGCCAAGTCTCTGGTCAAGGGTTTGATGAGCTAAGAGGGAAGGGGACAGAGCTAAAATCTCTCCCAGTACAATTCATTAGAAGGAGTTTTTAAGATGTCTAAAATTATTTGTTCAGCAGCCATCCGCGGCGCCCATAAGATCATCGATATGGCTGAGGCTAGTTTTGAAGATGCGGTCAAAAAATATGGGCCGGACCATGAGGTTTCCTATCCCAATACCGCCTATTTTCTGCCGATCATCTACAGTATGCTGGGCGCCAAGGTCAAGAACTTAGGCGACATGAAGGAGATCTTTCAGGAGTGCCGTAAGCTCCTGCCGCCTTTAGTCAGCGATAATGTCTGGATGCCGTATCTTGGTCAGGCCTTGGACGCCGGCATGGCGACCTTCTTTGCCGAAGAGATGTATGAGGCCATTCGCTACTTAAATGAGCCCAACTTTTACACCAAGACCGAAGACCCCACTGGTGAGAATATCTGGTTGGGCGCGGCTGATGACATTATCTTCCGCAAACGCGGCGTTGAGTTCGTCGATGGTACGGCCCCAGGTTTTGCGGCAATCGTCGGCGCGCCGCCCACCAAGGAGATCGCAAGTAAAATCGCCCTCGAACTCCAGGAGAAAAACCTCTATATCTTCATGCACGATCACACCGGCGGTGTCAGGATGCCTGAGCAGTTGATTGAGGCCGGCGTTCAGGTCGGTTGGAACACCAGGCTGGTGCCCTTTGGGCCTACCTATACGTCTGCGGTCTTCGCCATTGGTTTCGCCTGCCGGGTGGCCATGGCCTTCGGCGGCATCAAGCCCGGCGATTACAAGGGCAACCTGATCTACAACAAGGACCGGACCTTTGCCTTTGTCATGGCGCTCGGCCCGGTCAGCGACGAGTGGTACGCCAATGCCGCCGGCGCCATCAACTGGGGCTTCCCGACCATCTCCGACTACAATATCCCGGAAGTCCTGCCCACCGGCATCTGCACTTACGAGCATGTGGTCAGTAATGTCCCCCATGATGAGATCGTCCAAAGGGCCATTGAGGTCCGCGGCCTGAAAGTCAGCATCACCAAAATCGATATCCCCATGGCCTTTGGCCCGGCCTTCGAAGGTGAGCGCATCAGAAAGGACGATCTGTTCATGGAGTGTGGCGGTGGCCGGACCGCTGGCGTTGAGGTCCTGATTTCCAAGCACATGGATGAGGTCCAGGACGGCCTGGTCATCGTTGAAGGCCCGGATATCAAAGACATCAAGGAGGGCCAGAACCTGCCCATCGGTATCTTGGTCGAGGTTGCCGGTCGCGAGATGCAGTCCGATTTCGAGCCTATTCTGGAGCGGCAATTCCATCACCTGATCAACTACATCCAGGGGATCATGCATATCGGCCAGCGCAATATCATGTGGATCAGGATCGGCAAGGGCGCGGTGGAAAAAGGTTTCTCCTTCGCCCATATCGGCAAGGTCCTGCACGGCAAGTTGCACCAGGAGTTCGGCGCCATCCTCGATAAGGTCCAGGTCAAGATCTATACGGTCCTTGATAAAGTCGAAGAGGTCCAGCACCTGGCCCGTAAGGTCTATGACGAACGTGACCTGCGTCTGGGCAGCATGACCGACGAGACCGAGGAGATCTTCTACTCCTGCACCTTGTGTCAGTCCTTTGCGCCAAGCCATGTCTGCGTCATTACGCCTGAGCGCATCGGCATGTGCGGGGCCTATAACTGGCTGGACGGCAAGGCCTCCTTCCAGATCAACCCCACCGGCCCCAACCAGCCCATTGAAAAGGGCGAGTGTCTCGACCCGGTCCAGGGTTCCTTTGCCGGCATCAATAATTTTGTCAATCAGGCCTCGCGCGGCGCGGTGCCCGATGTGGCCTGCTACTCGCTTATGAATAGCCCGATGACCGCCTGCGGTTGTTTCGAGTGCATTGCCGCCATGTTGCCACAGTGTAACGGCGTCATGATCGTTGATCGTGACTGCCGCGGCATGACGCCTTCCGGCATGAAATTTACCACCCTGGCCGGCATGGCTGGCGGCGGCGCTCAGACCCCTGGCTTCATGGGCGTTTCCAAGCACTATATCAGCAGCCCAAAATTGTTGCTCGCTGAAGGCGGCTTGAAGCGTTTGGTCTGGTTGCCGAAGGCCTTGAAAGAGGAGATCAAGGACAAGTTGATCAAGCGTTGTCAGGAGATTGGCATGCCTGAACTCTATGACATGATCGCCACCGAGGAGCAGGGGGAGACCGAAGAGCAGATCCTGAAGTTCCTGAAAGAGAAGGGCCATCCGGCGCTCAGTATGGAAGCCGTTGTCTGATAAAATAAAACGTTTTTACAATATTATAACAAGTCGTTAACACTATCGTTGCTGTCGGCTTTAGGATGATGACGAGTGATTGGAGGTAAAAGAAAATGGCTTTAACTGGTATACAAATCCTGAAAATGCTCCCCAAGAAGAACTGCGGGGAATGTAAAATACCCACCTGTCTGGCCTTTGCCATGAAAGTGGCGGCAGGGCAGGTCGATATCGCCGAGTGTCCTTATGTCGATGAGGCCGTCAAGGAGACCATCGGCGAGGCCTCGGCCCCGCCAATCCGCACCATCAAGATTGGCGCTGGTGACACGGCCTTTACCTCCGGCGGCGAGACCTGTCTTTTCCGGCATGAAAAACGCTTTGAAAATCCAACCGGCATCGGGGTGCTGGTGACCACCGGCATGGATGAGCAGGCCATTGCCAGCCGCCTAGACAACTTCAAAAAGCTCCAGTATGAGCGGGTCGGCGTCCTCATGAAGGCCGATCTGGTCGCAGTCAAAGACGCCAAGAATGAGGCGACTTCCTTTTCAGCTCTGGTCCAGAAGGTGATGGCTGACGCCCCGGCTGCTAATCTCATTCTGATCAGCGACTCTGTCGCCAGTCTTGCGGCGGCCGCCAAGGTCTGCAAGGACAAAAAGCCCTTATTGTACGGCGCCACCGCTGAAAATTCCAAGGAGATGGCGGCCCTGGCCAAGGAAACGTCCTGCCCGCTTGCGGTCAGGGGCAAAAACCTTGACGACGCCGTGGCCATTGCCGAGGAATTGCTGGCCGCCGGTCTCAAAGAAATGGTGATCGATACCGGGGCGCGGACCATCCGGGCCTCACTGGAAGACAATATCGTGGCCCGCCGTTCGGCCATTACCAAGAAGTACAAGCCCTTAGGGTTCCCGACCATCAATTTCCCCTGTGAGATGACGGATGACCCGATGATGGAGGCCATGATCGCCTCGGTCTTGATCGCCAAATATGCCGGCATTGTCATCCTCTCCGACCTGCAGGGCGAAACATTGTTCCCGCTGCTTCTGGAACGGCTCAATATCTTTACCGATCCGCAGCGACCTATGGTGGTTGAGGAAAATATCTATCCGTTAAACGGTCCGGGAGTGGATTCGCCGGTGATCATCACCTGTAATTTCTCGCTCACCTATTTTATTGTCTCCGGCGAAATCGAAGGGTCGAAAGTCCCCTCGTGGCTGTTGATCAAAGACACCGAAGGCCTGTCGGTATTGACCGCCTGGGCGGCCGGTAAATTCGGCGCCGACCTGATTGCCCAGTTTATCAAAAAATCTGGCATTGAAGAGAAGATCAACCATCGCGAACTCTTGATCCCAGGTTATCTGGCCTCCATCAAAGGGGAGCTGGAAGAGGAGTTGCCGCAGTGGACTATAACCATCGGGCCTAGGGAAGCGGGGCATATCCCGGCCTTCTTGAAGGAATGGAAACCAGCTGCCAAGAAGTAATTTAAGGCTTTTAGGCTGTAGGTGTTTAGACTGTTAGCAACGGAAAAAAACACGAGATTTGGGCCGTTTTTTTGCCTAACAGCCTTCAGCCTATAGCCTAAGTAACCTGAGTCGTTACTTTTTTAAGAGTCAACTCACGCCAACACGCCATTTGCTATGTCAGTCAATCTCGTTATCGACAATCATAAACTCGTTGCCCAGGCAGGGATCACCATTCTGGAGGCGGCCAAGCGCGCCGAGATCTCCATCCCGACCCTGTGTCATGTAAAAGGCAAATTTCCTGACAAGGCCTGCGAGTTGTGCATGGTTGAGGTGGATGGCGAGAGTACGTTTTTGCGCTCCTGCACAACCCTGGTGCAAGAAGGGTTGCGGGTCATTACCAACTCCGTTGCCTTAAGCAAGCACCGCCAAGACCGCCTTGCCATTCTGGCCGAGACCCACTTCGGCGACTGCAAGGCGCCCTGTAACCTGACCTGCCCTGGTCAGATCAATGTCCAGGGCTATATCGCCCATGTTGCCAAGGGCGAGTACGAGGAGGCGGTGCGCCTGGTCATGGACAGGAACCCATTTCCTTTCTCAGTGGGTCGGGTCTGTCCGCGCTTTTGCGAGACCAGGTGTCGCAGGCTGCTGGTGGATGAGCCGGTATCCATCAATCACCTGAAGCGCTTTGTGGCTGACTGGTGCATGACCAATAATATCGACCTGAAGCTCACTTGCGAACCGCGCACCGGTAAGCGGATTGCCGTCATCGGCGGTGGTCCGGCAGGGCTGACTGCCGCCTTTTACCTGGCCCGCCAGGGCCATGACGTCACCATTTTTGAGGCCATGTCCAAACTGGGCGGCATGTTGCGTTATGGTATCCCGGCCTATAAGATCCCGCGCAAGGTGCTTGACTATGAGACCAACGCCATCCTGGCCATGGGGATTTCGGTCAAGTTTAATCAGAGATTAGGCGAGACCTTTACCTTGGCAGATTTGCGCCAGCAAGGTTTTGACGCCACCTTTATCGGCATCGGCGCTTGGGCCCCGCAGCCCTTGGATATCCCTGGCGCCACGCTTCCTGGAGTGATGAGCGCCACCGACTTTTTGCGCTTGGTCGCCCAGGACAAGGTGCCCGCCTTGGGCCGCCGGGCCGCAGTGTTCGGCGGCAACAATATCGCCCTTGAGGCCGCCCGCTCGCTCCTTCGGCTCGGGGTTGATGAAGTTACGGTCGTCTTTCCGAAGTCCAGGACCGGCATGTCTGCCAACCAGCGGGTAGCCAATGAAGCGGAGCGGGAAGGCGTGCAATTCCTGATGGTCGCCTCGCCGGTCAAGATCGAACAGGTGGCCGACGGTCTTGATGTCGAACTGATCCGTATGCGTCTGACCGAACCTGACAAGCGTGGCATCCGCCATCCTGAACCAATTCCCGGTTCTTCCAACTTCATCCAGGTCGACACCTTCCTATATTCTCTGGGGCAGATGGCCTTTTCCGATCAGGAACTGGCCAAGAACAGACTGGCTGAGACCCTACAGTTTTCTGAAAGTAATTGCCTGAATGCCAATGTCAGGACTTCGCTGACCAACCTTGATGGGGTCTTTGCCGCCGGTGATGCGGTCTCGGGCACCAGGACGGTTATTCAGACTGTGGTCGCCGCTCGCCGGGCGGCTGAAAACATCCATGGTTTTGTCATGGGCAGCGATAAGGAAGATTCTGAGGGCCGCTTTAATTTTCATCGCGGCCGTTCGTTTGATGATGTTGATTTGCGTAACTTTGAAGGCATCAAGGTCAAGCTCAGGGAAAAGATGCCGACCCGGCCGCCGGCCACTGCGGTCCAGGATTTTAATGAGATTAAACTTGGCTTTTCCGAGGAGATGGCGCTCAAGGAGGCCCAACGCTGTCTGTCCTGCGGCTGTTCGGCCTTTGAACGCTGTGATCTGAAGCGCCTGGCCATTGATTACAATGTCGATCCCAACAAGACCGGCATGGGCACGGCGCCGACCTATAGCCGCTTTACCGATCACCCCACCCTGGTGGTGGATCTGAACAAGTGTATCTACTGTCAGCGTTGTCAGAAAAGCTGCGAATATAAGGCACTCGATTTAACAGCGGAAGGTTTTGATGACAAGGGTCGGGCCCTTGGCATCAGTCTGAATTTTAACGAGCGCTGCGTGGCCTGCGGGCGCTGCTCTGAGTTCTGTTCCACCGGCGCCCTGGCCAAAAAAGAGGCCATTGTGCCGGTAGTCAATGAAGCGGTGCGCGAGGTGCGCACTACTTGCCCTTACTGCGGCGCCGGCTGCCAGATGGTCCTCAGGGTCAAGAACGACACCATTATGGAGGTGACTGCCGATCCGGAGCAGGCCCCTAATTTTGGCGCCCTCTGCGTCAAAGGCCGCTTTGGCTTCAATTTTGTCCAGCATCGCGACCGTTTGAAAAAACCCCTTGTGCGGCGTAATGGCATCCTGTATGAGACCACCTGGGAAGAGGCCTTAAACATCGTCGCCAAAAAGTTCTTCGATCTGAAGGCCATGTACGGACCGGACTCGATTGCCGGTTTCAGCTGCGCCCGGGCCACCAACGAAGAAAACTTTCTCATGCAGAAGTTCATGCGCACCGCGATCGGTACTAACAATATCGATCACTGTGCGCGACTCTGACACGCTCCCACGGTGGCCAGTTTGGCCCTCTCATTTGGCAGCGGCGCGATGACCAACTCCATCGCCGATATCAAGGACTCGGACGTCATCTTCATGATCGGCTCCAATGCCGACAGCGGTCATCCCACCATCGGTCTGCGTCTCCATCAGGCCGTCGATAATGGTGCAAAGTTAATAGTGGTAGATCCTCGCGGCACTGATTTTGCCCAGCGGGCCGATCATTGGGTCAGGCTCAATCCCGGTACCGATGTGGCCTTGCTGAACGGCATGATGCGGGAAATCATCAAAAACGGCTGGCAGGATACGGAGTTTATTAAAAACCGTACCGAGAATTTTGAAGAGCTGGAGATTGTCACTGAAAAGTACACGCCGGAGTATGTGGAAGGCATCACCGGCGTTTCGCCGGAGCTGCTCCACGATATTGCCAAACTTTACGCCAGTCCCGGCAAGCGCTGCGCCATCTATTACGGCATGGGCCTGGCCCATCACGCTACCGGTACCGACAACGTCAAGTGCATCGCCAACCTCGCCTTGCTTTGCGGCATGATGGGGGTGGCGGGCGGCGGCTTCAATCCCCTGCGCGGCCAGAACAACGTCCAGGGGGCT
>JANNQL010000124.1:0-19737 GCA_031400755.1 Pseudomonadota bacterium | reverse complement strand
TCTTCAGCACCGAGGCAAGTGGAGCGGACATGGCGGGCACTCCGACAATTTCCCGGCCGGACATCTTCTTTGTCCTGATGGGGGTGACCCTACTGCTGGGCCTTTACGTCTATCTCAGCCGTGGTCGAGGGGCGTACCTGTTTGCCGCCCTGAGCGGGGCCGCATTTGTCGCCTCGATCACCGCGCTGATCTCGGTTTTCTCGTTGTATTTCTACGAACTGCCGACCCACCACTGTCCGTTCTGCATCCTGCAGGGCGACTATGGCTATGTCGGCTATCCGCTCTATCTCGCCCTCTTCGGCGGGGTGGTGGCCGGAATCGGCACAGGGGTTGTCGCTCCTTTTAACAAAATTAAGAGTCTTGCCGGGACCGTGCCGGATGTGCAGCGGCGCCTTGCATTAACCTCTGTGTTTTGCTACGCTATATTTACGGTAATCGTAATCTTAACGATGATGACCTCGAACCTGATCATGGCATGATAAAGATTTCCGATAACATTAATAAATGCTGAGGAGGCTTGGTATGGTGCGACAAAGAGCAATGTGTGTTTTTCTTACCTTTTTTATCATTGGTTTGTGCCTCGGTGGGGTGGCTGCGGCAGCAAAAAAACCGCCTTATACGCGGACTATGGAGAAGTATGAGGTGCCCGACGTGACCATGATCAATCAGAATGGGGAAAAAGTTCAGCTCAAGGAGCTGCTGCTTTCGGATAAACCGGTGCTGGTGGACTTTATCTATACCACCTGCACCACCATTTGCCCGATTCTTTCAGCAAATTTTACAAACTTCCAGAGACAACCCGTCGCCAAAGACGGGACCTATCGGCTTGTTTCCATCTCGGTCGATCCGGAAAACGACACCCCGGAAGCGATGAAGGCCTACCTGGATCGGTACCATGCCAAGCCGGGCTGGGACTTTCTGACCGGTTCCCGTGATGACATTGATCAGGTGCTGGTGGCGTTCAATGCAAAGACACAAACCAAGATGGACCACTATCCGCTGATCCTGATAAAATCGCCGACCAAGGACCACTGGTTATGGATCTACGGCCTCATCGGCACTACTGAACTTATAAAAGAATACAAGGGGGTGCAAAAATGATGCGAACAACACTAAGGAACGAGATCTACCCTGCTGGCCTGCTGTTTTTGGCCATCCTGTCTGTTTTCTTTTTTGTTGCCTACGGAACGGCCATGGCCCAGACCCCATCGCCATCTAAGGTTGGAGGGGTAAGCCCCGAAGAGGCCCTGCGCCTGGGGGAGAAGATGTACCGGCAGGGAATCCTGCCTTCGGGCAAGCCGATGCAGGCCACGGTCAAAGACGACGTGCCGATTGATGGCACTATGTTCACCTGTGTGAGCTGCCATTTGCGGAGCGGGATCGGGACCAAGGAGGGCCAGGTGCGCACCCCGCCCATCGACGGGACCAGACTGTATGCCCCGGTATCGAAGTTCAGGGGGGTGCCCATGCTTGACCAGCCCCCTGAGACGGCGCCGGGCGATATTGTTTTCCGTCCGGCTTACACGGATAAGACCCTGGCCCGGGTCATGGAGACGGGCCTCGATCCTAATGATCGGCAACTGAACACGATCATGCCGGTCTACCCCTTGGCTGAAAAAGACAAGGAAATCATGGTCTACTATCTGAAAAACCTCTCGGTCGGGATAGAACCGGGGGTCAACGACACCACCCTGCGCTTCGCAACTATCATCACCGAGGATGTGCCCAAAGAGGACCGCGAGTCGATGCTGGGCCCGCTGCAGAACTTTATCGACAACTTTCGCGTACCGAAAAGGATGGAGCGGACGATCAAACAGGTGTCGCACCGTAAGGAAGGGGAGGCGCGGGACTTACGGACCCTGGCCCTCTCCGTCTGGGAGCTCAAGGGACCGCCGGAGACCTGGCGTCCGCAGCTTGAAGAATACTACCGAAAGGGGCCGGTCTTCGCCCTCCTTGGCGGCATAAGCACCAAGGACTGGGGCCCGATCCACCGCTTTTGCGAGGAACTTAAGATCCCGGCGGTCTTTCCAGTCACGGATTTCCCCGTGATCTCGGAGAGCGACACTTATACCCTCTACCTCTCCAAAGGCCTCTATCAAGAAGGAGAAACCGCCGCCAGATACCTGCATGGACGAACCGAGCTGTCGAAAGAGGCCATTGTTCAGGTCTTTCGCGATGAACCGGCCGGCCTCGCCCTGTCCAAGGCCTTCCAGGAGAAGTGGGTAGGCTTAGGGCACAAGGCCCCGGCAATGTTGGCGCTGAAGGCCGATGAAGCCATCTCGGCTGAAGTCTGGGAGAAGATAGACGGTATACAAAAGCAGGCAGTCGTGCTCCTGTGGCTGAATGCACGTGATTTTTCCGATCTCGGGGCCCAGAAAGAGGGCGCCAAGCCGGCCCTGGTCCTGGCCTCCGCCACTCTTCTGGGGAGGCAGTTGCATTCTCTGCCCGAGGCCGCGCGCGAAAATGTGTATATGACTTACCCCTATGCCCTGCCAGAGGAATCTAAGGGCTACCATCCACCGTTATCAATCCCCATACAGAACGACAAGCTGCCGGTAAGCCAGCTGGACCCGGCGCTTAAGATGTACGCCCTCTTCCAGACGATTTCCGGCCCCCTTTCCAGACTGCGGTCCTTTATCAAACGTGATTATTTTATCGAATTGATCGAATCGACGCCCGACTTGGCAACGGGCTCGTTAATTTACCCTCGTTTGAGCTTCGGCCAGGAACAGCACTATGCCTCTAAGGGCTGCTATGTCGTCCAACTAACTCCCGGACCAAAGCCCGTAATGGTAAAACGCAACGAGTGGGTCACTCACTGAAACTCGCTGCGCTTTAATTGTACGCAGGGCACAGTACGGTGCGACAGAAAAAACTTTAACGGTTTTGTCGCACCGTATTTTTAAGTATAGATAATGATTACTACTTGCGTTATTTTTATAATGTCGTATTCTGTTTTTACAATGTCGTACTTCAATAATAAAGTTGCCAAAAAAAAAATCCCCAATGCCTCGGACTGCAGGGGGCATGCAGTCCATTATTTTTTTATCTCCCATAGCACAAGACGATCCAAAAAATAGGGTCTGCACCCTATTCCTTATTTATAGCTTTTTCCTTATTGTGAAGACACTGAAGAAGGAAAAAGGCCGCTGCAAAAATTTTTCCTCGAAGTGAACAGAAAAAACTTCAACATCCTGCGGTAGTCAGGACAAGCGGACATGACGACATTGAAGACGAAAGCGCAATGGACGATATTTATAGGACTGGTCCTTTCTGTTGTCCCGGCCTTGGCCGAAGAGGAGCCAACGGCCCGGATGACGCAGCCTGATAAGCTCAACTACGCGATCGGGGTCAATATGATCGGCAATCTCAAGCAGCAGGGGGTCGATGTCGATTTGGCCGTCGTTATGCAAGGCATGAAGGACGCGACCGCGGGCGGCAAACTCCTGCTGAGCGAGGAAGAACTCCGTAATGCCACAACCCAATATCAGACTAAAGTGCGGCAGAAGCGGGTAGAGGACGCCTCGAAGTCTGCCGCCGACAACAAAGTGGCAGGCGAGACTTTCCTGGCCGAGAACAAAAAAGAAGCAGGGGTTGTGACCCTGCCGAGCGGCTTGCAGTATAAGGTCCTCAAGGCCGGGGACGGCAAAAAGCCGACGATGACGGACACGGTGGAGTGCCAGTACCGGGGCATCTTCGTCAATGGCAATGAGTTCGACAGCTCCTATCATAAACAGCAACCCACCACATTTAAGGTTGCCGAGATGATTGCCGGGTGGCGGCAGGCCTTGCCGCTCATGCCGACAGGCTCCAAGTGGCAGCTCTTTGTCCCTGCTCAGCTCGCCTATGGCGAACGCGGGAAGGGCAGCTCAATCGGACCGAACGCTGCCTTGATTTTTGAATTAGAACTCCTGGCCATCAAGTGATTGGCAAGGATTAGAAAAAAAAATAGGAAAGCGAACCTTATAAACTGAAAGGAGGAAAGGCGTTATGAAAAGATTATCGACTTTGGCAGCTTGGATTTTCTTGTCGTTTTTGTCTGTTGCAGGGGTGAATGCCGCCGATGCCCCCTTGCATCTACAGGTCCTGCCTGGCCAGGCGCCAGTGATTGTACCGGAAGACCCCGCTGCTGCGGATATTGCCCCCGATGACCCACAGGCGCAGCAGGATGCGACAAATGGGCAGGGTACGCCGACCACACCTGCGGCCGCACTGTTTTGGCAGGCGCGGGAGAAAGCAAGGTACGAAAATAAGGTGCGAGCGGAAGCCATGAGGGAACAGGAAATTAGCAAGGAAACTACAGTGAACACGAGCACTACAAAGAGCGGAAAGGCCGCCAAGAAGAAACAGGAAAAGAGCAAGGACGCTACAAAGTAAAACTTTGCAGCCGGTAAAAACCGGTAAATCATTCAGTCATCCACGACAGGAGCACTTGAGGGTAAATGATTATTCCATCAATAGTATTCAAGGGGGTTCTTATGAACAGACGGCAATCATCGGCTATAGCAAGCCTGACAATGGCATTAGCATTACTTTCCTTGGGGGTAGGGCTGGGCTGGGCGGCGACTCCGATGCCAAACCCTGGAGGCACTCCCGATTATTTTTACACCCCCAACTGGGCGAATAGCCCGCCGCTCAGGAAATTTGTCGACACCCTGCCGGGGCTGACTTCTGCCGGTGCGAACAACCTTGGCCAGTACATCCCGGTGGCGATCCCGGACACTGCAACCTATCCGGGGGCCGATTATTACGAGATAGAGCTGGGAAAATACACTGAGAAGATGCACTCCGACCTGCCGCCGACGACCCTGCAGGGCTATCGGCAGACCAACACAGCCGATGCCACGGTCAATAAGTTCCACTATCTGGGGCCGCTGATTATCGCCACCAAGGACCGCCCGGTGCGCATCAAGTTTAAAAATGCCCTTACCCCGAACAGCAATCTTTTCGTCCCTGTTGATACGACTGTCATGGGTTCCGGGCCCTACCAAATCGACTATGATCCGGTGACCAAAGCCCCCATGGCCCCGATTACCGGCACTTTCGCGCAGGACCGGGCCACCCTCCATTTGCATGGCGGTCGTACCCCATGGATCAGCGACGGCACCCCCCACCAGTGGATTACTCCGGCCGGCGAAACGACCTCCTACCCCAAGGGCGTTAGCGTCGCCTATGTCCCTGATATGTGGTTCGATGCATCGGGGAATACAGTACCCGGATGCGCCGGCCAAACAACCTGCGCGACACCTGGCGCGACCAATGACCCCGGCCCCGGTGCGCAGACCTTTTACTGGACCAACCAGCAAAGCTCCAGGTTGATGTTCTACCATGACCATTCCTGGGGGATCACGCGACTCAACGTCTATATCGGCGAGGCCGCGGGTTATATGATCACTGACCAGACCGAACAGGACCTGCTTAGCGCCGGACTGATCCCAGCAAATCAGATTCCACTGGTCATTCAAGACAAGACCTTTGTTGACGAAAATACCATCGGCGCCACAGATCCTACCTGGAACTGGGGTTCGCAACCTGGAATGGCCGTCAATGGCGACCTCTGGTGGCCCCATGTCTACGTGCCCGCCCAGAATCCCTATAACCCCGACATGAGCGGGGTCAATGCCATGGGCCGTTGGCATTACGGGCCATGGTTCTGGCCACCGACGCCGTTGTGCGGGTCTACTCCCAAAGCAGTGAAACCGCTGTGCATCGAGAATGGGCCGATTGACAACCCCTTGTGGGACCCGGCCTGCGATCCGGCCGTGTCCGCCTTCTGCCAACCGCCGCAAATCCCCGGCACCCCAAACCCGTCCTGGGGTGCAGAGGCGTTCCTGGACACACCGATGATTAACGGCACGGTCTTTCCCAAAGTCACGGTAGAGCCCAAGGCCTATCGCTTCCGGATTCTGAATGCCGCCCATGATCGCTTCTTAAACTTGCAATTCTATGAGGCCGATGCCAGCCAAACTAATGCAGCATGCCCGACCTGTGCTACCAATACGGAAGTCAAGATGGTTGCTGCTGCCCCGCGACCGGACTGCGGCGCATCTCTTTCAACGGATTGCACCTGTACCGCAGGTGCTTCGCCAGCCGGTTGCTTCCCGGCGACCTGGCCCACAGACGGCAGAGAAGGGGGGGTACCGGATGCCGCTGCCGCTGGTCCTGAATGGATCCAGATTGGCACCGAAGGCGGCTTCCTGCCGCAGCCGGTGGTGCTGCCCAACCAGCCGGTCACCTGGAACATGGACCCAACGATGTTCAATGTCGGCAATGTCAACGGCGGCACGCTAATCCTGGGGACGGCTGAACGGGCGGACGTCATTGTTGATTTTTCACAATATGCCGGTAAGACCCTGATCCTTTATAACGACGCGCCAACGGCCTTCCCGGCCCTTGATCCGCACTACGATTACTACACAGGCAATCCGGACAGGACCGATATCGGTGGCTCGCCCTCAACGCCGGTCGGCGTCGGTCCTAACGTCCGGACGATCATGCAGATCCAGGTCGCGGCCTCCCCCGTAGCTGCACCTTTTGACCTGGCCGGCCTGCAAGCAGCGTTTACCTCTACCCCCGGGCAGCCGGGCGTTTTTGAGAAGGGGCAAGAGCCGATCATCGTCGGTCAGACGGCCTACAATTCCGCCTACGCCAATACTACCAACGGTGCCGTATTCCCAGCCACCTGGCCGAACTGGGGCCAGTCGAGGATCTCAGATACCGCCTTGAGCTTTCAGCAGCCTGATGGCACCTTGCTGAGCAACTTCCCCATGCATCCAAAGGCCATTCATGACGAAATGGGCGCAGTATTCGATGATTATGGGCGGATGAGCGCCAAACTGGGGCTTGAAGTAGCAGGGGCCAATGCCACGAACGCGACCTTCGTCCTCCAAAACTATGTCGATCCTTCGACAGAGATCGTCGAAAATGGCAAAGTACAGATATGGAAAATCACCCATAATGGCGTGGATACCCACCCCATCCACTTTCACCTGTTCGATGTGCAGCTGCTGAACCGGGTCGGCTGGGACGGATTCATCAGAACGCCCGATGCCAATGAGTTGGGCTGGAAGGACACTATCCGCATTGCACCGCTTGAGGACACCATCGTCGCCTTGAGGTCAGTTGTCCCCACGGTGCCCTTCCGGCTTCCGGACAGCATCCGGCCTCTGGACCCGTCGCAGCCACTGGGCTCCACCATGGGGTTCTCGCAAACTGACCCGTTGACCGGCAACCCGCCCGCCTCTCCTCAACAAAATGAGTTGTACAATTTCGGCTGGGAGTACGTCTGGCACTGCCATATTCTCAGTCATGAAGAAAACGACATGATGCGTTCAATCGTCGCCGTTGCTATCCAAAAGCCCTCGGGCCTGGTCGCTGGCCCTGGGACCCCAACCGGCATCCAGCTTACCTGGACAGACGACTCCAATAACGAGACCGGCTTTACCGCCCAACGCGCGACTGATGCCGCGTTCACGCAGAACCTGGTCACCTTTGCGGACCAGCCCCCCAGTACGCCGAACACTGCTTTCGGAGGGACGCTTAATCTAACCGATGCGGCTGCTACGACAGGAAGTCAGTATTTCTATCGAGTGCAGGCCTTCAATAATTACGGTTCATTGACAAAACCAGACCCCACCAAGGATATTGCCTCGGCCTGGTCAGACACATTGGTAGTCTCCAGCGGCAAGGCCATGGGGCTCAGCCCGGCGGCTCTCGCTTTCGGCAGTCAAATGGTCGGGGCCCCCAGCACCCCCCAAGTCATGACGGTGACCAACACCGGCAATGCGGACATCACGATAACTGGCATCACCATTGCCGGAACGGCAGCGGCGCAGTTCAGCCAGACTAACACCTGCCCTGTCGGTCCGCTGACCCCTACTGCCACCTGCACGGTGACTGTGACCTACCTGCCAACGGCCACCGGGGCGGCGAGCGCCTCCCTCACAGTGAATGAGACCGACCCCGGAGTTTCGCTGTCATTGACAATGAGCGGTACCGGCACGCAATCGGTCGCCAGTGTACAGCCCACAATACGGGCCTTTGGCAACCAAGTAGTCAATACGCCCAGCGTGGCGCAGTTAGTGACCGTCAGAAACACAGGGGCCGCGCCATTGACGGTTGGCGCTATCAGTCTGGCCGGGACAAATCCGACGCTCTTCGCACAGACCAACACCTGCACGGCCCCGCTGGCGCAGGCGGCCTCCTGCTCGATCAACGTGACGTTTACGCCGACCGCCTTGGGAGCCCAGAGCGCAGTGCTTAACGTTGCGGGAGCCTCGGTGTCCCTGACCGGCGCCGGCATTGATGGCCCGGAAACAGCGGTATCCCCGGCAACACTGTCGTTTGGCAACCAAGTGATGACGACGACCAGCGCGGCCCAGACAGTGACCTTGAGCAATCCGGGAAACCTGCCCCTGACCATCAACAGCATCAGCTTGGCTGGCGCCAACCCGACTCGTTTTGCTCAGACCACAACCTGCGGCGCGACCTTGGCCGCCGGGGCGAACTGCACGGTCAACGTGACGTTTGCGCCAACCGTGGCAGCGGCACAGAGCGCCTTGCTTAATGTGAGCGTCGCAGCCCCCGCTACTCCCCGTTCAATAGCCTTGAGCGGCACTGGAATTCTTGGGCCGATCGCCACGGTGTCCCCGACAACAGTACCGTTTGCCAACAAAGCAATTAATGTAACCAGCACAGCTCAGGCGGTGACCGTGACCAACACCGGGAGCGCGTCAATGACCATCAACGGCATCAGCCTGAGTGGCGCCGATGCCGCTCTGTTCGCCCAGACCAACACCTGTGGCGCGACCTTGGCCGCCGGTGCTAACTGCACGGTCAGCGTGACGGTTACGCCAACCGTGGTCGGCACTCCGCTGAGCGCCTCGCTTGATGTGAACGTCGCGGCCCCCGCTATTTCCCAGTCGGTATCGTTGAGCGGCACGGGCGCGGCGGCCCTGCCGGTGGCGGCAGTCTCCCCGGCGACACTGACGTTTGCGGCCCAGCTGGTCAATACGACCAGCGCCGTGCAGACGGTGACTGTGAGCAACACCGGCAACGCGCCAATGACCATCAGCGGCTTCAGCCTGAGTGGCGCCGATGCAGCCCAATTCGGCCAGACCACCACCTGTGGCCCGACCCTGGCCGCTGGCGCGAACTGTACGGCCAGCGTGACCTTTACGCCGACCGTGGCCAACACACCGCTGAGCGCCTCGCTCGATGTGGGCGTCGCGGCCCCCGCCACATCCCAGTCGGTATCCCTGAGTGGTACGGGCATAGCGCCTGTAGCCGCAGTATCACCGGCGACTCTGCCTTTTGTGGACCAATTGGTAAATACGACCAGCGCCGCGCAGACATTGACCGTGAGCAACACCGGGACCGCACCAATGACGATCAACAGCATCGGCTTGGCTGGCCTAAATGCGGCCCACTTTGCTCAGACCAACACCTGCGGCGCGACCTTGGCGGCAAATGCGACCTGCACGGTCAGCGTCACCTTTACGCCGACCGTGGCCAACACTGCACTGAGCGCCTTGCTTAATGTGGCCGTGGCTGCCCCGGCGACTTCTCAATCGGTAGGCCTGAGCGGTACGGGGACCTTGCCGATAACCTCATTATCCACTGCCACACTGTCGTTTGGGAGTCAGCTGATCAATACGATCAGCACACCGCCTCAGACAGTGACCGTGAGTAACACCGGGACCGGGCCGCTGACGATCAACAGCATAAATCTGGCTGGTACTGACCCAAGTCAGTTCATTCGGACCTCTACCTGCGGCGCGACCTTGGCAGCTGGCGCGAACTGCACGGTCAACGTCAGATTTGCGCCAACGGTGGCGGGCACATTGGCCGCAACGCTTGATGTGAGCATCGCAGCGCCAGGGATTTCCCTGTCTGCCTCCCTGAGCGGCACCGGCACTGCGCCTTTAACAACTGTATCCCCAGCTGCACTGTCGTTTGGAAACCAGGAAATCAATATGACTGGTACCGCGCAGACAGTGACCGTCAGCAACACCGGGACCGCCCCGCTGGCGATCAACAATATCACCCTGGCTGGCTCAAATCCGAGTCACTTCGCGCAAACCAACACCTGCGACGCAAAGACCCTGGCCGTTGGGACAAACTGCACGGTCAGTGTGACGTTTAGCCCGACCGGGGCGCCAGGGGTAGGCACTCAGAACGCATCGCTTGTGGTGAACGTCGCAACGCCGGCGGTTAACGCCTCGGTGTCCCTGAGCGGTACAGGCACCTCAGGAGCGCCGATAGCCGCGGTGTCCACGGCAACACTGCCATTTGCAAACCAGGTGGTCAATATTACCAGCACACCTCAGACAGTGACGGTGAGCAACACAGGAAACGGGCCGTTGACCATCAACGGCATCAGCCTGACTGGCGCCGATGCCGCGCAGTTCGCCCAGACCAACACCTGCGGCACGACCTTGGCCGTAGGTGCGAACTGCACAGTCAACGTGACGATTACGCCAACCGTGGTTGGCACACCACTGAGCGCAGCACTCGATGTGAGCGTCGCGGCCCCCGCCACTTCACAGTCGGTATCCCTGAGCGGCACGGGCGCGGCCACCCTGCCGGTCGCGTCAGTCTCCCCGGCGACACTGCCGTTTGCGGCGCAATTGATCAATACGACCAGCGCCTTACAGACGGTGACTTTGAGCAACACCGGCAACGCGTCAATGACCATCAACGCTATCGGCCTGACCGGCGCCGATGCTGCTCAGTTCGCCCAGACCAACACCTGTGGCGCGACCTTGGCGGCAGGCGCCAACTGCACCGTCAGTGTCAGCGTTACGCCGATTGTGGCGGGAATACTGAGTGCATCGCTTGATATAAGCGTCGCGGCCCCGGCGACATCCCCGTCCATCCCCTTGAGCAATACTGGCGTAGCGCCTGTAGCCGCAGTGTCCCCGGCGATCCTGCCGTTTGGCAATCAACTGCTCAATACGGCCAGCGCTGCTCAGACGGTGAACGTGAGCAATACCGGGACCGCAGCTATGACTATCAACAGCATCGGCTTGGCTGGCTTAAATCCGACTCACTTCGCCCAGACCAGCACCTGCGGCGCGACCTTGGCGGCAGGCACGAACTGCACAGTCAGCGTCACCTTTACGCCGACCGTGGCTGACACCCCACTCGGCGCCTTGCTTAATGTAGATGTGGCGGCCCCTGCGACCTCCCAATCGATAGACCTGAGCGGTACGGGCACCTTGCCGGTAACCGCACTATCTGTTGCCACACTGCCCTTCGGGGACCAAGTGATCAATACGATCAGCGCACCGCCTCAGACAGTGACCGTGAGCAACACCGGGAGCGGCCCGCTGACGATCAACAGCATCAGTCTGGCCGGTACTGATCCAGGTCAGTTCATGCGGGCGTCCACCTGTGGCGCGACCTTGGCGGCAGGCGCGAACTGCACGGTCAACGTCAGATTTGCGCCGACCTTGGCTGGCGCCTGGGCCGCAACGCTTGATGTTAGCGTCGCAGCTCCAGGGACTTCCCAGTCGGTAACCCTGAGCGGCACCGGCATAGCGCCGTTAACCACAGTGTCCCCAGCCGCACTGGCGTTCGGAGACCAGATGGTCAATACGACCGGGACCGCCCTGACGGTTAACGTCAGCAACACCGGGACCGCCCCGATGACGATCAACAGCATCAGCCTAAGTGGCGCAAATCCGACTCAGTTCGCTCAGACTAACACCTGCGGCGCGACCTTGGCAGCAGGCGCGAACTGCACGGTCAGCGTAACGTTTAAACCAACGGGGGCGGGCGGGGTAGGCCTTCAGGGCGCATCGCTTGCCGTGAACGTCGCAACCCCAGCGGCTAACGAATTGGTCTCCCTGAGCGGTACAGGCATTAGTGCGCCGATAGCCGCAGTGTCCCCGGCAACACTGCCGTTTGGCAACCAGGTTATCAATACGGCAAGTGCAGCGCAGACTGTGACCGTGAGTAACACCGGGACCCAACCTTTGACCATCAACGGCATCAGTCTGACTGGTGCAGATGCTGCTCTGTTCGCCCAAACGAACGATTGCACTGCAACTTTGGCGGCAGGCGCAAACTGTACGGTCAACCTGACGTATACGCCTACAGTGGCTGGCGTTCAGGGCGCAACGCTTAATGTGGATGTCGCAGCTCCGGCAACACCTCAATCGGTAGCTCTGAGCGGCACCGGCACAGCAGCGGCCCCACCTCCACCGCCACCGCCACCGCCACCGCCAGCATCCGCACCGCCGCCAGCACCAGCAGCAAAGCCCGTGGCTGCGGCATCCCCGTCAACACTGTCGTTTGGAGACCAGGGAGTCAATACGACCAGCCCGGCCCAGACAGTGACCGTGAGCAACACCGGGACCGGAATGCTGACCTTCACGAGTATCGGCCTGTCTATTACAAATCTGAGCCAGTTTACGCCAAGCACCACCTGCGGCGCGACCTTGGCGGCAGGGGCGAATTGCACGGTCAGCGTGACTTTCAATCCGACGAGCATGGGGCCGCAGAGCGCATTGCTTAATGTGGAAGTCGCAACCCCAGCTTTGAGCCAATCGATTTCCTTGAGCGGCACAGGCACAACGCCTCCGCCGGCTGTATCACCGGAAACACTGCCGTTTGGCTACCAATTGATCAATGCGTCCAGCGCAGCGCAGACCGTGACTGTCAGCAATCCCGGCAACGCACCGCTAACGATCAGCAGCATCAGCCTGGGTGGCGCAAATCTGAATCAGTTCGCCCAAACCAACACCTGCGGAACGACCTTGGCCGCAGGCGCTAATTGCACCGTCAGCCTGACGTTCAAGCCTACCGTGGTTGGCGGCACTCAAAGCGCCTTGCTTAATGTAAACGTCGTAGCTCCTGCGGAGAACAAGACGGTGGCCCTTAGCGGCACAGGAACCTCGATAAAAATTTTGGGGGCCGCGGCATCAGTGACTTATGATGCTGTCAATGACAGGGTCCATCTTCCTACCATTGAAACCGCAAACGGCATCTTTTCTGCTGATCTGGTAATTGTCCAGTCCCAGCCGACGTTACGATTCAGGGTCGAGAATCTACAGGTGAGTTTGATTGCTGGCCCGACAACGGCTGCTTATGAGGAGGGGAGCACGAATTTGTTGATCCCAGACATCCTGGTGGGAACGCAAAGATATATGGTCACCTTGAAGCTAGTGCCAAACCTGCCGGATATCCAATTTGAATTAATCGATGTCCGTTGACCTGTGAGGGCCAACCTAGGGGTTACACTCGGATAGCTTTTAAGTAATCCGAGTTGTAACCCGCTCAGGGGGGGGGCCTTTTTAAAGAACCTTAAATTTGGAGGAATTGATCATGAAAAAAATTATTGTTTTGGTGGCATTTTTTCTCTTCTCGGGGCTGGCAACGACCCATGCTTACGAATACTATACCGATAACACCTGGCTAAACCCGCCCCCTGTCCTATGCAGTAACTGCCATAGCGATGGCAGGACTTGGGCCATGTTTCACAACCTTTATGATTCGGGCAGTAGCAGCGTTCATTTTCCCGTTATTTATGTCGGCGGCACTTACTATGCGGCTGATTTGGCCCTGGTCCAGTCCCAGCCTACGTTACGTTTCAGGGTAGAAAATCTGCAGACGGCGAGCCAGACCACTTCTATACCTTTTACGTCGATTCATTTTAATAGCGCCAGGGTGACGTATAACGATGTTACCACGCAATTGGTGATTCCAAATGTCACAGTGGGAACGCAAAACTTCAGCGTAACCTTGCTCTTGGTGCCAAGTTTGCTGCCGGACATCCAGTTTGATTTGCAGTGATTCTGACTTCTCGCTCAGAACCTTGTGCTGAAACGCAGGCCAACGACAGTCGCATTGTCATCGCTATTGGCAACATTCTGTTTATATGCCGCATTGAAATGGACCGATGACACCTTGGAGAGCGGGGCCATGTAGCCAACTTCAAAATCGGTTTCCGTCTGCTCAGAGGCGAGATCAACACGGGAAGACTCAAACCCGCCAAGGCCATTTTCATCAACCGTCGGCAATGACAGATCCATACTGCCGGACATCACCTTCATGGGTTGCGAGATTGCCAAGGCAAGTGCATCCCCTTCCCGCAATGTATCTTGACGAAGAAGCCCTAATGACCAACTCATGGTCCGGGCTTCTGAGTCCTTGATAAGGGCCTCGCCGCCAGAAACCGTATTTCCTGCCGACACCTGAACGAGCAAAGAGTCCTTCTTGGTTAATTTATAGGCGCCTGAAAACGATATGTAATTGGTCTCAGCTCCTGACATCTCGAATGCCGAAGAACCTGTCACCCCAAGCATCGCACTATCCTCTTTGACTAAACCTGCTGTAATACGGGCCACGCCACCATCAAACTTTTTCTCCAGCTCAGCCACCCAGCCCGTCGCATCGCTGGAATCTCCAAGCAAAGATTGACCTGCCAGAGGGTTGACGGAATTCAACAGGCCCGCTTTCACCTTGTAGCCATCCCCAAGGTCATAACCAGCCCCAAGGTGTGATGCAGTCCCGGCAAACTGGAAATACGGGTTGGCGAAGTTATTGCTCAGCGGCAAGTTCTTATATTCTGAAGACAGACCAAAATACTGCTCAGCAAAGCCATTCATCCCCAACGCATACTCGCCTCCCTCAAACTCCTGGACATAATTAAAACCGCCCAGAGTAAGGGTTGGGGCATCAGGGCCATCCAGCATGCTGCCGCCCTGTTGCCTCAAACCTGAATCCCCATACATTGACACCGTCAAACGGGAAGTCGCAGTTTTCCCTTCGACCATTGACATTTGCTTATCCATCCGACCAAACAAAGTCCCAATATCCGAGACCCTTGGCTGAACAGCGAATTGCTCAATGGCGTAGGAGTATCCCCGGCCAAAATCATCCGTCGCGGCCATCGATAGACCACTAAAGGCCTTTGCCTTTACTAACGAATTGGTATGCACGACAGAAGTGCTGACACTCTGAATATTATTATTGGCAAGCGCTACCTTTGTCGGCCCAATCGGTTGCAACGCCTTAGTCAAATTCACCATCCCCCAACCATAAACCGGGTCAGCAACGCCAACGGCGGTTGTGCCCATATGAGTTGAAGTCTGGAAAATGATACTCGACAATTGATTGGCTCGCAGGTAGGGCCAGCTACTCAAAATATCTGCCGCCACCCCCGAGACTATAGGCGCCGCCATTGAGGTGCCTGACATATAGACGTATTGATTGGCCCCGTAAGTAGATGCTATCCAAGTCCCGGGCGCCACCACAAAGTAATTGGCGGTGTTGCCGGCCCGGTTGGAAGAAGAAGACATCACCCCATTTTTATCAAGAGCACCCACCGCAATAATCTGGCCTTTGGCCCAACTCTCCTTAGCGAACTGGGCAGGATAATCAGGATTGGCGGAACCACTATTCCCGGCGGCGGCGACAATCAATTGCCCAGCAGTTACCGCTCCCCGAAACGCGTCCTGACCGAAAGGAATATCGCAGCCAATCGACATATTAAGAATGCGGGCGCCACGGTTAATTGAGTACTGGATTCCAGAAATAAAGTTGTTTTCCGTTCCAGAACCAGCAGCGTCCATTATTTTGATCGGCATCAAGCTCACTAAAGGAGCAATGCCAACAGTCAACCCCGAATTGGCGCTGGCTCCAATAATACCGGCGACATGGGTCCCATGCCCATTATCATCCATAACTTGCGTGTTATTGGCAATGGCATTATACCCTGGCAACAGTCGCCCCTTAAATTCAAGATTAGAGGTGTTGATGCCGGTATCAAGAACTCCCACGACAACGCCCGCACCAAGCTTCCCAGAAGTGTATGCAGTATTCGCCCCGACCATTGGCTGCCACCAATTGAAGCTGTATCTTAATTCGGAGGGGAGAGTGGAGGTTGCAGAGAGTGAGAGATTTTCTTCTTTGGCTAAAGCGGAACTGGCGACTAAAAGGATTGCGGCGATTGAATAGAACAGATGACCTTTGTACATGAAAACTCTCCTTTCGTTCGAGTTGTCATGGCAACCCCGCTGCCTGTCCCAAAAATCTTGGACGAAGGCCGGTGGCTTTGCGTCATTTGATTTCTCAAATGTTGCCCCATGAAAGGTAAAAGCAGATGTGCTTTAAGATAAGCTTAAGGCTGCCATATACAAATGTCCATTTATTTTTATAAATACCTAAAAAAATGATCGACAAACTCTTGGATGCCGACGAGACAAAAGCGACCGTAATGATGGCCGGCTTATAGTGCTGGACAAAGCACTCTGCTCATATTTCAAAGGAACCTATGGCTATCTCTGCGGACCATATTCTTTAGGCAACATTGAACAATTGTCTTTTCGTCGCTCCCGCGAAGGCGGGAGCCCAGTAAAATCAAGGGACTGGATGCCCGCCTTCGCGGACATGACGAATTTTTCAAGGTTCCCTTTACTCATTTTTGCGGCGTATCCTGCTGTTTATTATCTTCCTCTTCCTGCTGATCAGTTTTCTTTGGCCGTTTTTTATTCTTTGAGGGGTCCTCATTATTGTTAATCTGTCGGTCCTGCTTTTCAATCTGTTTGTTTTGCCCAACTGGCTCTGGTGCTGGCGGTGGCGCGACTTCGTTGGCAGGCGGCGTTTGCTGCTGTCGCCCCCCTTGTTCTATGCCAATAGGGTTCTGGTCGTTTCTGGTCCTCCGGCTGTAGTTTTTTTGTTGAGAAAAATCTTGGGGATCACGGTTTGATGGTTTGACTTGCTGCCCTTCCTGATCGGAAATGCCCGGCACTCCCCTTTGCGGTCCATCTTGAGGTTTGGCAGGCGGCTCGATTTTTTTCACGGCTGGAATTGATTCACTATTGCCCATTTCCTGAGTTGTAGGGTTTTGGCGTTTCTGGTTCGCATCATTTATCTGCTGATTTTTTTGTTCATAGACTTGGGTCTTGACCTCATTAGTTTTTGAGGCATTTGCTGGCGCCACCGGGCCCTCTTGGGGTGTCGAGCCAGGCTTGACTCCACTTTTGGCGGGTAAATCGTCGGTCGCCAAGGGAATAGGAGCAGATTGCTTCTCCGATGAAACTGGGGCGGGAGGATGATCTTTCGAAGGGACCGCAGTTGGTTGATTGGGAGCGACGGATGGCCTATCACTCCCATGCTGGTTGGCATCCTGCTGGGGCCCTTTACCCCCACCCAGGTTATCAGGATTTTCTTTAGTGTCCTGGAGGTCAGGATTTGTCTCTGGAACTTGGGAGCGGCTCAACGGAGCCTGGCCATCAGGAAAAAGTGCCGACGGACTGGCCTTTGCCTTGGCAGGTCCAGTTTCTTGCCCATTTTTTGGCGATTGCCCCATTGCAGGATCGGGGGGATTGACAACGGAATTTGCGGGAGGTGAGGACTTCTCCTCCCGCACCTGTCCCGGTTGCAGAGGATTATCTACTTGGGGTCCTTTGTCAATCAACCTCCCAGGCTGCCGCGGTTCTGTCTTGTCCTCTTTGGGCTCATCCTTACTTCGCTGTCTTTGCTGGTCATCCAATTGTCGCGACAGGGTCTCCGCCCTGTCAGTTTCCTGGCGCAGGTCATTGTCCGACTCCGGTTTTAAATGCGGTCTGAAGACGTTAAGCTTATCGTTACCCTCAGACCCCTTATGCCCAGTAGGCTGGTCAACTTCGATCAATTTGGCCGGTTCAACTTTTTTACCGATGATTTTCTCTATACTATGGACTGGCACTCCCTCATTGACGACATGATCATGCTCCAGCGTAACCTGGACGGTAGTGTTTGCATGTTGAAGTATCCGCCGATTATCACGCTGATCGATTATATGCCGGTGCATGTCCCTATCGAACATCCTGTCTTCAGGGATGCTTACCCAAGAGTCCCAGGAGAGGTCCCGATCATGGCGGAAAAATCGATGGTCAATCCCATGTTTAGGTCTCCAGACGGCCGTAGGGGGCATTGGCGCCCAGGCGGCATGACCTCCACCGTAACGCCAGTAGACCCATGCCGGCGCCCATACTCGACCGGGGATCCACACCCAGCCATACCAATCGTCAAACACCCATCTGCCGTAATGAAATGGCGCCCACCCCCACTCCTGGTCAGCAACCCAGACCCAGCCATAATCAGCAGAATACTGCCAATGACCATCCGTATATGGTCGCCAGTGACTTGAGACATTGTTGGGGTACCAGACCCGACCGTATGTTCGGTGGACCACCCAGGTGCCATAAGGGGCCAGGGCCTCTTGAAAAAGGTCGCTTTCGTATGCCGCCTCCCTGTAAGCAGGGGGCGATTGAGCAATACCTGTTTGATTACAGGCCAATAGCAACAGCATGGCAATTAAATTGACTAGGCAGGTTACTGTTCGCTTTCGAAGTTTCATAATCGCTCCTTTTTGGCAATGCCGTTAGCTGTGGACTCCCACTCTTTGCAATTGATTGGAAATTAAAACAGCCGCTTTTCTCATGTCTTCGATATTTTTGTGATCATAAATAGCCGAACCGATAATGGCGTGAAACCTGCTGTCGACAAGTTCCATACAACTCAAGAGATCGCCGCCCTGTCGAATAAGACCATTGGCGCACAGGGCATATTCCCCAGGCCCCAGTTCATGATCGAGCAAGGTCTTTATGCTCTTGGCCCAATGCAGCTTGTTGCCAGGGACGAGAAAATGCTCAACTCCCTGTTCAATGGCCAAAGAATAGATCTTGAGCACTGCCTCGTCGGCAACATAGCCGCCTTCGCTCACCAGAAAATTGCCATGGGTCATCACCCCGCCGACAAAAACGCCGAGGCCTTCGTCCTGCAAGGATTTTGTCAAATCTTCCTGAATTTTTGGACCGGTAAACGGGTAAATGATGACCGCGTCAACCCCGGCCCGCTTTAATGTCTTGGCAAACTTGGATCCGGCCTCGGTCACGCCACTGCCGATTTTTTGGTGTTCATAAATAATCGGGACATCGCCCAAGGTATTTCTGACCAGCTCGATGCACGACTCAAGCCCGATATTTAATTGGAAGAATCCAAATTTGACCGCGCCAATGTTCTCAACGAGTTCCAAGGCCGCCACTAAATCATAAAACCACGCCCCGTCAACATCCATGGCCACGATGAGACTCTTATCGGCATGAATAATCTGCTGCACCATATGCACCTCTATTCTATAAAATTGAATTGTGTTTGCGAAGAGATTTATATTATACCGAAGCGACAACAATAACTGTATAATTTGCTCGTTTTGGTGGTTTATGAAAACAACCTACCCTATAACTATTTAATATCAAGGGGAATAGATACCAGTGCTGGATGGGTCGGCATTGCCGCCGACTCTGTGCAATCCCCGGATGGGGACAAAGGACTCAACCTATGATGACCATGACCGCAGTTGTCTTTGTGCTCTGCTACGCGCTGATCGCGTTTGAGCACCCCATAAAAATCAACAAGTCGGCCTCGGCGCTGATCGCGGCCGGCCTTATGTGGACGCTGTATTCCTTGGCCAGCCCCTTAGGCGTGCATGAAGTATCAAAACAGTTGACCGAAAAGCTGGCCGAGACTGCCGCCATCGTCTTCTTCCTGATCGGTGCCATGACCATCGTTGAGGTGACCGACTCCCACGGCGGTTTCGAGGTCATCACCTCACGCCTCAAGGCCACCCGGCTCGCGAGCCTGCTCTGGATCATCGGCTTCATCTCATATTTCTTGTCTGCCATCTTAGACAACATGACCGCCACCATTGTCATGGTCGCCCTGATGAAGAGGTTGCTCAAGGAC
>JANNQL010000123.1:0-17561 GCA_031400755.1 Pseudomonadota bacterium | reverse complement strand
GGTCTTGAGCGTTTCCGGTGGAATTGCCATGACGCGTGAGCTGACTGGTCGTTCTACAGGCCTTAGCACGGACTTGCGGAACGATCATCCCTTTTCTTTTTCGTACAATGACGCCTTGCCCTTCGATCCTGAGTTGAAGGCCAACCTTCCTGATGATCTGTTGATTTATTCGGGATATGCCATCCATTGTACGACCTGTCATGACCCCCACGATAACAGTAATGGTCAATTTCTGGCGGTTAGCAATAAGAATTCCGGGTTGTGCACTCGTTGCCATAACGTTGGGGGCTGGGGTGCTTCCACCCATGCCACCTCTGATGCCACTTGGAACGGTAGCGACCCCAGCTTTAACCCCTGGCCATGGAATAACAAGGTCGAGCCTATCAATCAGCGGCATACTGTGGCGGAGAATGGTTGTGAAAATTGTCATGTCAGTCATAACGCCGGTGGTCCGCAACGGCTCATGAAGTTTCTGCCGGAAGAGGATAATTGTCTTCTGAAGTGCCATAATGGCCAGGTAGGCAGCACGAATGTCGCGGCTGAGTTTCTGAAGGAATCTCGGCATCATCTGGAATTGGCCGTCATTGGCGACATCAGTGGCCAGGGGCATGACCCCACGGAAAACGTCACTGCCTTATCTGGGCATGTCGAGTGCCAGGATTGTCATGATCAACATGGGGTCACTGGCGCCGTGGCCCAGGCCCCCTTGGTCAATGGCCGGTTGCAGGGAGTCTCCGGCGTTGACAGGGTGGGGTCAGCGGTGACGACCGCTCAATTTGAATATGAAATATGTTTTAAGTGCCACGGGGACTCGGATGTTGGCGCCCTTATCGTCAGCCGGGTCTTAAATGTCGTGAATAAGCGGCTGGTCTTTGACCCGGCCAACCTGGGGCTGACACCTTCCTTCCATCCGGTGGTTGGCATCGGACGGAACAGTATGGTGCCAAGTCTGCCAAGCCAGTCTGAGCCCGCACTCAACGCCAGTAGTGTCATCTATTGCACCGACTGCCATGACAGTGACCGCAGCACCAAGGTCGGTGGCACTGGTCCCAATGGGCCCCACGGTTCGTTGTACAGCCCGATCCTGCGCCAACGCTATGAGATGAATATTGGCTCTGCTGAAGAATTTGCCATCTACGCCCTGTGCTATCTGTGTCATGATCGTGACAACATTTTAAGTGATGCCTCGTTCCAAAAAAATGCAAGTGGTCAAGGTGGTGGTCGGGGTGGACACAGTCACCATTTGATGTTTTTCGGTGGGACTCCCTGCTCGGTCTGCCACGATCCCCATGGCATCTATGACGAGGCGCATATTTCCGGCGACCATACCAACCTCATCAATTTTGAGACCACCGTGGTGGGGCCGGTCAGCGGCCAGACCTATCCTATCTTTAACGACACCGGCACCTTTTCGGGGAAGTGTACTTTGGTCTGTCATGGCGTCACGCATGACGGTAGCGCCACTTATTCCTACCCCTGAGCAAAAAAAAACAGGCAGGAGGCCAAAGGGTTTTCCGCCAGACTTCATCTCCCCCAGCCCAGATAAACAGGACTATTTTCAGTCCCTCATTGAGGGGGATAAGTCCCTGTTGGCTGTAGCTCATTTCTGGCACTGGGCCCCGCTTTTTTTCGCTCACAAGTTGTCGCAAGCAAACCAGAAAGGGACTAATGGACCTCAGAGAGACCCAGCATGCAATTGCTAATCGGCACCCTTGGGAGTTGGCCCGAGTCAAGGCCTTGCGGACAATTGCCGAGACTTACGGGGTATTGCTGCCCGGGGCGACGGTACTTGACCTCGGCTGCGGCGATGGCTTTCTGATTGAGGCCCTTTGCCCTGGAGCGGCTGCTGCAATTGATGCGGTTGATATTCATTTGTCTGCCGAGCAGTTGGCGGCGTTTTCCAAAGAGCGGCCCCGGCTCAAATTCCATAACTCCTATCAATCCTTGGCAGGGAAGGCCTATGGACTGGTCACCATGTTTGATGTCTTGGAGCATGTCGAGGACGATGTGGCCTTTTTGCGGGAGACGATGGCACGGTTTGCGGCGCCTGGCGCCCGGTTTTTTTGCACAGTCCCGGCCTTTCAGCCCCTGTTTTCTTCACACGATATATTTCTTAAACACCATCGGCGCTATAGTCTGCGTAGTTTCGAGCAGGTCCTCGGCAGGGCTGGGCTGCGGGTTGTCAGTTCTGGCTATCTCTTCGGACTGCTGCTGCCGGTTAGGGGTTTGACCGTCCTGGCAGAAAAGCTCTTGGGCGTAGCTGATAATGCACCGGGCATCGGTCATTGGCGCTATGGCCGTTTTTTGACTAAAGGAATTAAAGTGCTTTTGGACACGGACAATCTTTTGCTGCTCTGGTTGGGCAGGATGGGGATCAGTGTCCCTGGGCTGACGGTTTGGGCCGTATGCGAGACACAGCGATAATTATTCCCTGCTATAATGAAGAGTCGCGTTTACCGCAGCGCGACTTTCTCGACTATGCCAGGCAGCATGAGGACATTCATTTTATCTTTGTGAATGATTGCAGCACTGACAGCACGGGGCGGACCATTGATGATTTGTGCGGCCAGCGGCCCCGGCAGTTCTCCGCCGTCCATATGCCGCAGAATTTGGGTAAGGCCGGGGCAGTGCGGGAAGGGTTCATCAAGGCATTTGCCGGGGACTATGCTGCAATTGGTTTTTGGGATGCCGATCTGGCGACGCCGCTTGCTGAAATTAATAATTTTTGCGCCCTGCTGCTGGCCTCGCATTGCCAAATGATACTGGGCGCCCGGATTCGCCTGCTTGGCCGCCGGATCAAGAGGCAGCCTGCTCGGCATTATCTAGGGCGGATATTTGCCACGCTGGCCAGTATTACCTTGGGATTGACCATCTACGACACCCAGTGTGGGGCCAAACTCTTTGCCAATACCCAGAACTTGCGGCTGGTCTTCGCCAAGCCGTTTACGGTGAGCTGGATTTTTGATGTCGAGATTCTGGCCCGTTATATCCTTCTTTCGAAGGATCAGGGTGGGGGAGCGCTTGCCGATATTGCCTGCGAATATCCCTTGACCGAGTGGGTGGATGTGCCGGGATCGAAATTGAAGGCTCGGGACTTTGTGGTGGCCATCTATGAAATGGTCAAGATCTGGTATTACCTGCATGGACCAAAAAACCGTCGGCATGTAGCATTATAAAGAGGAACGTAGATGACCAGCCGTATTCCTTCTGAACTGCTCCATCTTTTTATAATCGGACTCTTATGTCTTGCTGCTTACGCGAACACGCTGCATTCCCCGTTTGTGCTTGATGACCGGGAGGTGATTGTCGGAAATCCCATCACTCATGATCTCCGCTACTTTTTGAAACCGTGGACAGCGAGACAGTTTACGGGGCATTTTGAGTATAAATCTTTTAAGATGCGGTACGTTGCTTTCCTCACCTTCGCCTGTAACTATGCCCTGCACAAACTTGATCTACCTGGCTACCATGCGTTCAATATCTTGGGTCATACTCTGACCGCCTGGGCGGTCTATTTCCTTTTGATCATGTTGTTAAAGACGCCGGCCCTTGGCAACAGTGCCCTCGCAAGAAGCGCCCCTGCTTTCAGTCTGATTGTCGCGGCGATTTTTGCCGTCCATCCGATACAAACCGCGGCGGTGACTTATATTTGGCAACGAACGGCAATGCTCTGCGCCCTGTTTTATGTTGGGGCCATTGTTTGCTACGGATTTGCTAGACTCTCCTGTCATGGTGCCAATGTGTTCACCACATGGAAAATAAATAGGCGGGCTACAGTCTTTTACCTGGCGTCCCTGTTTTTCTGCCTGCTCGCCTCCAGAACAAAGGAAAATTCGGTTACGCTTCCTGTTTCGATTTTGGCTCTGGAATTTGTACTTTTTGAAGGTGGGTGCAAGAAGCGGATGCTCTATGTTATGCCATTTTTCTTGGTTATGGCAAATATTGGGCTGTCTCTTGGCAATGGCTCAAGTCTCGAACCAGTCCAGCAATCTTTGGCGAGCAACGCCGTTACTAAAGAGCCGTATAGCAGGATTGAATATTTGTATACCCAGTTTAGGGTTGTAGTCACATACCTCCGCCTAATAATTTTCCCTGTTGGCCAGCGTCTCATATACGATATGCCATCTTACAAAACCATTTGGAATACCGTTGTCGGCCCCTCTTTGTTTTTGCACCTAGTTCTTATTGGCGGCGCCTTGCATATGCTTGGTAATAGTCTAAGAAAGCAGGCTGCCGCCGCGTGGACTCTTGTCGCCGTTGGAGTCTGTTGGTTTTATCTGACCCTGGCTATAGAATCTTCGGTTTTAGTCCTCTCAGACCTAGTATTCGAACATAGAATGTATTTGCCGAGTGTCGGCGTCATTATCGCAATCGTAGCGATGGTAACCATCCTGGGGGAACGTGCAGCCGGTCGAAAGGCGACCCCTCTGGCGCTGATTGCCGTTGCGATTCCGGTCATTATAGGCCTTCTTTTTACGACTATCGAAAGGAATAACGTTTGGGGTAGCGAAGAAAGCCTTTGGCAGGATAATATCGTGAAGTCCCCATCGTCAATTATGGTTCATTATGAAATGGGGATGTTATTGGCAAAAAAACAGAAATACATGGAAGCCATCCCATTTTTTAAAAAGGCTTCCACCCTTGAAAAGGAAATTAAAGGGAAGGGTTGGAATTCACCGGCTTTGAATAACCTTGGGAACTGTTACTTTATGCTCGGCAGACTGCTTGAGGCAAAACAGGCATGGAATGAGGCGTATCAAGAAAATCGAGATAATTTTTTGGCACTATACAATATAGGTATGACGGAGGACAAATTAGGCAACTTCCGTTTGGCGATTCAGTATTACACCGAATTCATCAAATATTCATCCTCACCGCCACCACCAGAGGTCTTAGCCCGTATAAAGCAACTCGAAGGCCTTCTGGGAGAATTAAAAAATAGCCATTAATCTATTCATCATCATCATTGATCGAAATCTGCATCTTTTTGAGGCGATAGCGCAGGGCGTCCCGTGAGATGTTGAGGAGGTTTGCGGCCTTGCGCTGGTTGTTGTTGGTCTTCTCCAAGGCACGGCGGATAAATCGTTCCTCCATGGCTTCCAGGGACAAGTCGTCCGGCAAGGCGGGTTCGGCTGGGGTGGTATTGGCTGTGGTGGACAGGTGGGCTTCCTGGCTACCGGGGACATTGGGTGGGGCGGCGTCAAGGTTTTCGTTAATCTCGGCGGCAGTGATCTCTTCGTCGTCCGACAGTACGACCAGCTTCTCCACCAGGTTTTTCAATTGTCTGACGTTTCCGGGCCATGGATATGACATCAAGATTGCCATGCCATCCTGGCTGATAGTCTTACTGCCAGCGCCATACTTGTTACAGAAAATGTTGAGAAAACTGCTGATCAGGACCGCGATGTCTTCGGGTCGTTCGCGCAGGGGCGGCAGTTCGATGGTAGCGATATTCAAGCGGTAAAAGAGGTCAAGTCTGAATTTTTTGTCCTGGACCTCATGTTTTAAGTCACGGTTGGTGGCGGCCAGGATCCTGATGTCCACCTGGGTGTCCTCCAGCCCCCCTATTCTCCTGAAACAGCGTTCCTCTAAGAGTTTGAGGACTTTGGTCTGAAATTGATACGGCATGTCTCCCAGTTCATCAAGCAGGACTGTGCCGCCCTCCGCCACCTCGATCAGGCCCTTTTTTGAGGCCTTGGCATCGGTGAAGGCCCCTTTCTCATAGCCAAACAATTCACTTTCTATCAGATGGTCCGGGATATTGGAGCAGCCGATCTGGACATAGGGGGCATCGTGGCGGGAACTCATTTCGTGGATTTTCTGGCACAGATAGTTTTTGCCGGTGCCGGATTCTCCCATGATGAGAATGGTGAGGTCGGACTTGAGCGCCAATCTTTTCATGATGGACACCACCTTTTTCATCTTGTCGCTGGCAAAGGCAAGATCAATGTCGGAGGTGGCTTCGTCCTCGCCAGTGCAATCAAGCTCCTGAGAAATAGAGTCGAGGACAGCCTTTAATTTGTCAAAATCAATGGGCTTTTCAAGGTAATCGCGGGCCCCGAGTTTCATGGCCTGCACCGCGCCATGGATTTCGGTCTGACCGCTGATCATGACCGAGACTATTTTCGGCCTGGTCTTTCTGATGATGCTTAACAGCTCAAGGCCGTCAATTGAGTCCTGTAGCTTCAAGTCCAGCAGGGCGATGTCAGGGTCCTGGTCTTCGATGAGTTCCAAGGCCTTTTTGCCAGTGCCAGCAGAGACCGTCGAGTACCCCTCTTGTTTGACAAATTTTTCAAGGCCGAAACGAATAAGGGCCTCATCATCAACAATCAAGACTTTTTTGTTGCGGGGTGTGCTGTCGGCGGATTTGTGGTTCATATACGGTGGCTTTGAAGTTTGTTGCTGTTTGATTGGCTCGTGAACTGGTTGCTAATGTCTGATTAAAGTTGCATTCGCCTGGAGATTTTGCGCACTAGGCAAGCTTTCCAGTAGAATACGTCGATGAATAAATAAACACGGTCATACAGTAATATAATCAATACGTTTAATCAACTGCCAACCGGGAGGCCGGCAATAAAATTTCGTGCTTTTTCGGCCCAGGGGCCGTCAGGGACAATATCAAGATAGTCCTCAAAGGTGCGTTTTGCTTCCTGGGTGCGGCCTAATTGTGACAAGCAGAGCCCTAATCCGTAGATGGTGTCAGGGTGGCGTGGATTTATCTTCAGAATTTTATTGAAGTGCTTGGCGGCCTCCTCAAATTTTTGCTGATCATAAAGGAGGTAGGCCAGACTGAAACGGGCGGCGATTTGGCTTGGGTCGAGAGTGAGTGCGGCCTCAAGGTGTTTTGCCGCCGGTTCGGGTTGGCCTTGTTGGTAGTAAAGGGCGCCAAGGCTGGCGGCAAGTTTTGGGCTTTTGGAGTTGTACGGTTCGGCGCGGGCAAGGAGTTCTATGCTTGTCACTGCGGGGATGATCGACTGGTTGGTGAGCATGTCTACCAGGATGCCAGCCTTCTCATGGTCCTCGCGCTGGGCCAGATAATCGCTGATCTCCCGGGCCAGGACAGGCATGATGGCGGGATTTTTGGCCTGTTGGTAGAATTCATCCCGAGCCATGACCGGCGAGAAGTAGCGGATGCCGTAGCGTTTGATAACTTCTCGATTTTCGTCGGTTTTTTTGATCATAACCGCCCCGGTCGCTTCCCAGTAGACCGGGACGAAGCCATCTTTGGTGAACATATCCCACTCGTCCGATCTGCCGATAATCGCGTAATTGATCCGCCACCCTGCCCGGCTTTCCGGTTTATGAACATAGCGTTCCAGGGCGTTAAAGAGCATGTGGTGGTTGTAGTGAAATATTTTCCGTTCCGGGAAAAGATAATAGGCCAGATAGCCGCCGTAGCGATCGGTGTTGTACATATTGCCGGTAAGCTTGGCCGCTTGGACGAAGCGGGCCGAACCGACAGGGAAGGCATCGGCGCTGATGCCTAGCCCCAGAGAGTCATAGCGCGGTGTTGGCGAGAATTTATAATAGGTTGCGTAACTCAACCCGGCGCCGAGCATGACGATGAGGAGAATGTTCAGGCGTTGTTTTGCGTTTGGCAGAGATGATATTTTTGCCATGAGCGGGGCCAGGTTGACTGCAAGCAAGAGCGCCGCCACCAGGCTGAAGGGGCCAATGCCCCTGACGTAGCGGATGGCCAGGCCGGTGAAGGGGGCCAAGACGATAAGACTGGTGAGATCAAGTTGGCGGCCGGCCGCCAGGATGCTGACGAGGGTCAGGGCCAGCAACGCCCAGAACAGCGGTTGTTCACCCAGGGTGGTCGGCTGGAACTCCGCAGTCATCGAGGTCATCAGGTTGTTGTTCATAAATTCGTAAAAGATGTCGTAGGTGCGGAGGCCATAGGGGCTGATCAGCATCAGCAAGAGCGTTATTCCGACCCAGAGCCAGAGGGCTTTGAATTGTTTTTGCGGCATCGGCGGGTAGGTGGTCTCGACCTTGGCCGGAAGAAGGCTTTTAAGGGTCTCGCCAAGCATGAAGGCGACCAGGAGGATCACCCCGTAGAGTGCGCCGTGCATGAAGTCCCAGAGCACCATGATGATCGGCAGGGCAGGGAGCATCTTCGTGTTGCGGGTGTTAGATCGGGAAGCGAAGAGCAGGGCGCCGGTCATGACCAGAAACAGCGAGGAGAAGAGTTCCGGCCGCTCAACATAGCGAAAGAGGGAGGCGCCAAAAGCCAGCAGGCAGATGAGGGCGGCGACTAGCGTTGAGAGGCCCTGCCTGCGGCCAAACCAGCAGAGGCATGCGCCAATGGCGGTGGTGATCAAGACCTTGGCGGCGATCAGGCCGTTAGGCCCCAGGGTCTTGAAGATCAAAAAAAGGATGATCTGGGCCAGCCAGGCGTGGTTGCTGAAATGCTTGTCGTTTGCGGTAAACGAAAAGATTTCCTGGTTGATGATGCGCCCCTGCTCCAGCATGGCGCGGCCGTTGGCGAGATGCCAGAAGATGTCGAAATCCTGTACCGGGAAGACGACTAAAAGGCCGACAGTGGCCAGGACCAGGATGATCGGCAGGGACGAGAGACAGCTGGGCTGTTGCTGAATGCTTGGGATGCGTATCATTTTTTCCGATTGTTTTTGAAGAGGAGCCAGGCCCCGGACTGGCTGACCAAAGGGGCGTAGCGGCGGATGAATGGGGGGAATTCAGCCGGTGCGCCGCGGGTCAGGACATAATCATATTTGGCGCCCTGTTCCTGCCAAGAAAAACCATGGGTGGCCAGCGGCAGATCGAGGCCCGGCTGGAAGCGGACCGGCAGCATGGGGCTCGGAAAGAGGCTGGGACTGGCGCCGCCGCCCACCAGCAGGTGGTAGTAAAAATGATCATGGCTATGGGCCTCCGGGAAGAAATGGCGGTCGAGTATGGCGGATTCGGTTTTGAAGGTGATCGGCAGGATGGTGGCGTTGGCTGTCATGCTTGAGAGGAGCGGTTTGATCTCGGCAGTCTCATGGGATATGGCGCTCTGCATGAAGATTGATTGGCTGATCAGCAAGGCGGCAATGGCGGCAAGCCCCAGTCCGGCTCGAGTTGGCAGGCTGCAAAATCCGGCCAGGATGGCGGCGAAGAGGTAGGAGATTGACGCCATCCGCAGATTGAAATAGGAATATTGCCCGGCCCAGAACGGCAGGGCGAAAAAGCCCAGGGTGGTCAGCGCAAAGGCGAGGGCGGCCCGTTTGGGGAAGGTGACTCCGGTCTTGGCGGCTCGGATGGCGCCAAAAAGGATGATGGCAGAGGCAGCGAGCCAAGTCGAGAGTGTTGGCCAGTTGATGCCGTCTGTCCAGCGCATGCCGGTGAACACCAGGAGGTAATAACGGAGTGTTTCCTGCCATGGCCACCACAGTAGGGGCATCTTGCCATGGTTGCCGGGTAGGGCGGTGGCATACCAGATTAGAAAAAGGGCGGCGGTTACGGCCGGCGGGATAAAGGCGGATTTGTGACGTGGCCCGTTAGCCTCCGGCAGGATGGCATTGGCCCCGGTCAGGCAGATATAGACCAGGATGGTGTAGGGGTGGCAAAGCAACAAGAGCAGGACCATGGCGGCCTGGCGGCAAAAGGCCCAGGCTGATGGCGGGTGGCTTTTGAAGCGTTGGTGATCAAGGACGGCGAAGGCCAGGAGCGGCACCGACAGCAGAAAGTTGGTGAACCCCATAAAGTACATCTGATGGAAGGCCAGAGGAAAGAGCAGCAGGCTGCCCCAAGGCGGATTGCGGTTATATGGCGTTTTTTTGAGTAAGACCATGGCGAGCCCGGTCAGTAGGCCGATATATAACGATAAATACAGTCTGCCGGCCATGGTGATCGACGTAATTTTGTCGAGTCCGGCGACAATGAGATAAAATAAGGCGTAGGGCCCAAGTTTGAGATCGGCCAGGTAGTACTGCGGCCAATTATAGGCCGGGTTGTTGTAGGTGGCATTGACATGGGCCAGGAAGAGGTGTTGCGGGTAATCTTGCAGGGGGGGGAACTCGAGGCCCCAAATCGGCCATAGGCAGAGGATGGTCAGGGTCAGGACCGCGCCCAGGTAGAGCTTTGTGTCGAGACCTGCGGTGGGCTGGGACGAGTCGGGCATGGAAGGTGATCGAGTCCTGTTGGCGAACGGGTTGCCTGCTGGCAAAAGTTGTTGATGGTCTGTGGATAAGTACGCGAAACCCGGCTTCGCTGTCAACTTATTTGATGGGGAATGGCGCTCGGTTCACCGGCCCTTCGAAACCCCACCGGGAGCGGCCACGGCCCCAGAGCCGAGTCGAAGGGCGGGACCCGGTTGGTGAGCGGAGCTGAACCACGGCACATATCTCCCCGGCGTGGGGCAACGCTTCGCCGCACTCGACACTGGCCAAGCGATCGCCGATAACCTGAATCGTCCCGGTAAATGTCGTGCAAAACGAGCGGCAGTTTATTATATTGGCGGGCCATGATCACACGTAGAATAACAAGGCAAATACAGGTTGGCACGGTACTGATCGGCAGGGATGCGCCGATTGCGGTGCAGTCGATGACCAACACCGATACCAGGGATGTCGCGGCCACGGTCGCTCAGATTCATCGCTTGGAGCAGGCGGGTTGCGAGATTATCCGGGTGGCGGTGCTTGATCAGGAGGCGGCGCTTGCCTTGCGTAAGATTCGTGAACAAATCGCCATCCCCTTGATCGCCGACATCCATTTTGATTACCGCCTGGCCATCGCCAGCATGGAGCATGGCGCCCAGGCGATTAGGATCAACCCCGGCAACATCGGCGGGGCAGGCAAACTGGCCAAGGTGGTGGCTGCTGCCAAACAGCATGGGGTGTCGATCCGGGTGGGGGTGAACTCCGGTTCCGTCGAGAAGGACATCCTGGCCAAGCACGGCCACCCAACGCCTACGGCCCTGGTCGAGAGCGCCCTCCGTAATGTGGCGCTGCTTGAGAAATTGGCCTTTGAGCAGATCAAGATATCCATCAAGTCGTCTGACGCCATGACCACGGTGGCGGCCTATCGTGAGCTGTCGTCGCAATGCGATTACCCGCTCCATTTAGGCGTCACCGAGGCTGGCGGCCTGATTGCGGGGACAGTTAAATCCAGCGTCGCCTTGGGGATATTGCTCAACGACGGCATCGGCGACACCTTCCGCATCTCCCTGACCCGTGATCCGGTCGAGGAGATCCGGGTGGGCTTTGAACTGCTGCGCGCCCTGCACATCCGCCATCGCGGCCCGGAACTGATCTCTTGCCCCACCTGTGGCCGCTGCCAGATCGACCTCTTCGGCCTGGCGGAAAAGGTCGAACACTATATCCAGCACATGAAGACCAACCTCAAGATCGCGGTCATGGGCTGCGTGGTCAACGGCCCCGGCGAGGCCAAGGAGGCCGACCTGGGTCTGGCCGGCGGCAACGGCATGGGCATCCTATTTAAGAAGGGCAAACTCTACAAGAAGGTGCCGGAAGGGCAGTTGTTTGCGGTCTTTGCGGCGGAACTGGAGAGGATGGAGAAAGAGCGCTTGGCGGGTGGGGGAGCATAGCCCTTCTGAAGATGGGGACACCTAAATATTGGGCCAGTGAATCAGGAGCGTAACTGCGGATGCACTTGAACTTTTTGCCAGAGCTGCTTTGTGGGAGAGGCTATGCCTTCGATTGGGACGCTATTTCGGCAATAGCCACTGTCGCAGCGGCATTCGCCACCTTAGCAGCGGTCATAGTTGCGCTTTGGATTGCGAGACGCGACAAGCGAGATCGGCGACTGGAGCAGCTTGAGTTGGAGGCGCGGGCTGCAAACATGGTCAGTCTAACCTTGTCCGGGTTCGCCGATGTCTTGGAAAAAGCAATAGAACGTCTCAAGGAGATCGACGGATTAACAATCGATGCAACGGGAAGTGATGTGCTTTACTGCGTCGAAAATTGTCAGAACATTATTGATCGAGAGTCATTTTTTCATCAGCTTCCAACAGCGTACCTTGATCACGCGGAGTTCGTCGTATCCTTGGCAAAAAAGTGGGTGCGCGAGATCGATGTTCGCCGTAAGGTTCAGAAGGACCCTGAGCTGCGAGCGCTACTGAATTTGAGGAACCTAGAAGGGGTTGAGGAGCTTGGTACCCGCCTGCGAGTGGAATCGATCAGCCTGCGCGAGATGTGTATGCGCACCAGAGATTCGTTCGCGCGGAAAAACAGGTCACTGCTCAAGAGGTTATTTGGGCACAACGAGTAGCCGTCCCGCTCCAACTTGAGTTTTTTTGAGTGCATCGGCCCAACCTTTGCGGGCGTTGACAAACGGCATGATCTGCAGTCGGTTAAAAATTTTGCAGGAAACTCCCCCTCCCTTTACGGGAGGGGGTTGGGGGGTGGGTGAATGAGCAACCTGCCGGGCAGCGGCCACCTTCTCCCCCACCCTAGCCCTCCCCCGCCAGGGGGGAGGGGAATCTGCTCAACCCTTGTCAAGCAAGGACTGGACTGAGTCCCCACGGATGTTGGACGGGGACTATTTGACACAAAAATTAAGCCAATTCAGGCGATAGGAATATCCAACTTCAACTTAAAACCGAATAACCCCCTAAACTCATACCCAAGACAACCCATATGCTCTTTACCAAACTCCTGATCCCCACCCTGAAAGAGAACCCGGCCGAGGCCGATGTCGTCAGTCATCGGCTGTTGATGCGGGCCGGCTTTATCCGCAAGTTGACCAGCGGCGTTTACTCCTACCTGCCTTTGGGGCTGATGACCCTGCGCAAGATCGAGAAAATCGTCCGCGAGGAGATGAACGCCGCCGGCGCCCAGGAGGTGCTGCTGCCCATGGTGCAGCCTGCCGACCTCTGGGCCGAGTCCGGACGCTTGCAGAAGTACGGGCCGGAGCTCTTGCGCTTCAAGGACCGCCATGACCGCGAGTCCTGTCTGGGGCCGACCCATGAGGAGGTCATCACCGACTTGGTCCGGAACAATATCCACTCCTACCGGGGCCTGCCGGTCAACCTCTATCAGATTCAGACCAAGTTCCGGGACGAGATCAGACCCCGTTTTGGCCTGATGCGGGGCCGTGAGTTCATCATGAAGGACGCCTACAGCTTCGATGCCACCGAAGAGGGCGTTGACGCCTCCTACGAGGCCATGAAGGCCGCCTATCACCGGATATTCGCCCGCTGTGGCCTGCGCTTCCGGGCGGTGGAGGCGGACACCGGCACTATCGGCGGCAGTTTTTCTCACGAGTTCATGGTCCTGGCCGAGACCGGCGAGGACACCATCGTTATTTGCAAGCAGTGCGCCTATGCCGCCAACCTGGAGAAGGCGGCCTGCGCGGCCCCGGCCCTTGCCGAGAGGGCGGCGGAGAAGGCCCTGGCCAAGGTCGAGACCCCTGGCAAGCGCAAGGTGGAGGCGGTCTGCGAGTTTTTGCAGATTGCCCAGCGCGACTTGGTCAAGACCATGGTCTATATGGCCGATGGCCGACCGGTGGCGGTCTTGCTCCGCGGCGACCATGAGGTGCAGCCGGTCAAGCTCAAGAATCTGCTGGGCGCAAGCGAGGTCGAACTGGCCAGCGATCAGGAGTGCTTTGACTCGACCGGGGTGCCCACCGGCTATCTGGGGCCGATTGGCTTGAAGATTCAGGTAGTGGCGGATCTGGCCATCACCGCCATGCAGAACTTTGCCAGCGGCGCCAATGAGAAAAATTTCCACTATGTCAACGCCAACCTGGGCCGTGACTTCACGATAGAGAAAATCGCCGACCTGCGCATGGTCACCGCAGCCGACCGTTGCCCCCTCTGCGGCGGCGAGCTGGAGTTGACCCGCGGCATTGAGGTCGGCCACATCTTTAAGCTCGGCACTGCCTACAGCGAGGTCCTAAACGCCAGGTTCCTGGATAGCGACGGCCAGGAAAAGCCATTCATCATGGGCTGCTACGGCATTGGCGTCAGCCGGGTGATGGCGGCGGCCATCGAGCAGAACCACGACAAAGACGGCATCATCTTCCCGCTGCCGATCGCCCCGTTCCAGGTGATCATCTTGAACCTAGGCTTTACTGATGGCGACATCACCCAAGCGGCGCAGGCCCTCTATCAAGGGTTGCAGGCCAAGGGGATCGATGTCCTGCTTGACGACCGTGACGAGCGGCCGGGCAGTAAATTCAAGGACGCCGACCTGCTTGGTATCCCGATCCGGGTGACCGTTGGCAAGCGCTTGGCCGATGGCGGCATGGTGGAGATCCGTCAGCGTCAGGATGGCCAGACCACTGAACTGCCCTTGGCCGAGGCCGTTGATACTTTAGTGCAGATGGTTGCGCAGTGTATGTAACAACGTCGTTTCGTCTGCCAGGTGATCAGCATCTTCTAGTCCCTTAGGGACCCAGCAATTGTTGATATACCGTGTTTGCCAGTTCTCGAAACGTCCGTCATTCCAGCTAGAAGCATGCTGGCATGACGGAAAAAAAATGGTATTTTTATAAATTCTAAGGCCCTTAAACCCAGCACACCACACCTGCCCATGCCCAACATCGATGAAATCATAGCCCTGGTCGGCGAATACATGCCGGAAAAAAACGGCGAGCTGCTCAAGAAGGCCTATGATTATGCCGTTGTCGTTTATGAAAAGCACGCCAAGCGGATGTCGGGCGAGTCCTATATCTCCCATCCGCTGGCAGTGGCCAAGATTCTGGCCACCATGCGGCTTGACATCCATACGGTGATCTCAGGCCTCTTGCACAAGGCCTTGCGCGGTCGGCCTAAGTCGGCTGAGGTGGAGATGGCCGAGATCTTTGGGCCTGATGTGGCGCGGATTGTCAGCGGCGCCACCAAGATCAACGATATTCAGTTCCTGAGCCGCCTGGACTATAAGGCCGAGAACGTCAAGAAGATGCTCTTGGCCATGTCCACCGACATCCGGGTGCTCCTGGTCAAGCTGGTGGACCATCTGCACGACATGCAGACGGTGGCCTTTGTTGAGCCGGCCCGGCAGCGGGAATTGGCCCAGGACACCCGCGACCTGTACGCCCCTTTGGCCAGCCGTCTTGGTATCGATTGGATCAAACGGGAGCTGGAAGACCTGGCCTTCCAGTACTTAAATCCTGAGGAATACGCCTCTCTCGCTTCCCATATCGAGCTGTCCCTGCAGGACCGGCAGAATTTTGTCGACGAGATCAAGCGCATCTTGGACGCCAAACTCCGTGAAAATGGTCTACAGGATTTCATTATCCTTGGTCGTCCCAAACACCTCTACAGCATCTACCGCAAACTGATCGCCCAGAACATCTCCATCGATAAGGTCTATGATAAGGTCGCCTTCCGGGTCATCGTCGCCACCGTTGGCGAGTGCTATGAGGTCATGGGCATCGTCCATGCCCTCTGGAGGCCGATTGCCAGTCGTTTCAAGGACTTTATCAGCACGCCCAAGGCCAATCTCTATCAATCGTTGCACACCTCGGTGGTCGGGCCGCATGGGGATTTTATGGAGATCCAGATCCGCACCAAGGACATGGATGAGGTGGCCAACGACGGCATTGCCGCCCATTGGGCCTACAAGGAAGGCTCTCCCGTCTCCCAGAAGGACGCCCGGCTGTTTCACTGGTTGAAGCAATTGGTGCAGAGCCTGCAAGAGGTTGATGACTCCCGTGAGTTTCTGGACGCGGTCAAGATGGAGTTGGACCACGCCGAGGTCTATGCCCTGACCCCGAACGGTGACGTCAAGGAGCTCCCGACTGGAAGTACGCCCCTTGATTTTGCCTATAGCATCCACACCCAGGTCGGTAACCGTTGCACCGGCGCCAAGATCAATGGCCGGATCGTGCCGTTGAAATACGAGATTCAGAACGGGGATGTGGTTGAGGTCATTACTTCGCCGAGCCAGCATCCGAATCAGGGCTGGCTGGCACTGGTAAAGACCAGCCGGGCCAAGGGCCGGATCCGGCATTGGTTGATGCAGGAGGAGCAGGAGCGCTTTCTGGTGGCGGGGCGTGAGATTTGCGAACGGGAGCTGAAGAGGCACAATCTGAGTCTCAAGCGCATCGTCAAGTCCGGCGATGAGCGGGAGATCCTTAAAAAATTGGGCTGCAATAGCCTGGAAAATTTGTTGCGCAAGATCGGCAGTGGCCGGATTGCCATGCAGGCCTTGGCTGAGGCCTTTAAGCCGTTTGAACAAATCAAAGAGGAGCGGGCGAAACAGCAGGAAGAGGTCGTAGAGATCGAACAGCAGTCGGTGCCGGTCAAGGTTACCAAGACCAGAAAGTCCAGTCAGAGCATCTTCAATATTGATGGCATCGACAATGTCTTAGTCAAGGTCAGCAATTGCTGTCTGCCCATGCCTGGCGACGCCATCGGCGGCTTTATCACCGCCGGTCGGGGGGTGTCGGTGCATAAGGCGGAATGCCGTAATTTGCTGGAATCAGACCCGAACCGGCGGGTGTCGGTGCGCTGGACCACGAATGCCGCCAGTCATAAGGTCAAAGTCCAGGTGATCGCCCATAACAGTAAGGGCTTGCTGGTGGCAATCTGTAATCAAGTTACGGCCGAGAATGCCGATATCCTGGATGTCGAGGCGCATTCCTCCAAGACATCCATTGAGGCAATAATCGATTTGGTGCTGGAAGTGACCGACAAAGAACATCTGTCGGTCATCCTGCAGCGGCTAATGCATGTGAAGGGGGTTTTGGAAGCGAGAAGGGTGTAGCGGGATCAATGTTTTACGACTGGCTTAACAACTGGCTTAACAACTGCGCCGGAACGGATGCAACGGGTGCAGACCCGGACGTGCTTGGCATTGCCGCTGTCGGTTGCGACTCTAACGGTCTGTAGATTAGGCAGCCAGCGGCGGCGGGTTTTATTGTGGGCGTGGCTGACGTTATTGCCGGTGGAGGGCTTCTTGCCGCATAAATCACACATTCTAGACATGGTAAACTCCTTAGATTTGATTCAATTTTAAAAATCAGACTATATACTGATTATCGGAAAAATTGGCAAGGGTTTTTCTTGAAGTTGTAAGCGAAGCCGGTTTTGGCATTGTGGAACAGCAAAAATAGTGTATCATTCAACCCCAGATGCACTGGATACGTCTCTTGACGGCTCTCTGCCTTGCCGAGGGCAGGACGCGCAAGTCTTCTGCCAATCTCTGAGTTACAATTATCTCCTTGATCTCTCCCCAAAAACAATGCGGAACATAATTCTCTCCATCATAGTCCTTGCTTTTTCCTTGACGACCGTTGCCCAGGCCAGGGAGACCATCTCTGTTGATCGCGACACGGTGATCCAGGACAATTTCCTTGGCGTCAACGCCGTCTATCACGGCTTTACCTATTTTCCAGAGTCCCTTGAGATGGGCATGACGGATACGCTTCGAGCGCTTGAATTGGCGAGGGTCAAAGAGTCTGGGGTCAGCATGGTCAGGACTTTCTACCGTCCGGACTGGGCCATGGGAGATGGGCCATGGCTGAAGCCGGATTGGGATTCCTTAAAAATGCGGGCATTGTACGCCTGGTTGGCGGACATGCAGAAGATCGGCGTTGACGTGGCCTTGAACATGGGGTGGTTTTTTCCGCGGGATGTCATCTGGAACCGGGAC
>JANNQL010000122.1:0-5086 GCA_031400755.1 Pseudomonadota bacterium | reverse complement strand
CGCCGATGCGTCAGGCGTCTCACGTTACCAATACCCGCCCAATCTGCGCACCATTCGGGTGATGTGCACAGGCCGGCTCGATCCGGTCTTTATAATGAAAGGATTGCTTGAAGGGGCTGACGCCATCTTCACCGGTGGCTGACAACTCGGCGAATGCCATTACCAGGTTGGTAATTACGACGCTATGGGAGTTAACGGACTTGTGCACAAGGTGCTGACCGAGGTCGGCATCCGTCCGGAACGATTTAATTTGCAGTGGGCCTCAGCCGCCGAGGCGCCGCGCTTTGTGAAGCTGATCACCGAGTTCACCCAGCAGGTCAAGGCGCTTGGCCCCTTGGGCCAGGCCGAAGGTTTGACGCCTGAGGAGGCCAAGGCCAGGGTTCAGAAGGCCCTAGATCTGGTGAGCGACCGCAAGCTGCGGATGGGCTTCGGCAACGTCACCAAGACCTTGCGCCAGGAAGGCGGCAAGGTCACCGATGGCCTGATCGCGCAGACGATTGACGAGAAATTGTCAAAGACTATCAGCAGCGCATTAGGCTGACCTTCATCAATTCATACCAAAAAAAATCCCTGGCAGGTGCTTCCTGCCAGGGATTTTTTTTGGTAAAGATGAGCAAAGGCGTAAGATTGGCGATTGGTGAGGAATCAGACAAGGCACTGGCGATGGTCCAACAGACAGGCAGCATAGGCAGAAGGTTTCTGGTTGATGGCCGCTGGGGGGGCATGAGCATGGTGGCCCTCTATCTGTCGCTCTTGTCCGGGGTGGTGGTGGCCCTGCAATACGACCCGGCCCATCCTTATTATTCGGCCAGCAGTCTTGATATCCTGGTCCCGTTCGGGGCCTTCTGGCGTTCGTTGCATTTTTACAGCAGCCAGCTCTTTTTTTTGCTGGCCTTGGTGCATTTCCTGGCCGTCATTGTTGACAAGAGCCTTGCCACCTTGACCTTTAGACGCTGGTTGCCGCTCGTCCTCTCCATGGTCGCCGCGCTGCTCTTGCTCTTTACCGGCTATATCTTACGGGCAGACGCCACCGGCAGTTCGGCTGGCATCATTGCCGAAAATATCCTGCTGTCCTTCCCCCTGCTAGGCCGTTTGCTTGACTCGCTTCTGTTGGCCTTGATCGACGAAGGCATGAAACGGGTCTATGCCAATCACCTGGTCGGTCTGGGCCTGCTCTGGTTGGTCCTCTCCTGGGACCATGTCCGGCGCTATCGGGTGAGTTGGCGGCAGCATCCGGCACTCGTCCTGTCCCTGATCGGCTTCTCGGCGCTGGTGGCGGCGCCGATGGAACCGGAGCATCTCGGGGCCTTCCACATCAATGGCCCCTGGTTTTTTGTGGGCCTCCAGGAACTGCTGCGCTATATCCAACCCTTCTGGGCCGGTATTGTCTGGCCTCTCGCCTTGGTGGTCGCCCTGGTCCTGATGCACAGGCAGGAGTTGGCGGTCAGGGCGCGCAACTTCTGTCTGGGTTGGCTGGCGGCCTATGCCGTCCTTAGTCTTATTGGCCTGGGCCGGTAAGTAGTTCAGTCGGAGACCGCCGATGGTAGAGGACACTGTTCATCATAACTCGTCATCCACCCTGAAGATCAGCTTGTTCCGCTCACTTTTCCGCGGCCGCGAGGATGTCTATCCCCGCCGTTTCGAGAGTCGGAAAACTGGCAAGTCCGGCTACCAACCGGCCTGCGCCAACGAATGGGTGAAGGGGCTGTGCGACAAGCGCGCCGTGAGGTGCGCCGATTGCCCCAACCGACGGTTTCTCCCGGTCACGGATGAGGTCCTCCGCCTGCACCTATCCGGGCATGACAACGCCGGTAAGTCATTTGTTATGGGCGTCTACCCGATGCTCCATGACGAAACCTGTTTTTTGCTGGCCGCCGATTTTGATAAGGAGAGCTGGCAAGAAGATGCAACAGCCTTCCTGACGACCTGTCAACGGCTGAATCTGCCGGTAGCCTTGGAGAGGTCGCGTTCCGGTAACGGCGGGCATGTATGGATGTTCTTCGCTGAGCCGATTCCGGCGGTGCTGGCAAGGAAGCTTGCTTCGTACATCCTCACCGAGACCATGGAGCGCCGACCTGATGTCGGGCTTGACTCCTATGACCGCTTTGTGCCCAATCAAGATACGTTGCCCAAAGGCGGCTTTGGCAATCTCATCGCCCTGCCGTTGCAAAAGCAGTCCCGGGAGCATGGCAATAGCGTGTTCGTTGACGAAAGGCTTATCCCCTATCCCGATCAGTGGGCCTATCTCGTAACCATCCGGAAAATCGGCCGCTCCCAGGCGGAAGAGGTGGTGGCTGAGGCGGAGTCCAGGGGGCGGGTGGTCGGGGTGCGTCTGACGCCGATCGACGAAGACTGCGCAGCACCCTGGACCGAACCGCCCTCGCGCCGGCGCCGGGAACCAAAGCTCACCGGGCTGCCCGAGAGCCTGGATCTGGTGCTCGCAGACCAGATCTACCTCCTAAAAGAACAGCTTTCGCCTGGCCTGCAGAATCGCCTTCTGCGGCTCGCGGCATTTCAGAACCCGGAATTCTATAAGGCCCAGGCCATGCGGTTGCCGACCTTCGGCACGCCACGGATCATCGCTTGCGCCGAGGATTACCCAGAGCACATCGGTTTGCCGCGCGGCTGTCTGGAGGAGATGAAAGGAGTGCTTGCGGAACTCAAAATCCGCACTATCGTCCGCGACGAGCGTTACAATGGTGAGCCGCTCCCGGTTTCGTTCCAAGGAGAGTTGCGACCCGAGCAGCAGGACGCGGCCAAAGCGATGGCCGCCCACGACATTGGAGTTCTGTCCGCCACCACGGCCTTCGGGAAAACCGTGGTGGCGGCTTGGCTGATCGCCCAGCGCGGCGTCAACACATTGGTGCTGGTCCATCGCCGACAGCTCCTGGAGCAATGGCTGGCGCGGCTATCGACATTCCTGGGTTTGCCAATTGATGCCATCGGCCGGATCGGTGGTGGCCGGAAGAAGGCGACGGGCGCGTTGGACGTGGCCCTTATCCAGAGCCTGGTGCGCAAAGGCGTCGTTGACGACCGGGTCGGCGACTACGGTCATCTGGTGGTGGATGAGTGTCACCATCTATCCGCCCGCAGCTTCGAGCTGGTGGCCAGGCGCGCTAAGCCTAAGTTTGTCACGGGGCTTTCAGCCACGGTGGCCCGCAAGGACGGTCATCATCCGATCATTTTCATGCAATGCGGTCCGGTGCGCTATCACGTCGAGCCGAGGAAACAGGCCCTGGCGCGACCATTTGTCCACACGGTGCTGGTCCGCCCGACCGGGTTTCAACCGCTTATGGAGGCAAGCCCTGACGTTCGGGTTCAGTTTCAGGAGCTGTACGGAGAGCTGATCAATGATGAGGCCCGCAACCGTCTGATCTGTGAAGATGTGGCGGCAGCGGTCCGGGAAGGACGGTCGCCGGTCGTGTTGACGGAACGTACCGAGCACCTTGCTCAACTGGCTGAAAGATTGGCCCCATTTGTCCGCCACCTGATTGTCCTGCAAGGCGGCATGGGCAGGAAAAAGCTTAAAGAAGTTCTGGCCCGACTGGCAGCCGTTCCCGAGAATGAAGACCGGGTATTGCTCGCGACCGGCCGTTATATCGGCGAAGGGTTTGATGACGCCCGGCTGGACACCCTGTTTCTGGCCCTGCCGGTGTCATGGCGAGGGACCATTGCCCAATACGCCGGACGGCTGCATCGCCTGCATGATCGCAAGCGCGAGGTCCGGGTATATGATTACGCCGACCTTAACGTGCCGATGCTGGCCAGGATGTTCGACCGGCGCTGCCGGGGATACGAGGCGATCGGCTACACGGTGCAACTGCCGGCCAGCGCTGTACCAGGGTGGCCGGCTGAGGTGACCCTGCCCGTCGATCCGCTTTGGAAACAGAACTACGCCGCCAGTGTCCGCCGGTTGATTCGGGACGGGGTGGAGATGCCGCTCGCGACCCTGTTTCTGCACGCCACCCGGCAGGTCGCAGTCGATGCCGAGGGAGCAAATCGTGCGCGCAGCGCCAGCGAGGCGTTCCTGTACAAAAGGCTTGAGACCCTGCCGCGGACAACGGGGAAATTTCGCCTGAACGGGGAGCTGCCGATCCCTTTCGATGGCCGGGGCCGCATGGAGGTCGATCTGCTTGCCGCTGAGACGCGCCTGGCCATCGAGATCGACGGCGCGCAGCATCTGGAGCCGGAGGCCTACCGCCGCGATCGGCGCAAGGATCTGCTGCTGCAGGAAAACGGCTACCTCGTCTTGCGTTTTCTGGCAGACGACATCGGTGCCCGTCTCGATGAGGTGCTCGACGCCATTGAGCGGGCGTTGACGAATCGGAGTAGCGCAGGGAGGCGTTGAGCTGGGGCAATTTTTGTCACGTCACTGTCCAGTGCCCCTTTTCTCTCAAATCAAGGATAGTGTGTCACCGGAATTCGTCGCCAAAAAATGTAATGACCATGACAGTACGGTTTGCTATAATGAATAAAAATCGTAGGAGGTCTTTTTTATGCCAACATTGAGTAAAGCTATGAGCAAGCGTGAGACGCTGAACATCCGTATCAAGCCGGAAGAGCGGAGTTTTATCGACCGCGCGGCCAAAATTAGAGGAAAGAATCGTACCAATTTTATTTTGGATGCGGTGCGGGTTGCCGCCGAAGAGGCGCTGTTTGATCAGTCGATCATCATGGCCAGCCCGGAAGCCTATGTGAAATTTCTCGCTCTGCTGGATATGCCCCCCCGTATCAATGAGCGTTTGCGTAAAACGATGCAGACCGCCGCGCCTTGGGAGAAGGCATGACGCTTTCGCCGCCAGAGCCGTTGGCCGCACATCACGACATCGAGGCGTTCACCTCTGGCGTGGAAAGCCTGGATGTCTGGCTCAAGCGTCGGGCGTTGAAAAATCAGGCCTCCGGGGCATCTCGAACCTTCGTTGCCTGCGAGGGGCAGCGAGTCGTGGCCTATTACGCTCTGGCGTCGAGTGCCGTTGCTGTAGCTGAAACGCCGGGCCGGTTTCGTCGCAGCATGCCCGATCTTATCCCGGTTGTCGTCCTCGGGAGGCTGGCCGTGGACCAATCTTTTCAGGGCAAGGGGGTAGGG
>JANNQL010000121.1:0-2947 GCA_031400755.1 Pseudomonadota bacterium | reverse complement strand
TCATGGAGCTGGTGATCTCCTCCATGGCGGCCGCCGCTTCAGTGGCCCCCTGTGACAGGGCCTGGCTGGCGTCGGAGACCTGGCCCGACCCGGCGGCAATTTGCTCGGTGGCGTTGTTGATCTCGGCCACCATGACGTTTAGATCATCCCCAGCTTTTTGCAGGGCATTGCCGACCTCATCCTGGGCATCCTTGGGATTGGCGGCAAAGGTCAGGTCGCCGTCGGCAAGCATAGTCAGGGCCTTTACCGTCTCATTTTGCAGGCTGTCGGCAAAGCTGTCTAAGGCGCCCGCCATCTGGCCGATCTCGTCCTTCCTGTTCATACGCAACCGGATATTCAAGTGACCACGGCCAAGTTCCTCCAGCATGGCCACCCCTTGGGCAAGCGGCAATGAGATACTGCGCGACAGGAAGAAGCCAAAGGCCACGGCGATAATCGCCCCCAGGACGACGGCAATGCCAGTGGTGGTCTTGCTATGGATGGCAGTGGCTTTGGCGTTTCGTGAGTCCTCTTCAGCTCGTTTCATGTTTATGTCAGCAATTTGGTCAAGGGCTTTCATTAATTCGTCAAAGACGGGCCTTATGCTGCTGATGGCAATTTCAGAGGCGGCTTCAAGTGAGACAATGTCGGCCTGAACATTTTGCTCGGCAGCGGCAAACTGCTCTTCTATAGAGTGCAGGGCAGGCCTGACCTCCTGCTCAAAAAGGCCGCTGGTCTGGTCGGCCTTGCCAGCGGCCAGCAGGTCATTAATCTCTTTGCCATAGGCATGGAGTTTCTGATGGGGGGCGGTCATCGCGCTTATAATGGCGTTGAACGCAACATTTTCGGACTTAAAGGCGCTTTGCCACTTGCCAAAACCGCAAAGAGTCGGGTCGAGCTGACCGGTGAACTGCTTGCCTTGGTTCGAAGCGACCTCCAGAGAATAAACCCATTTGACATGGTCAAGATGTCGTTGCACTATCTCCGCCAACAGGGACTCCATGTCGTCCATTTTGATAAGCTTCGCCTTCTCCACCAGCTTGGCGTTGTCGGTCTGCCATTGGCTGATGAGTGCCGGCGCCTTTTTCCAGAGCTCGGCCTCTTCCGGGGTCTTTGGCAAAGGTTCATACAGGGTACGGCCCTTCTGGAGCTCGGCCCATTGTTTGACCAGGATGTCATATTGGCGCTGCCGTGTCTTCATGTCAAAGGCGGCGTTGAGCAAGGTGCGCTCGGCTGACTTGATGCCGTTCGCGGACTCCATAATCAGGCCCAGGCCCTGAATGGAGGGCAGAGCGACATCGCTGACCTCGTACAAGCCCTTCTCGGTGAAACTTATCCCCAGCCAACCCACGCCGCCGACCATGGCGCAGATGAGGGCGACGACAATAAATGCTCCAGTCAACTTGGCAAAAAGTTTCATCCCCTTTTCTCCTTTCTGAAATCATCTAAAAGATAAGGTGTATGGGCTGAAATTTGCTCACAACCTTCAGCCCATACACCTGTCATCGCCGTTATTGACACAGTTGTTCCAATTCGTCATCAAAGAGCAGGCGGTCAATGGTAAGCAGGATCTTGACCTCATCGTCGATCTTGCCCATACCCTGAATGAAGCGGCTGGCTGTGGCCTGGTTGGTCATGGGCGGAGGCTCGATCTGCTCGGGCGGGATATCGGCCACCTCGTTGACCTTGTCCACCACTAGGCCGACCGCAGTGCCCCTGATGTCCACTACGATGATGCAGGTGCGATCGTCGTAGTCGCGAGGGGGGAGTTTGAAGCGCAAGCGGACGTCCATCACCGGGATCACCTTGCCGCGCAGGTTGATCACCCCCTTGACAAAGTCCGGCATGTCCGGCACTTCGGTAATCTTTTGGATGCCGATTATCTCGGTGACGTGGGCAATCTCAATGCCGTAGTCCTCGCCTGCCAGATGGAAGGTCAGAAATTTGTCCTTCTGGGTGTCCTCATCATCATCATAGAGGTCGTCATCCTCATCAATGTCATGGTTTTTGGCGTTCATACCGTTCTCCTAAAACTTACCGAATTCGCTGTCATCGAGTGCGATGACGTCACTGGGCTTGGCGGAGCGCTTTGGGCCGCCCTTCTGCCTTGATTTGCCTTCCGCCATATGGGGCGAGAGATGGGACAGCGTTGCCTGCGCCTGTGAGGGGCCCGCCGATGCCCAACTCCCTGAGTTGGTCTGACGCACCTTAAAACGGGCCAGCATAGATTTAAGCTGAACGGCCTGGCTCGACAGCTCTTCCGAAGCAGCAGCCCCCTCTTCAGCCGAGGCGGTGTTTTGCTGGGTGACCTGGTCGATCTGGCCCAGGCCCTGGTTGATCTGGGCGATGCCATTGGCCTGTTCACTGGAGGCGGCGGCGATCTCGGCCACCAGGTCGGTGACCTTGGTCGAGCCGACTACGATCTCATGCAAGGCCTTGGCGGTGCGATCGGCAATCGCCGAGCCATTCTGGGCCTTGGCCACCGAGCCCTCGATCAACTCCGCCGTCTCACTGGCCGCCTTGGCGCTGCGGGCGGCAAGGTTCCTTACCTCTTCCGCCACCACCGCAAAGCCCTTGCCGTGCCGTCCGGCCCGGGCCGCTTCAACTGCGGCGTTCAAGGCCAAGAGGTTGGTCTGGAAGGCAATCTCGTCGATGGTCTTGATGATCTTCGAGATATTCTGGCCGGAGGCGTTGATGTCGTTCATAGCGGAGACCAGTTCTTCCATGTGCCGATTGCCCTTCTCGGCGTCCTCCCGGGCCTGCTTGGAGAGCTGGTTGGCCTGGTTGGCGTTTTCGGCGTTGGTAGTGGTCTGGGAGGCAAGCTCGGTCATGGAGCTGGTGATCTCCTCCATGGCGGCCGCCGCTTCAGTGGCCCCCTGTGACAGGGCCTGGCTGGCGTCGGAGACCTGGCCCGACCCGGCGGCAATTTGCTCGGTGGCGTTGTTGATCTCGGCCACCATGACGTTTA
>JANNQL010000120.1:0-44963 GCA_031400755.1 Pseudomonadota bacterium | reverse complement strand
GAATGACGCCACCCGGCATAAGACCGGTTCCGATCTCTCCTGGACCCAGGCCCAAAAGGATGATGTCCAGAGCTCCTATGTCCAGATGGGTGTCTGTCTGATCTGCCATGATGATGACGCCGGCGGCCAGTGCACCTCCTGCCACAACGCGCCAGTGGATGATCCGCTTAAATACTCACTCGGCTTTGACCCCGGCGATCTCGACCCCCTGCTGGCGGGAAAGAGCGGTGGTCGGATTACCGCCCAGAAGTCCAAGGCCTCATCCTCTCATTTTGGCTATAAACATGATCAGGATTACCAGGAAAGCTTAGAAGCCGCGGCGCTGGATACCGGGACGGTGGATACGGTCACGACCTCCCTGCGCGAGGTGCACAGGGATAGCACGAGGCCGGCCTGGACCCCGAATGCCTTTATCGGCCGGAGGGTGACCATTCTGAGCGGCCAGAACGCCAATCTGACCCTGATGATTGTCAGAAACAGCGAGGATGTCCTGACTGTGTCCCCGGCCCTGCCGTTTGGGCAGCCGCTGCAACTTAATGACACATACGAAATCAAGGACGTTGTCTGGAAGGGGGGCAAATTCTGCTGGGACTGCCACGACCCCCATGGCGATGACAATATCTATATGATGCAGAATGAGATCGCGACCCGAACCGACGGCATGACCGGCAAACCCATTGACCGGGCGGCGGTCTCCTTCACCCGTAAAAGTACTGGTACGGATTACGTCAGGATTGTTCCAAACCCGGAGACTGGTCAGTATGACGGCCTCTGTAATGTCTGTCACACCAATAGCGAGATGCATTTCACCTCGTCCAAGGGCGATAATCACAACAATGGCCGGGTCTGTACCGAGTGTCACGAACACCGCTTCACGGATAGCCATGCCGACGATAAGCCCTGCAATACCTGTCACACCAGCCGGCCCGTGCCTCGCCATACCGGTTTCAGTCAGGCCCGGGACTGCACCAAGTGCCATAAGGACGCCATTGGCGCCCGGATGAACATCATGAGGCAGTTCACCTCCAACTCCCATCACGTGCAAAGCGATGAGGTCACCAACAAGCATTGTTACGCCTGTCACTGGGAGTCCACCAAGGATGGCGTCATTAATGATGAGTACCATGCCGGCTATAGCAACAAGACCCATGCCACCGTTCCGAACAAGGAGGTCGATCTGGTGGTCTGGCAGGCAGGCGTGAGGCCCACGGTCTTTGACAATGATAACGCTAACGGCGACGATACCGCCGTCTCTTTCCTGGCCTCCAAAATGGACTTCAAGACTGTTACTGTACCCCCGTCCGGCAATACCGTGGACGGTCAGCGTGTCGAGGTCGGCAAGGTTAGCAAACATTGCCTGAGCTGCCATTCCGACCAGAACAACGACACCAAACCGTTTAATCTGGTGGATCCCGATCACGGCGATTGCAAGACCCCGCGTCAGTACGCCTGGGACCGGGCCAGCATCGCCGCGCGCTACGATAATCCTGGTACCACGATTTTTGGCAAATACACTTCGACCACCAACGCCGCCCCGAAGAACCTCATCAAGGCCTTCTCGGCCCACGGCAACGCCACGGCCAACCAAGGTGGCATTAATTCGACAACCGGGGTGGATGGGACTATCTCCAACACCAGAAATGGAATCTATAATATTGAGTGCTTTGACTGTCACTCCTCCCACGGCTCCATGGTGAGCGGTATCACCTCAAGTTATCCCACCTTCAACGGCACCAAGAACGGCGCGAACCTCAAGGAGACCCAGGCCGGCAAGGGCGGATACAAGAACTCCTACAAGGCTTCCGCCAACACCAACATGAACTCGATCAACCCTTATCAGGCCGGGGCCGGACAGTGCTTTGACTGCCATGAGACCGCCGACACCAATACCGTGCTCAGCATGACCTCCAAGTCGCCATGGGGCTTTACCGACACCTTCGGGGCCACGGAATGGATCAAGGGCTATCGCGACAATGCGCGTTTTAAGGGCCCGTACTCCGGGGCCAGTCAATTCTCCTCGTACCGCAGCAGTAGACAAACGAACGGCGGGCATATGAAGGCGAGCAGTCCCTTGCTCTCCCCAGCCATGGGCACCATTGATGGCCTGTGCACCCCATGTCACGACCCCCATGGCGTCAGCCCCTCACTAGGCAATAAAGCGGCCTATGCCGTGCCCTTGCTGAAAGGGACCTGGTTGACTTCGCCCTATAAGGAGGACGGCCCGCCAAGTGATAACACTCAAACCACGACCTACAGTGGTAGAACAGTCGGTCAATTCATGAATATGGCGAATGACTGGAATGCTACACTGTCGCCCTACTTGCCACCCTATCCACAAAGGGCAAACCCCCAACCGGCCGGAGTGTGGCGCACCGACCGTAATACCTTTAATGTGGCAGCCCTGAACGTCAAGGCCAACCAGCCTGTGGCCTACGGTCAGGTCAGCGAGGATGCCGAGACCTTTGGCGGCCTCTGCCTGAGGTGTCACCCCAAGGAGAACTTGACCTCCGAGGCCAGCGTCATGCCAACGTCGTCCGTCCAGTGGGCTAGCAAGGATCGGATTCACCGCTCAGTCAAGGGCTGGGGCTCGACCGGTACGGAGACGCCCCGCGAACACTCCTTCACCTGCTCCAAATGTCATCAAAACCACGCCTCGGGCCTCCCTCGCCTGATGCAGACCAATTGCCTGAACGCCAAACACCGAGGCAAACTGCCATCCGGCGGCAGTCCGCCTCTAGCAGGGAATGGTGTCGGACGCTTCCCAAATGGCTGGGTGGATAACGGCACCTTCTCTAATGGCAGCACCACCGTTTGCCATGGGGCGGCCAATACCTCATCAACCCCGCCCTATAACACCTGGCCCACTAACCAGCGTTGGAACACTGTAACACAGTGGGAGGTACAATAACATGAACTACAACGCACTTACTAATGGTCAAGGTCAGAAGCTCACAGCAAATGTAACAACTATGGGGAAGGCGGCTATGAGGATGCTGAGTCAGGCGAAAATCAAATTCATGATGTGTTTGGTGGTGCTGGCCTTGACCGGCGGCGTCTCGACCGTCCGGGCCGATGTCTTACTCTGGGAGTTTCAGGATGAGCAGCCAGGCATCCAGGAGGCCAAGGCCAGCACGGTGGATTCCCATGGTAATATGATCATCACCGGCTATACCGATACCGCAGGTGATGATGATTTTTACACCATCAAGGTGGACAGTATTACCCATGCAGTCCTTTGGTCAGCCCGTTACACCCATCCAGGGGATGATTGGGCGGTGGCGGTGGCGGTGGATAGCGAGGACAACGTCATTGTCGCGGGGTATATCCTTAATGGCTTACGCCTTGATATTGGGGTCATCAAATACGATGGCGTGAACGGCGCCCCCCTCTGGACTTCGCCGTATCTGATGAACGGCCCGGCTGACGGCAATGATTTCGCCACTGGCCTGGCAGTGGATGGTCTGAATTCTATTTATGTGATCGGTTACACCAACTCTGGTAGCGCATCAGGGGATGATGCCATTATCTTTAAATTGGGGCCGGGCGGCCCCGCAGGGGACGGCGAACCACTGTGGAAGGTGAGTTATGATGGCGACAGTCACGGCAACGACCGCTTTACCAGCATCAGTATCAGGGCCGGTGCCATTGCGGTGACCGGTTATTCCACGGTCAATCACAGTGGCCGCCTGGACTATGACTTTCTGACCATGAAACTTGACACCCTCGGCACTACGATTTGGACCAAGGTCTATGATAATGGTGTTGGTGACGACGAGGGGGCTTATGCCGGCATTGATTCGGCGGGCAATGTCATTGTTGCCGGCGACGTCTCGGCCAGTGGCCAGCTGGACATGGCCACCATCAAATACGCGGCAGCCGATGGCGCGCAATCCTGGATAAAGAACTACTCTGGCGGCTCTCCCAATCACGCCAAGGGCTTGGTGGTTGGGAGCGATGACGATGTCTTTGTCATCGGCGACACTTCAACCCCCAGCGGCATGCACGATTATTATACGGCCCGTTACGCCAAAGAGACTGGGGGACCGGTTTGGGAAAAGGTCTTTGATTCCGGCAATGGTGATGACGATATACCCCAGGCCTTGGCCGTGGACAACACCAGCGGTCTTTATGTCACAGGCCGTACCATTATCGGTACGGATGATGATTTCCAGACCCTTAAGTACAATCAGGCCAATGGCAACCTGATCTGGGAGCAGGGACCACAGGTCGTTGGCGGACAGCATCCGGTGGGGGTGGTAGTGGCACTGGGCCTTGCCGCTGACGGCAATATCTATGTCGGGGGTTATTCTCAGGTGGCAGTCGATGATGTAGACTATTACGCGGTCAAATACGATGCCAGTCTCTTGAACACACCAACCGATCTCAGCGCCACCGTGGACAAGGTGGTCGACCAGGGCGCAGTCGTGTACCATGTCGATCTGAGCTGGGCTGACAACTCTGCCGCTCCCAATGAGGAAACCTTCTGTATCAAACGCTGCTCGGGTTATAAGTGCAACGATGGTTTTACCGTACTCACCTGCGATATCGCCCAGAATACGACCATCTACGCCGACGGGACCGTCGACCCTGATCAATGGTACACCTATCAGGTCTACGGCAAAAACCAATACCTGGCCGACTCCCTGCCCAGCGACCCGGTCTCGGCCTTGACCACGGTCATTGACTATCCGGCTCCGGACTGGCTTTATCTCATGGATGTTTCCGGTCTTAACGATAAGGCCTACGCCATTGTCACGGACAGCGACAACAACCCGGTGGCCACCGGGTTGAGTACCACGGGCCCTACGCAATACGATTACTTCACCGTCAAGCTGGATCGGACTGAAGTCGGCATCCCTGCTCAAGTTGGCGCCCCCCCTTTAGTCACCCACCCTTTCTGGGTCGCTACCTATGACGACGATGACTCTCAGGTCGATATGGGGGTTTCCCTGGCGGTGGATGGCAACGATGATGTGGTGGTCACCGGAGATGCCTCGCTCGACATCGGCATCGGCTACAACAGCAGCGCCATATTTACCATCAAGTACGACGGCCTTACCGGACCAGACCCCTACAGCGGCGCGCCGTTGTGGCAAGCGCAGTACTCCGGACCTGTCGGCGGTTATAACGCCCATGCCAAGGTAGTGGGCGCGTCCACTGACAACAGCAACTCGGTCGTGGTGACAGGTTACGGCAAAAATACCAATGGTATTGACCAAATTTATCTGGTCAAATACAAGTCGGACTATGATCTTGCAAACCAGCAGGAATGGGCCATTACCGCATCTGAGGGCATTTACCACACCTATCCGACGGCCACGGCCTTCACCCCGAGCAATGAGGTGATAGTCGTGGGCATGGCCTATAACTCGTCTGGCAATTCAGACCAGTTCATCAGCAAATACACCGCCGGGGGAATTCTGGTTGGCGGTGGCCTTTGGCCTCATGCCTTCGCTCCCGGCGTTGGCAATGATGGGCTTAATGCCGTGGCGGTAGGTGAGGATGGCTCGATTTATGTGGCTGGTTATGTCATGAACGTCGCTGGCAACCTGGACATCTTTATCGATAAATACAACTCGGCAGGCGTCTCCCAATGGGACAACGGCAAGATTATTACTGGTGGGGGGGTGGGCCTTGACGAGGCGAAAGCAATTGCCATTGACCCCAATGATGGAGAGATCCTCGTGGGGGCAACCATCACCTCGGTCTCCGGCAAAACCGACTTCCACCTGATGCGCTATCGTCCGGACGGCACCCTGAGATGGCAAAAGACCCTTGACCTGCCTGACACTGATGAAGTGCTGGTAGGCATGGCCGTTTCTCCCTCCGGCGAGATTTGCCTGACCGGTGATACGGAAAAGGGCAGCGATACGGATATGCTGGCGGTGAAATACGATCACTTGGGCAATCTGACCGGTTCCACCAAATTTGACAATGGCTTTGATGATGTCGCCACCGCCGTTACGGCCAACCGGCTGGGAGAATTTTATATTGCAGGCTACTCCTTGACCGGCTGGGACATCGACGATGACGACGATTTTGTGGTCTTCCGCTTTAACGCGGAGCATCAGCTCCAGGCCCCCGCGCCCTTTAGCGCCACCGCCCACAACAGCTCGGTTGACCTGAGTTGGACTGAAAATGACGCCTCTGTCAGCGGCTATAAGCTCTATCGCATTAACCAGGCCTGTACCGAGGGCGGCAGCACCTTTGGACCGTCGGATCTGATCCAGACGTTGGCCCAAGGGGACGTGACCTTTAACGATCACCCCGTCAATATCGGCTCGACTTATTGCTATGGGGTGGAGGCCTACCGTAGTACCGGCGAGGTGTCCAGGATCAGTGAGCATCAAGTCATGACCAGCGTCCCGGTTGCCCCGAGCGGCGTGGTGGGATTCTATGACAGCACCTCCGCGGTTGAGGTGTGCTGGCACGACAACAGCACCTCTGAGGACGGCTTCAAAATTCAGCGCTGCATCGGCAACAATTGTGTAAACTTTACCGATTACGTCACTGTCCCGCCGGAGCTGAATCCGGCGGCGACCCAAACCTGCTGGGTCGATACCGATGCCTGCGACTCCGGAAAGCAGTTCCGTTACCGGGTAGAGTCCTTCAAACTAAATGAATGGGCCAGCGGTTATGATGGGGCCACCGCCACCGTGAACGTGCCGAGCCTGGTGGCGCCGACCTCCCTGACTTTACGCCCTGCAACCGATGCCCAAACCGAGGCCAAGATCGACCTGGAATGGACTGATATCTCGAATGATGACGAATCGGGGTATAGCATTGAACGTTGCCTGGGGGCGGGCTGTACGAATTTCCTAGAGGTCGGCACCGTCAGCGCTGTCTCTGGCATTGACCTGCATCTGATGATGAATAATAACTGGAGTGACTCCTCGGGCAAGGCCCGTACCGTCACGGCCTCTGGATCGCCGACATTTACTGCCGCAGATACCCTTAACCGCCCCTATTTTTATACCTCAGGCTATCTGAACGCCAGTAGTCAATACCTGACCTCGTCGCTGGTCATTGATCAATCCGCCCAGTCAGCCGGGGTAACCATGATGGGCTGGGCCAAGCCGTACTCCAGCGACGGCAACTGGCGTTATCTCTTTTCGACCGAGAATGGCAACCCTACGCCCAATAATAGTTGGGGTCTGGTCAACTATAACGGCTATTGGTATGTCGCCACCGGCAATGGAGTATACTCCACCGGAGCCACGGTGACGACCAATACCTGGCAACATGTGGCCGTGGTATTTACCCCGGGGGTCGGGATTAAATTTTATAAGGATAACGTCGCCTACACCGCGCTCAATTCTCCCGGGAGTATTGACACCCATGCGACCAGCGGCAATTTCATCATCGGCCGCCAAGGCGTGCTCAATCAGAATTACTTTTATGGCGGGGTGGATGAGGTAGCGGTCTATAACCGGGCCTTGACCAGCACCGAGATTCAAGGATTGAAAACGGTCGGTGTCTTTCCCGAATCAACTGGCTTGAAATTCTTCACTGATAGCACGGTGAGCCCTGCCCAAATTTACCGCTACCAGGTCAAGGCCCGCAAGCAGACCTCCTGCGGTTTCACCTACTCCGGTCAGTCGAATATCGCAACAGGTGACACCACGCCACATCCGCCCAACAATCAGGCAGGAACCTGGATTGGACCCGGGGTGGCGCACATTACCTGGAACTCACAGACCACCCTCCAGACCGGCTTCCGGATCGAGCGTTGCCCGGACGCCAGCTGCTCCAGTATTTCCGGCACTTTTAACCTGATGGATCCGACCGCCAGAAAGTATACGGATCGTACCGCCTGTTACGACGCGAGTGGAGCGAACTACTATCGGGTTAGGGCCTTGGGTTCTTGGGGGGTATCGGGCGCCAGTCCCACAACCTCCTCCTTGAATGGGGATATACCTGATGCGACCACTTTGACCTTTGCGCCGACCGAGGCGAACGTCAAGCTCAACTGGCTCTATAACCGTAACTACAGCAACTTTACAGTAGAGCGCTGTACCGGCACTCTGGCTGCCTGCAACAGCGGCGGGACCTATTTAGCGGTACCCGGTTCTCCCTTTAGCGGGCATGATTCCGCCCTGCAGGGCTTCTGGCGCATGGATGATGCATCCTGGAGCGGCACCTCGTATGATGTGAGCGATAGCTCAGGCAACGGCAAGCATGGCAAGGCCTGGAATGGCGCTGCCATTGACACCCCTGGCGCTACATCGAACGGGACGACCGGCAATTACTATGGCCCTGGCGCTGCCTCCCTGAATGGCTCAACTCAGTATATAGAAACCCCTTTAACGGTTAATCAATCGACGACCACCACAGGCGCCACCTTCATGGCTTGGGTGAAATTAAACGCATCAGATGGTAATTATCGATATATATTCAGTACCGATAATGCCGGCTCTGATTGGGGATTGGCTGAAGCCAGCGGAAATCTTTATGTCGCTAATGGCTCCGGCTTAACTTATATAGGTGGTTCCATATCACTGAACACCTGGCAGTTTGTAGCCGTGGTTTTCGATCCTGCCACTGGGACGAAGGTATGTGTCGATAGCAACTGTTATACTAATACTAATATTGATTATGACAGCAGCGCTGCTAATTTCACAATTGGCCGACAAGGATCTTACACTAGCAGTAATGCTTATTTTAACGGCAAGATAGACCAGGTCAGGGTCTTCAGCCGGCCGCTCTCTACTACCGAGGTGCAATATTATAAAGACCTGACCACAGCTAATACGGTTACTGTTACCGATACTGACCCCACTATCCTTCCCAGCACCACCTATACCTACCGGGTTACCCCCGTTGTCGCCAGCACCGTCTGCGGCGACTGGCAACAGATCGTCGCTCCGATTACGGCCGCAACCACCACGCTGGGCACGCTTAGCGACCCGAGCAACCTGTTGGTGACCGCTAACACCAGCAAATTTGATCTGACTTGGCAAGACAACTCCGCCTCGGAGAGTGGTTTTGTCATTGAGCGTTGCGCCGGGGCCGGTTGCAGCGACTTCGCGGCCCTTGGAGAGCCCGGACCAACTGTCGGGCCTGGGGTGACCAGCTATACCGATAGCACAGTATGCGAGAATCAGACCTTTAGGTACCGGGTCAAGGCGGTCAAGGGCACCAGCGCCCCCTGGACTATGGAATCTGGCTATGTCACGTCGGCCGATAAAACTACGACCACGGCCAATGCGGTGGCGGCGCCGACTTTAGCCCTCATCTCCGAGGCCCAGGTTGACGTCTCCTGGTACGATCCCAACCTGGACGAGGATGCCTACGACTTGTACCGCTGTGTGTTCCAAGAAGGCGTCACTCTGTGCGATCAACCGGCGCAGTTCACCCTGCTCCAAACCTTCCTGGGCACTTACAGCGGGGCCTTGCTCCAGTACTCGATGGACGAGGCCTCATGGAACAACACCGCCAATCAGGTCAAGGACGCTACCGGCAATGCTAGACATGGCCGGGCCTATCCCAATACCACGACCACCGTGGCTGCGGGTCGTTTTGGCCGGGCCGGTGACTTTAACGGCTCCACCAGCTATGTCTCTACGACACTCCCCGCCACCAGCATCAACCAGAAGGCGGGCTCGCCCGGGGCGACGATGGCGGCCTGGGTCTACCCGCACACGAGCACCGCCAATTGGCGTCATGTCCTGTCCACCGAAGACGGTGGCAATGACTGGGGGATCATCGCCTACAACGGCTACTGGTATGTCAATACCGGCGCATCCACGATGAATACCGGCAAGACAGTCGAGCTGAACACCTGGCAGCATGTGACTGCGGTCTATACCCCCGGGTCCGCGACTCAAGTGACATTCTACAAGTACTCGGTTGCCGGTGGTCTCGTCACGTTTACCTCCACCGAGATTGGCTATGACGTCTCGACTGCCGCCTTTGAAATTGGCCGCGATGCCGGCACTTCAACCTCGACCTCCTATTTTGATGGTCTGATCGACGAGGTGCTGGTCTATGGTCGGCCCCTGACCCTGGCCGAGGTTACGAACCATAATTTCTATAAGGAAGCCACCACCACCACCCCTGTCTTCTATAACGATAAGACCGTGCAGCACAGCAGCACCTACTACTACAAGGTGACGGGCAGGAAGACAACGCCCAACTGCACCTGGTCCAAGGAGAGCCCCACGAGCAACATCTCAACCCCGTTTCCGCCGCCGCCCACCGAGTTCGTGGTCGTCTCGAAGAACACCACCAGTGCCAAGTTTACCTGGAAGGACAACAACGGCTCCGAAACCGGCTATAAGATTGGGCGCTGCCCTGGTGCAACCTACTCGTGCGGCGCGGGGGCGTATGTAGTCAATCAGCCCATCGGCCCGGGCTCAGGCACCACCATGCCGACGGCGGTGTCCCCCTTCACTCCCTATGAGGATACCGGCCTCAGTAAGGGGCAAACCTACACCTATCGGGTATGGGCCACGGGGTCTTGGGGCGATACAGTCGCAGCCGAGTTGGTCATGACCACGGATAACTCCGTGACCCCGACCCTTCTGCCAGCCACTCCGATCTCGGAGGTGGGGATTAAGCTGGACTGGACCTATACAACTGCCGATGAAACCGGGGTCAAGCTTGAGCGGTGTCTCGGCGCAAGTTGTGCCGACATCGCCACCCTGGCCGCCAACACCAAGACCTACTCCGATAACGAACTGACGTCAAACACGGAGTACTGCTACCGGGTGCGAACCTATAAAACCGCCACCAACTCCTGGGAGGGTACGCCGAGCGAGCAAGCCTGCGCGAGCACCATCATCACTCCAGGAGCTTTAACCGCCACCCCGGTTAACACCACCACGGTGAATGTCGCCTGGAACGATACCACCCAGACCGAAACCACATCAAGCGTGGGGCGCTGCGATGGTGATCTGAACACCTGCTGCCCCGGCGGCCCTAATGCCTGTACCGGCGACTTTACCCCCTCGGTAGGGGTGGTGGGCCGGGATCAGCACGAGTTTACCGATACCACCGCCTGCCCCAACACGGCCTACACCTATCAGGTCAACACCAATGATGAGGGCTTGAGTAAGGGCAACACCGGCTGTTGGACCAAGCGGGCGAAGCTGACCTTCACTACCTTCGAGGCCTTTAAAGGGGTGCAGCTGCTGGTTGACATCAAACCGGGGATGCAGGCCGGATTTGAAGATATCCGATTCTATGACGCCACTGGCCACCGTGAATTGCAGTACTGGATCAAGCAAAAAAATGCCAGCCAGGCCACTGTCTGGCTGATGACCGGCGCCAATAACAATATCTACCTCTATTATGACAACGACGCGGCCACCGACGGCAGCGCAACCGATGCCGTGTTCACCGATACCTATACCTTTACGGGTACCACCATCGATACCCAGAAATGGGTGGAGATTGATCCGACGTACAACAAGGTCACCCAGAATAATGGCCTTAAATTTAGCGCGATATACTCAGGGCTTGATACAGCGGTCATCTCCACCAAGACCTATGGTAGAGCCTTGGACAACGAGCTCTATATTGACTTCACCATAGGGAACGACGCCAGTGGCCGAACAGATGAATCATTCTTTATGGGGTGGGAGACGAACCAGACCGCCTCGGCGGCCTGGAGCGGGATGGGTGCGCATCTCCTCTATTTTACCAGCGGCAACAGCACCAGTTCATCTTCTATCAGAACATTTTATATGAATTCAGTGTATGAGTATCAAACCCAGGACAATTTCACCTTGTCCACTTACTTCCCGTACAATGATAATACCAGCTACCAGATGAAGATCGTCTTGAGCAGTCCGCATGGGGCCAAGTACTATCTCAAGGGTGGGAGGTATGCGGATTGGGTCTTGCTGAAGGAGACCACTACCCATCGCACCAACGACGACACCCTGCGGATCGGCTTCCATCATGGCTGGCATAATGTCACCATCAATCAGGTGAAGGTGAAGAGCGCCTCGGCCCAGATGGGCGCCACTGTCAACTGGGCCGGGGCCGAGGGTGATGGCGTGACCTGTCTGACCTTCTCCCATACCTGGATCGGCAGCCCCACCTCTGCCGACGATGCCCTGACCTATCCGGTCTTGCCGCCCACTGGCCTGACCGCCAATGTGGACGAGGGTAAGGTGACGCTGGCCTGGACCGCTGGGACTGGCGATGAAAGTGAGTTCCAGGTGGAGAGGAACTGTGGCAGCGGCTATGAGCTGATCGAGACGGTTCCGGGTAACATCAAGACCTTCACCGATGACGAGATCCCGGCTTCGACCCTCTGCGCCTATCAGGTCAAGGGCCACAAGGATTCTTCCCCCGCTGAATGTTCCTGGACCTCGAATCCCGTTAGCACGGCTAACCTCCTGGCGCCGCCAGCTGGACCTGTGGTGACCGCCATGGCACTTAACCCCTTCCAGGTCCAGCTGAAATGGTCCAACAATGCCGCTGATGAAGAGGGCTACGATGTTGAGGTACAAGTCTTTAACGGGTTCTGGGTGCTGGTGGCCTCCTTGCCCCCCAACACCTTAACCTATACGGATAGCCATGGCATCAATCCCAGCACTAAGTACACTTATCGGGTCCGGGCCCGTCGCGCGGCAGACAATTCAGCCTGGGGGCAATCTTCAATCACTACCCCGGCCTATACGTCAGGGGCGGCAACCTGCACGTTGCCGGGACAGGAATAGTATAGGTTAGAGGGGAACATCACCACGGGCTCTGAGGTTGATCACGTCAACGGCGAGATCAGCCTCAGAGCGAAGTTTTAAATCAATACGTTAAGGCACAGTGCCGTGCCGCCCAGCATTGGCAGCGGTTCCTGTGAAGGTCTGGGCTTCCCCATTTCTGCTCAATGGTTGTCATGAGCATATGCGAGAATGCCAAGCGCTTCTGGATACGGGGCAAGCTCTTCGCCTGCTTTGGTTTTTTACTAAAAAGCCCTGTTGCAGTCTTGCTGCTAGGGGCTTTTTTTGTCCATGTGCGCATGCGTGACCCTCGGCAACATTTTTTTAAATCCATCAACCCAGACAATATTGCATTTACTCTCCCATGTTATGTGTGCCATAATATATATGGGTTTAGGTCACAGAATCAGCGATGTTCCCTTAACTCATAAGGATTTTTTAAATACAGCATAGCGTGGGTTCTAACTCTGGAATTAATTATCAAAGGCGAAACCGCATTCAACAAGCCGGTCTTATCGGCGCCAGCTTATTTCTATGGAGGGTGATCGCCATGCTTGAGCGCAAACTGGCATTCCTTGCCAAGTCCTTACTCTTCCTCATCCTGACCTTCGCCTTCCATGTCGGACCCTCGGCAGCATCCGTTGTCGATACCCCACACAATGAAACCAACGCCATCACCTGTGGCTCATGCCATTCATATTCCGTATGGTGGCGATATTCGCCGGTCTTTGCGACCAGCGCCTACCCTGCGGTAGCCGACGCCGTCTGCAATCAATGCCATGGCAGTGCCGGCCCGGCCTTTGTCAAGGCCGGGCATTCCACGGCCAGCATGGGCGTCCCGCATCCGGTGGCCGGGAGCTGGTCGACAAAATGCGTGGATTGCCACGACCCGCACCTGCAGCAACAAGTCAAGTGGCTGCCATCCTCCCCAGTTTTTAATGATGGGACCATGGCCAGCGGCTTTTTCCTGGTTGAAGGGGAAATGTCGACTATTCAAGATATTGGGGACGGCACCACTACCTTTCATTTCGGTAGCGGCCTCGCCAAGCCGGGATGGGAAGACGCCGCCGATTGGACTATGAAATCGGGCCATGACGGACGAGGACTCATCCTCGCGCTCGGCTACGGGGTGGTCGAACACACCTATGAGGTGATCGCTGCCTCGGTCACCACCGCGACGCCCTCCACGCTGCCGGCCATTGGCGCGGGTACGATCACCGTGCAGACCGGCAATGCGTCCCTTCCCTCAAAATACGAAAATGCGGCGTTTGGACTTTTCTACGGCCAGTTGGTCAAAAATACCATCGATACGCCGCATAGCGGCTCACGCAGCGTCAAATTTCTCGATGGCAAGGATGGGCTGGTTACGACCAGCGCCACCCCGAGGGACGGGGTCTGTCAGGTGTGCCATACGCTCACCAAGTATTGGCACAACGACGGCGATACCGATCCCAGCACCGAACTGCATAACCCTACCATCACCTGCACAACATGTCATTATTCGGAAACCGGATTCAAGGTGTCCGGGGGACCGCACCCCTTCTTGGGAGAAACCCAGCTCTGTATGACCTGCCACCCCTCCGGCGACATCTTGGCAGTCCATAAAAATAACTGCCAGCACTGCCACACAACCAGCCCGCCGACCCTGGCCGATCCGGCCAATAAAACTTTAGTCTCCGCGATTCGCAGGGGCACGTGCCAAGATTGCCACGGTGAGATGGCCCATCCGAGCGAAACGGCCCACAACCATCGCCAAACAACCGAGAGTTGCGCGGGCTGCCATGAGGTAGCCAATGCAACGGCAGTTGATGCCCTGCACAAGCAGGGGTGCGCCACTTGCCATGGCTACACCGGCGCCAAGCTCAATCAGACCACCGTGGCCAACGCTATAAACACCGGCATGGGCGGCACGGACGTAAATTGTCAGACCTGTCACACGGCCGCCGGCCATGCGACCGAGACGGACCATAATCACCGGAAGACAGTGGCAAGCTGCGCTGACTGTCATGCTATCGCGACCCAAGCGGCAATTGATGCCCTGCACCAACAGGGTTGCGGCACATGCCATGGCTACACCGGCGCCAAGCTCAACCAGACCACCGTGGCCGCCGCCATCGCCACCGGCAAAGGGGCTAGCGGCACGGATGTCAACTGCCAGACCTGCCATACGGTAGGCCATGCGACTGAGACGGATCATAATCACCGGAATACTGTAGACACCTGTGCTGTGTGCCATCCTGCGGTCCCGGCTGATATTGATGAGCTGCATAAAGATGATTGTCATACCTGTCATGGCTACGCCGGCGCCAAGCTCGATCCTAGCACCGTGGCCGACGCCATAGCTGACGGCAAGGGGCTAAACGGCGAGGACGTGAATTGCCAGACCTGCCATACCAACGACCATAAGGTTATCGTCGATAAATATAACGCCATGAACTACCTGATCTCCAGGAAGGCTGGAGAACCTTGGAATCAGCCCTGTGTCTCCTGTCATGACACACCTGCTCTCCCGCCGGCCCACAACAAGCTTGGGGCCTTCACACCATGTTCCAGCTGTCATTTCTTCATTACCGTAGACGAAGGAGGCAACCCTGTTGGTACTCCCGGAGACTTCGATTCTATCTGGTCTGTCCATAAAAATGATTGTTTCAAGTGTCATTTTAGCGCCAGACCGGAGGTCAAGGCCGCCATTGAAGCCGGTCGGGTTGTCCCCGGCACCCCGGTGAATTGTACGACCTGTCATGGTGCGAGCAAGCATGAAGACAGCACGGCAGTACATAACCATCGGCAAAAGGTGGACAGTTGCGCTTCCGCTTCCTGCCACGTGGTTGACACGGCAGAGTTGGTGGATACGTTGCATAAATCAACCTGCACGACCTGTCATGGCTATACCGGTGCCAAGCTCGATCCGGCCACCGTGGCCAACGCCATATCTATCGGCAAGGGGGCCAGCGGCACGGACGTGAACTGCCGCACCTGCCACACGTCCAACGGCCATCATGACAGCCCAGAGGCGGCCAATAATAACTGCACGATTACCTGCCATGCGGTGGTGGACCACACCAGTACAGTGGCTGCCAGCGCGGCCTGCGTCTCCTGCCATACCGGTACGGCGGGTACAGCGACTGGTGTGCCGCTGTCGCTCTCCGAGGCGTCGATCCATGATGCCTGCCGTACCTGTCATACCTTTGACGCCAATAAACGCGGCGTCCTGGTGAACTTCACCAATCAGAAGGGGGTTAATGGTGACGGTAGATTGCCCGAGGGTCAGGGTATTGGCGGAACGGACGGCGGCGGCGTCTGCACCAACTGCCACACGATGCCGGTCATAACGGCCTATCACCACAACAGTCCCCGCACGGCGGTCGGTCAGTGTGAAACCTGCCACCAAGATCCACGGCCGACCTGGGGCCCGAACAGCCCTGGCGACAATGGCGCCGCCAGCGGATTGGCCCAGGCCCGCCCCACCCAGATGGCCTGCCTTAAATGCCACGTGGTCTTCACAGGCGCCAACATGACGGTAACCAAGTTCGAACGTACCGATTACTTCTCCTATAGCACTGACTGGACAAGGACGACGGCCCACACCATTCCCATGACCGGGACCCGGATCAACAACTACGGGATCTGCCTGAGCTGTCATTACAAGGGCAGCACCAAGGTGTCGGAATCGGCCTGGGTCAGTCTTTGGCACGCCCATCCCAGCCGCTTTGGCGGTTTGGCCTGGACCTTCTACAATCAGGGCTATTATGAGTACGCTGGCAAGACAGTTTGGCGGGGCAGCGGCAGTCTTGAGCCTCTTCCCCCTGCCTACCCTGGCGACTATGCCCATTATCTCCCTGGCCGCTCGAAACATGACCCAGCCGACATTGCCCCACAATCGGGGATCAGTGGTTTCAATCTCTTTACGCCTAACTATGGCGAACCACGCCTCCCAAATATTATGGCACGTGATTACAACCTCTTGAGCTATGGTAAGGATCAACATGCCTTTGAGGCCCCGGCTTACGACACTCCGTCCTTCATCAGGGTTGCAGTGCCTGCGACCGCGCAACTCGGCGACCCGGCTAGCGCCACCTTGAACAGCACGACCCGGTCGGTGCCAGTCTTCGCCAGCCTTGCCCCGGCAACCAGCCCGTCGCTTGCGACAGACAGCGTCAAGGTGAAGAGCGCCATCTATGATAGCAGCGGCACACCCAGGTTGACGGTGGTAGCCAGCACCAGCAGCGACTGCGCTAACCTGACGATGGCCTACGGCGGCAGCCAGATCAGCATGACCGGCGCCCCGTCGAACTGCACGGCGACCATCAACAACCCAGCCTACCCTGCCAGCGGCACCACGGTGGATGTGACGACCAGCAATCCCTTGGGACTCAATGTCATGGGTTATCGGATTGCCACTCCCAACCCCGGCACCATCACCTTCAGCGCTTCGACCTTCTCGGTTGCCGAGAACGGCAGCGGCGGCACGGCGACCATTTCCGTCTCGCGGACCGGCGGATCGACCGGCGCTGTAACCGTGCACTACGCGACCTCGGATGGCACGGCAACCGCAGACACGGACTACACCGCCACCACCGGCACCCTAAGCTGGGACAATGGCGATATTGACGACAAGACCTTCCCGATAACCATTCTTGATGATTCTGTGGTGGAAGGGAATGAGACGGCAAATCTGACTCTTACCGCACCCACCGGCGGCGCGACCTTGGGACTCAAGAACACTACGCTGCTCAACATTGCCGATGACGAAAGTATCATCGCCTTTACTGCCTCGACCTATAGTGCCAATGAAAATGGCGGCACAATGACCATCACCTTATCCCGGACCAGCAGTCCGACTGGTGGCGAGGTTGGGGTAAGCTATGCGACGGCAGACGGCACGGCAACAGCAGGCACCGACTACACCGCCACCTCGGGGACCATAAGTTGGGTCGCTGGCGATATGACCGAGAAGACCTTCACCATCCCTATCATTGATAATGCGTTATTGGCAGCGGACAAGACGGTAAACCTGGCGCTCTCCGCCCCCACCGGCGGCGCGACCCTGGGAACTCCTAATACGGCAGTGCTGACCATTGTCAATGATGAGACCAACATTGCCTTTACTGCCTCGACCTATAGCGTCAATGAGAATGACGGCATGGTGACCATCACCGCTTCCCGGACCGGCAGTTCGGCCAGCGCGGTGGGCGTACACTTCGCCACTACCGCCGACGGTACGGCGGCCCCAGACATTGACTACACTCCTGTCGACGGCAATCTGACCTGGCCTGAAGGCGATATGACCCCAAAAACCTTCACCCTCCCTATCATTAATAATTCGGTAGCGGCAGCTAATAAGACGGTGAACCTGGCGCTCACCTCCCCCACCGGCGACGCGGCGGCCTTGGGTGCACCTAATACGGCAGTGCTGACCATTGTCGACGATGACACCAACCTTGCCTTTACTACCTCGACTTATAGTGTCTATGAGTATGGCGGCACGGTGACCATCACCGCTTCCCGGACCGGGCTTTCGACCGGCGAGGTGGGCTTACACTTCGCCACTATCGCTGGCGGCACGGCGATCCCAGACATTGACTACACCCCTGTCGACGGCAATCTGACCTGGCCTGAGGGCGATATGACACCCAAGACCTTCACCATCCCTATCATTAATAATTCGGTAGCGGCAGCTGCTAATAAGACAGTAAATCTGGCGCTCTCCGCCCCTACCGGCGGCGCGACCCTGGGAACCCCTAATACGGCGGTGCTGACCATTGTCAACGAGGATATCAACGTCGCCCTTACTGCCTCGACTTATAGTGTCAATGAAAATGGCGGCACGGCGACTATCACCGTTTCCCGGACCGGTAATTCGACTGGCATCGTGAAGGTGTATTATCAAACCATTGATAGCGGCCCCAATGCCGGCACCGCCGGGGCAGGCTCCAGTTACGACTACTCTCCAAGGGCTGGCTGGTTGATCTGGTACTCTGGTGATACGACTGACAAAACTTTCACAATCACTATCTATGATAATTCGAGAGGGGAATGGAATAAGACGGTGAATCTGGCCCTCTCCAGCCCCACCGGTGGCGCGACCCTGGGTACCCCTAATACGGCGGTGCTGACTATTCTCGAAAATGATACCAACATCAACTTTTGGTCCTCTGCCTATAGTGTCAATGAGAATGGCGGCAGCGTGACCATCACCGCTAACCGGGTTGGGCTTTCGACCGGCGCGGTTGGGGTGAACTATGCCACGGCTGACGGCACGGCAATAGCCGGCACTGACTACACCGCCACCTCCGGGGCACTAAGCTGGGGAGATGGGGAGCTGGGCTTTAAAACTTTCAGCATTAACATCATTGATAATTCGCTAGTGCAAGGAAATAAGACGGTGAACCTGGCCCTCACCAGCCCCACCGGTGGCGCGATCCTGAGAACGCCCAGTACGTCGGTGCTGACCATTGTTGAAAATGATAATGCGAGCCCAACGCTATCCATCTCGGAACCGAACGGTACGAATGATACGGTGACCGTGGGGGATCCCTACACCATCATCTATAGCTTGCAGGACACGGACAGTTTTGTGCAGGCGCAATTCGCATACGACACGGACAATGTTAGTGCCAACGGTGGAGATATTGCCATTTCCGGATGCCAATACAAGGCGGAAGGAACGAATCTAACCTGCACTTGGGACACGACCGGGATGGCGCCTGGCAATTACTACATCAAGGCCTCCACCAGCGACGGGGTGAACCCGCAGGTGCAAACTTACTCTACCGGCATGATTACCATCAATCCCCCGCCTCCTATAGGCGTGGGAAATCCCCTACACAAAGAGGGAGGCGACCCAGGTGGGTCACCCACCATACAACTCCAAACAAACTACTCTGTGCCGGCCGGGACGAAACGGCTTCTCCTGGTCGCCATTCACTACCAGGTCTTTGATCCTTTGGCCCAGGTTCAAGTCCAGGTCATGTACGGGGGGCAGCCCCTTACCTATGGGCTGGGGGTTGAGCAAGAAGGTGCCTACCGGGTATGGGTGGGGTATCTGCAGGAGAGCGCGATTGCGATTGCTACGGCTCAGCAGGAACCGCAACTGATGGTGTCTATGGAGTCTATGTTCGAGTCCGGAGACTTGGGGTCAGTAATGTTCGCGGCCGGTTCCTTTACCGGCGTCAATCAGAATGTGCCGATTATTTCAATGACTCAGACGGCCAGCGGCCTTAATAATCCTCAACCGGATTTCTCTTTCGAGTGGATCTCGGCAGTGAACAGTGGCCGGGTTATCTATTTCGCTACCTATGCAAATGAATCCTTAGGAAACACAACAACCCAAACACCGCCTGCGGATTATACTGAAATGTATGATGAACCCACGACGGTGGGCGCGACGGCGTTTTTTTCAATGGGTAGCGGCATGAAGGAGATCACGGCCGATGGAAGCGAGAGAGGCACCGTTACACTCTCCTCCCCGCAACATTACGGGGTGGTGGCCATTTCTTTGCAGCCTTAGCATCTGTTCAAAAAATGTCTATACCTTTTAGCAAAGGCATGATTCCACTCGCCACGAAAGATTAATGTTAATGACAGGGTGGTTCCATCTCGGTAGCGCTCGCCTTTGCGCCGATCGTCCCTGAAAGTATTTGACATTTAGTCCTGTCTGATTATTAACTGGAAGCTCCGTTGCAGACTAACTGCGGCGGGGCTTTTCTGTTTTCGGTTCATGCTTGTTTGAAAAGCCAACTTTTTGCATCAATCAATCATTGGAGGAAACAATGGAATACTCTCCGGAAGTCAAGGAAATGGCCTGCATCGCCAAGGGACCCAAGAACGGGCCGGCCCCGATCCCCCAGGAGGGTCGCTGGGTCCAGGCCAAGGAGGTGACCGACATCTCAGGACTCACCCATGGGGTGGGCTGGTGCGCCCCCCAGCAGGGGGCCTGTAAGCTCACCTTAAATGTCAAGGCCGGGATCATTGAGGAGGCCCTGGTAGAGACCGTGGGCTGCACCGGCATGACCCACTCCGCCGCCATGGCCGCCGAGATCCTGGCCGGCAAGACCATCCTTGAGGCCTTGAACACCGACCTGGTCTGCGACGCCATCAACGTCGCCATGCGGGAACTCTTTCTGCAGATCGTCTATGGCCGCACCCAGACCGCCTTTTCCGAGGGTGGCCTGCCGATTGGCGCTGGCCTCGAAGACTTGGGCAAGGGTCTGCGTTCAGTGACCGGCACCATGTACAGCACCAAGGCCAAGGGGCCGCGCTATCTGGAGATGGCCGAAGGCTACGTTACCCAGCTGGCACTCGACAAGAACGACGAGATCATCGGCTACCAGTTTGTTCGTTTAGGGCCGATGATGGAGCAGATAGCCAAGGGCGTGGACGCGGGTGATGCCCTGGCCAAGTGCACCGGCACCTATGGCCGCTTTGCCGAGGCGGTCAAGACCATCAATCCAAGACACGAGTAGGAAGGAGAGCAGACAATGGCGCTATTTGAAGGATACGAGAGAAGGATCAAGCAGATTGATGCGGCCTTGAAGCAAAACGGCATCGGTTCGTTAGAGGAGGCGGAGGCGATCTGCAAGGCGAAGGGGCTTGATATCGCCAAGCTGGTGCGCGAGGTGCAGTCCATCTGTTTTGAAAACGCTTGCTGGGCGTATATTCTGGGGGCCGCCTTTGCCATCAAACGGGGCCAGACCCAGGCCGCCGAAATTGCCGAGACCTTGGGCCAGGGCTTGCAGGCTTTTTGCATCCCCGGGTCGGTCGCCGATGAGCGTCAGGTAGGCTTAGGGCACGGCAATCTGGCGGCCATGCTGCTTAGAGAGGAGACCCAATGCTTCGCCTTTGTTGCCGGCCATGAATCATTCGCCGCTGCCGAGGGGGCGATTGGTCTGGCCCGTTCCGCCAACAAGGCGAGGCAAACGCCGCTCCGGGTAATCTTGAACGGCCTGGGTAAGGATGCGGCCCATATCATCTCCCGGATCAACGGTTTCACCCACGTCACCACCAGTTTCAATTACCAGACCGGTCAGCTGGCCATTGACAAGGAGACGGCCTATTCCGCTGGCGAACGGGCCAAGGTCCGCTGTTACGGGGCCGATGATGTCCGGGAGGGGGTGGCGATTAACCATTACGAGGGAGTCGATGTCTCGATCACCGGCAACTCCACGAATCCCACGCGCTTTCAGCATCCGGTGGTGGCCACCTATAAAAAGGAGTGCCAGTTGCAGGGTCGCAAATTTTTCTCGGTGGCCTCTGGCGGCGGCACTGGTCGCACCCTGCACCCTGACAATATGGGGGCCGGTCCCGCCTCCTACGGCATGACCGACACCATGGGCCGGATGCACTCTGACGCCCAATTTGCCGGCTCATCTTCGGTGCCGGCCCATGTCGAGATGATGGGCTTGATCGGCATGGGAAACAATCCGATGGTCGGCGCCTCAGTGGCGGTGGCGGTGGCGGTGGGACAGGCCATGGTCTGATTGAAGGGTGATGTCCCTGCGGGGCGCTGGTTTTGTGGCCGGTTACTCTTGTAAGGGGCATGGGGAAAAATATTAAAATAATGAGTGGTTCGCAAGAAACCTGACATCATGTATGACGATAATTTTCTAAAAGAAACATTACGACGTACCTTTGAAAACCCGGAAAACTATAATGTTCCAATGGGAATTCGCAGACACGATTACAGGAATATGCATGGATGGTGGGCAAGAGTTTCACGGGATAGAACCATGTTTCGTAAACTATTCAGTGATAGCGTTCAAGGCTCCATCCAAGAGGCGTTAAGAAAAGCTGTTTTGTATCGACATGAAGTTTTGTCCTCCTTCCCTGTTACCATTAAAAAAATCAGCAGCAGGAGTTTGCCGCCAGAGCCAGAGAAACGAATAAAAAGATATATCGAGCATGGAAAATTACGCCCATATATCTATTGGAAAGCCAGGTGGTATAACAAAGAACACAAAATTGAAACAGCAAATTTTCCAGTATTCACGAATGGCGAAGAAAACGCAAAAGCACTTGCACTTGAAGCAGCAAGAACTAGACACAACAAAAAACCAAAATTGGCAGAAGTGACAGACCCATATTTGACCCCTCAATATGAGCCAATCTCAAGAGCTGATATCGACGTTTTTGCTACCATTAGCAGTGCTCCGCATCGGCCAACCGGCTCAAGCAAATCGGAAGTTCTTAACAACGACCCATTTGCTTACGAGGGGGAGAGGAAAGTCGAACTCCACAAATCAATTGAAAGAGATCGAACCCTGCGAAACAAGAAATTAACCTCCTTTCTGGAGGAGCATGAAAAGTTGTTTTGCGAACTTTGCAATTTCAATTTTCTTGAAAATTATCCATTCCTCACAACTGACATAATAGAGGTTCACCACATCATTCCTTTGGCAACTCTCACCAAAGGTACGATTGTAAATCTCACAGACTTAATGCTTCTATGCTCAAATTGTCACTTTGCGGTTCACCAAGGAGATGCCGAAGAAAATTTATTATTGGCAATGGACCATTTTGAATCCATCCAGCCAGAGAATGACATGAGTAATTGATATTACGAACAAGGCGGGTGAGTTTACCGCAGGCAGAACGTCTGCGGCGCTGACGCGAGGAGTTCATTGGCCCGGGCAGCTCACCTTTGCGTTATGTGCAAACATGGAAAGGAGACGATTATGAGCGAGATATTTCCGGCCCCCATTGGAGATCTTCTTCCAGAAGCCGATATCCCGTTGAAAGGGATTAAGGCACATCTATCACAATCCGACAATCATCAAATACTATTCATGCAATTTTCGGAAGATGTAGAATTGCCACCGCATTCGCATGCGGCTCAAGTCGGCTTTGTTCTCGACGGGGAAATTGATCTTGTCATTGAAGGGAACAAGAATAGATACGGTAAGGGTGATCGCTATTATATCCCGGAAGGTGTGGTCCATTCTGGGCAGATATATAAGGGCTATGCCGATATAACATTTTTCGCAGAGCCAAGGAGATATTCTGCCAAGAGGGAAACATCATGAAAGTCGTTTAGGAGGAAGCAGCATTGGTTGGACAGGAACTTTTGGATTCTGTACTTCGGATCAGCCCGGAACCATGTTGCTATCTTGGCGAAAACGAGGTGCATCGCCTGCTGATCGCCGAGCCCCTTGCTTATTACCAATTTGTGCGTAATGAGTTGGAGGACCTGGCCTTGGGCAGGGCGTCGATGGTCCTGCCAGCCAAGCAGATTTTCGGCGATGATGGGGGAAAAGGAGATTTTCGGGTGATGCCCTGCGTGACCCAGAATCGTGACCGGCTGACCAAGACTGTAAAGATTGTCGGCACCAATATCCGGCAACAGATAGTCCCTGATCAGATTACGGTGGGTAAGGCCTGCGCCATCCACCCTAGGGAAAATTTCATCACACACATCTTTGAGGCCTGTCTTTTATCATCGGCGCGGACCGGGGTCTGCGCTGCTATCGCCGCGGGTCTCCTGGCCCCGTCCAGTCGCAGCCTCACCGTGGTCGGGGCCGGACGGGTCGGTTATTATGGGGCCCGCTATATCGCGACAGCTCTCCAGCTTGAGCGGATTTCTGTTGCCGATATCAATCAGGAAAGGGCAGAAAATTGCGCCCGGTTGCTGGCCGCTGAGCTGCCGGGGGTTGAATGTCTGGCAGTTGCCAGCCCAATGCCTAAGGAAAGCGGCATTGTTTTTCTTGCCACCACCAGCAGAGAGCCGTTATGCCACCCGCAGGAGACTGCTGCCGCACTCGTCATCAGTGTCGGGGCGGACACCGATTTTCAGCACGAGCTGGCGCCGGAATGGCCCGCCCAGGCCGATATCTTTGTTGACACCATGGACAGCCTTGCTTACGGGGACCTGAAGGCCTGGGGCAAAGGCAAGCTTCTTGGTGGGGTGACCGACTTGTTGACCCTGCTGCGGGATGGGGTTAGGCCTACCCAGAAGAGATCTCTCTTTATCTCCACCGGTTCCGCCCTCTTCGACAATCTGACCATTGCCTATCTCTTGGAAAAATTAAACGGCAACCTTGGAGATGAAATCCTCAAATTTCCCGCTGCTGGCCCGTTCAATCTTTTCCGGATATTCAAAGACAATCGAGAAGGGGTAGCCAAAGCGTTCACATAACGCCGTGGTCAGTTGTTGCTCTTCGTTGGGAGTCAGTCTCGGCTCGGCAACTAGGCGGATGGTGATGGTGTCCAGCCGCTTTTGGATAAGCTGGAATTGACGGATGGCAGAGAAAGGCGCCCACAGTTCTGCCGGGAAACTTGGCCAGTGCTGGCGGCCATCGGGCAGCACCAGCATATTGCGCTGGCGGCCGGCGATTTTTTCAAGGACTGGCAGGCCCCGACAGCAGGGGCAGGGCGGGCCGAATTGGGCGTAATCGCCAATGGCGTAGCGCAGCAGCGGCATGGCGAAATTGTGCAGGGGAGTGAGGACGACCCTGCCGATTTCGTTAGGCGGACATGGTTTCCCCTGTTCATTAATGATCTCAACCAGCAGGTTCTCCGCCTGCACATGATAGTTCCCCGCCTCCGGGCACTGGAGTGCGATATAGCCCACTTCCTGGGCGCTGTACATATCAGTCACTGGCACACCCCAGGCCTGCCTACAGAGCTCGCGGACCGTGTCATCAAGCAGTTCTCCATAGGTACGCACCTCAAGCAGGCCGGGTAGCTGCCATTGGTTTTTGAGAAAATGTCTGGCGAGAGCGGCAATATTCGATGGCAAGGAGAGCAAGTAGGCCGGATTCTGGCCGCGTAGCCAGGCCGCCTGCTCATCAACAGGGGTCCTCACGCTCAACACGGCAGAAGGGCCACTGGCAAAGAGGCCGTCGGTGGTCTGCCCCCAACCCTGTCGTTCCACGCCCTGGCCAGGCTGTAAGTGGCCTTCAGGTCGAATGGCGGCCAGTTTGGCGCTGAAGTCCCGTTGGTGCCAGAGATGGTCGCGCAGGGTGATGGCCCTCCAGAAAAATTGTGAGAGACTGGTCGTGTGTATCGTCACCGGGGTGCCGGTGGAGCCTGAGGTCTGGATGGTGGCGGTGCCGCCATGGTCTTTCGGTACCGCGCTGCTGGTTATGAAGGATGAGACCCTCTGGAGCTCAGCACGGCTCAGCAGTGGGATCTGTTGCCATAATTCCTGGGTGAGGGGAGTGGCATCGGCTATCGCCAGATCTTTGAGCAGTGGTTGATAAAAAGGCACAGAGCGCCGGGCGTGGTCGATGAGGGTCTTGATCTGCGCGAATTGATGGGCAAGGAGCTGGGCCGGGTGGAGCCACTGGCTTTGCTCAAGCTGGTACTGCATGGCCAGCATGACGGCAGCCGGGGCATTCGGCAGGGAGGGCCAAGTCATGCCGCTGACCGCAGAGAGGATCGGGGGCATTGGGGCTTGGTTCTTCATCTCGGGGCAGAAGAGACTCGCACTCCGAGATGGTCTTGGCCGGCGCTAGGCAGGGCTGGCACCCGATCATGTCCCAAGGTGTAGCCGCCGTCCAGGCACAGGGTGCTGCCGGTCATGAAGGTGGCATCGTTGATCAGGAAAAGAACCGCCTTGACGACCTCGGCCAAGCGTCCGCTGCGTTGCAGCAAGGTCCGCTCATAAATGGCCTGCTGTTCAGGTCCCTTCAGCAGGTCCCAGCCCCGGGTGCCTTCTGCGTGCCTGGTTTCGATAAATCCCAAACGCAATTCATTGACCCGGACCAAGGGGGCAGCCTGTCTGGCCCAAGTTCGGGTAAACGAGGCGATGGCCTGGTTGGCGGCGGCGTAGGCATCGTTGAAGATCAGGCCGGCTGGTCCAGCTCGGCCCACCTCCCCGGCGATGGATGAGATATTAACCACCACACCTTCGTGGCCTCGTTGTAGCAGGGGTAAGGCCTCGTTGAATACCAGCCATTTGGCCTTGACGGTCGTGTCCATTTCCAGGTCCCATTGTTCTGGGGTGTAGGGTCCGTGGACAATGGGCATGCCGCCCCGCTCAATATTGTTGATCAGGATGTGGAGGCTACCGCATTGCTGGTCGATGTGGGCAAGCAAGCCCTTGACCTGGGCGGGGTCGCGCAGATCGGCAAAGACGGCAAGGTGATCGCCCGGCAGGGCGGCGAGTTGGTCGATGAGGGAGTGAGAGTCTTCAGGCCAATCGAAATAGGGGGCGATGACCCTGGCGCCAGACTCAGCCAAGGCCAGGGCGATGGCTCGGCCAATACCTCTGGTCGCCCCGAGGACTAAGGCGTTTTTGGCAGTGCTGGCCATGAAGAGATGGTGAAAAACAGAAGGTTAGTTTGTAGCCGGACGCGCCACAAGCCGATCAACTCTTTGACTTGATGATGAGTTTGAGGCCTGGGCTGATTTCACTACTCTCGAGTTTGTTCCATTTTTTCAGGTCAGCGGGGCTGAGGTCGAAACGTTCGGCAATAGTCCATAGGCTGTCGCCGGTTTTGACCTGATAGTGAGTGGGCACTTCTTTCGGTTTAGCTGGGGTCTTGACTCGGGAGGCAACGATTTCCCGGTCTTTGCCTGTTGTCGATGGCGCCTTGGCTTGACGCTCAGGCGCTAAGCTTTTTGCTGAGGTTGCCGCAGTTTTGGCTTCATCGACATACAGGGTGAGCTGTTGGCCAACTTTTAATTGGTGTTGGTTCTTTAGCTTGTTCCACGAGGAGATTTGTTGTGTTGAAGTGCCGTAGCGGGTGGCGATCTGCGAAATAGTTTCACCAGATTTGACCGTGTGCAGGGTTAAATCCTCTGGTGTCTTGGTCGACTTAGCCAGATGCTGGGTTTCTTTTGCGGAGAGCAAGGCGTATTGGGTCGTTTGATAGGGTATGCGCAGGATATTTCCTGGAACGAGTTTTGCTTTGCGCAGGTTATTGGCCTTGAGCAGGGTTATTTTGTCGATGTCATATTTGCGGCAGACCCTCTCTATGCTGTCCTTGGCGCCGACCACATGGTCCTTAAACTGGGTCGATACGGTGGCATGGACTCTGGGCAGGTTGTCCGCCACCAGGTGGGCGGTCCCTATGGGCATTTTAAGTTCGTAGAAGCCTACGCCCGGCGGGACTTGTCCTTTGCTGAGCTGACGGTTCAGGTTTTGTAATGATTCAAGGTTGGTGCTGGCGGCAACTGCCACCGCCGCCAGCGTCGTCCGGGGCGGAACCTTGGCGATTTCATAAGCCAAGGGCGGCTCGTATTGGATTCCGGCAAAACCGTACTCCTTCGGTGACTTGGCGATGATGATGGCGGCAATGAGCTGCGGTACATAGCGCTTGGTCTCCATGGCCAGATAGTCTTTTTCCGCCAGGTCCCAGAAATTTTTGCAGTTGAATTTTTGCAGACCGCCGGAGATCCTGCCTTCACCAGCGTTATAGGCCGCTACCGCCACATACCAGTTGCCGAACTGACTATAGAGGTCGCTCAGGTATTTTATGGCCGCCTGGGTGGAGAGAATGGGGTCTCTGCGTTCATCTGTGTACTTGTTCACCTGGAGGCCAAAGCGGGCCGCAGTCGGGGCCATGAACTGCCAGAGGCCTGACGCCTTTGCGGTGGAGTAAGCATTCGGCTTGAAGCCACTTTCGATCATCGACAGATAAGCGAGGTCTTTGGGAAGTCCGGCCTCGGCGAGTTGCTTCTGCATCATTGGCAGATAGCGGCCTGAACGGGTCAGCCAGCCAGCAAATATTTCCCTCTGCTGGTTCTGGAACAGATCGAGATAATATTCCACCTGGCGGTTGACGGTGAGGGGAAAGTCCGATTGGATTTTACTCGCGAGTGGGTTGGCGTTGTCTTCCCAGGAGCCTAATTTCTCAAGGTCCTTGATCTCCTGGCTGGCGGTCGCCTCTGATTCTGGCGGGGTGAGGTCATCGGTCAGCTGTTCTTCGGGATCGGCAAGTTCAGGATTTTCCTGGGCTTGCCATACATCAGGGTGTGGCTTTGTCTCTTGGTGGCCAGTGCTGCTTAACTCGGTACTCAACTGGGATTGGAAGTTCGCTGACTGTTGGGCGGCGCAGGACCAGACAAGCGGCAGGCACAAGGTCAGCAGGAGGCGGGAAAGGTGTGGGGTCAGGCGCATCGGTTCCTCGCTTTTTTAGATTTATTTGAGCTGTGATGGACTGGGAAAACGTCCATCATGCGCCGTCCGGAAGCTGACGGCTTAAGCCAAAAAGGTTATGACGGCCTTTTTGCGAAGCAATCAACGATTGTGGTATCATTTTTCAACCAGAACCGTTGCCAAGATTATCTTTTTTACATGACAAAAAAACTATGTGCAATTAAAAAGCGTCCTGTTGGGCATCATTATTTATGTTTTTTGAACTGAGGAGAGCATGGTTAAAAAAATATTTTTGTGGACAATTGGCCTTTTTAGTCTGACCGGGATGGGCCTCGCGGCCTTGGCCTACTGGTTCATTGTCATCTATCCGGCCGATGAGATCGGGACGGACAGCTTAAAAAAACTCCTGGGGGTTGAATCTCCGGTCTTTTATCAGGATGGGGAGAGCAAGGTTGGGGTCATTTTTCAGGACTCCCACCGCCAATACCTCCCCTATGCCAAGATCCCCAAGGATTTCGTGCAGGCGCTTATCGCGGCGGAAGACCACACCTTTTTCAGCCATTACGGGGTGGATGTCCTGGGAATCGTCCGGGCCATGATCGCCAATCTACAGGCGGGTCGGGTTGTGCAGGGCGGGAGCACCCTGAGTCAGCAGGCAGCCAAGAATCTCTTCAAGCGGGAAGGTCGCTCCATTCGGGAGAAGGTCAAGGAGCTTCTTTACGCCTTGCGGCTCGAAGCCCATTATTCCAAGGAGAAGATCCTCGAATTTTATGCCAATCAGTTTTATGTCAGCGGCAACGGCCTGGGGCTGGGAGTGGCTGCCAAGTATTATTTTGACAAGAGCGCCGAGGAGTTGAGTCTCCTGGAAAACGCCTTTATCGCCGGTAGTGTCAAGCGTCCCAACTATTACAATCCCTTTATCAAGAGCGACGAGGGAACGGCCCGGGCGGCCCGGCAGCGGGCCCGTGAGCGGACCGGCTATGTGCTTGGCCAGATGCTGGAGTTGGAGATGATTTCCGAAGAGGTGTATCGCGAAAATCTTGCCCTGGAGGTCCCCTTCAAACAGGGGCAGATGTCGTTTGCGGTCAATACGGTCATGGATGTGGTCAAAGAGGCCCTGGCCGAGCCGGAGGTGGAAGAGGTGCTGGCGGCCAATGGCATTGACAATGTGGCGATTTCCGGGATCAGGATATTTACGACGGTGGACAAGGAGCTACAGGAGGTGGGGCTCAAGGCCACGCGTCAGGAACTGTCCAGGCTTTCGGTCAGGCTGTTGGGCTATGATCAGCGGGCCTTGCAGGGGGCTTACCAGAAATTGGCTGAGGACAAAGGCCCGATTGAGGAGGGGTCCTTTCTTTTTGGCCGGGTGCAGGAGGTCAAGAAGTCGGGGCCAGCGATTGTCGTCTCGCTGGGGGGGACTGCCCCTAACGGCGTCATGACCGAGGTCACCGGCATTATTGATCGCAAGGGCTTGATGGGTATGGTTGAGGCCCAGGCGAAATACGCGGGCCAGCGTTGGAGCGAGGCCGACCAGCAGCAAGTCAGCCGCTTTGTCGAGACAATGCAAGTCGGCGATCTGGTCTATGTGTCGCTTAAGGAACGTGATCCTGATTCCGGCCACTTTCTCCTCGATCTACAGAAGTATCCCGACCTGCAGGGAGCGGTGATTGCGGTGCAGGAGGGCCGGATCAAGACCATGATCGGCGGCAGTGAGAACCGTTTTTTCAACCGGGCCATGGACGCCAAACGGGTGATGGGTTCGGTCGTCAAGCCTTTGCTGTACAGCGCTGCCCTGCAATTGGGGTGGAACGCGGCGGACCTACTGGCTAATCAGCGGGACGGTTTTGTCTATCAGAACCAGGAATATTTCCCCAGGCCGGACCACCAGAGCCCATATCAGTGGGTGTCGATGAGCTGGGCCGGGGTGAAGTCGGAAAATTTGGCCTCGGTGTGGTTGCTGTATCACCTCTGTGATCGCTTGAGTCCTGGCCAGTTCAAGGAATTGATTGGCAAGATCGGTCTGGGGCGAGGTCCAGAGGAATCCTACCAACAATATACCAGCCGGATTCGGGACCAGTTCGGGATCCTGATTAATGATCAGGCCATCAGGCGTCTGGCCTTTGACCGGGCGGTGGAACTGATCGGGCCGGACTTGCTTTTTGATGGCAATAATGCTGAAAATGACCTGCTGCACCACTTTAATTATCAGCTTTTAGGGGCAGTTGACCCTGATGATAAGGCCACCGAAAAAGAGGTCAGGCAGCAAGCGGTGACCAGGACCTTTGTCGATCAACAGAAGTATTTCCGGCAGCTCTTGTCCTATAAAACGCAGGTCGAGGCCGGGGCCGACATCGAGAGCCAAGGGCTGACGGCTGGTCCGGGGCAGGAGGGCCAGACTATGGCTTATCTGTTTAGCGGGCCGGGGGGCTATCTCTTGGCTGAAGCAGCGCCAGGCCCGGAGTGGCTGGTCATGACCCAGGAAGAGGTGGTCTCGGCCTGGCAGGCAAGCCAGGGCCAGGAGGAGGGCCAGAATTTCTGGGAGGCGATCAGTCTGAACGGAATGCTTCGGGCCGGTACTTTCCGGCAGCTGACCGAGTTGGTCGGCCAGGAGTTTCAACGGCTCAATGCCTTGCCGGCCTATGACCCGGAGGTCCTGCACCAGATTCGTGATTTTCGGGTCCTGGCCGGCCTGCGCTATCTGATTGCCCTGGTCAGGGAGATGGGGATTACCTCGAAACTTGAGCCCGTTCTTTCTTTTCCTTTAGGCTCTAACGTCATCAGCCTTTTGGAAGTGGCCAGGGCCTATGAGACCATGGTGACTGGCCAAAGTTACCGGACCGGTCGTCCGGGGGCCGGCGAGTCATTGATGATGATTGACCGCATTGAGGACAGTGACGGGCAGGTGATTTATCGGCCCGAACGGGTGGGCAAGCGGGTACTTGACGCCAATACCGCCCTCTGTGTCAGCGATATAATGAAGAATGTGGTGAAATACGGGACGGGCCGTTACGCCAGAAGCCGGATAGGGCTGCACAGTAAGGATGCAAAGAGACAGGCATTGCTCGACGATCTTGATCTTGAGGTGCCAGTCCTTGGCAAGACCGGCACCGCCAATGAGTTCAGGAATTCTTCTTTTGCGGGCTATGTCCCCGGCCTGGCTGAAGGCGGTGGCGGGTTCGATCTGCGGCATGGCTATGCCCTGGCCACCTATGAGGGCTTTGATGACAATATTGCCATGTCGCGGACCTCAAGCCACGTCACTGGCTCTGCCGGGGCGCTAATCCTGTGGAGCGAGATCGCCCAGGCCATAATCAACGATGATGGTTATGCCGACCGTCTCAAACTAGACGCCCTGCCGTTTTCCACCGAGATTGAGTTTCCGCTGCAATACCCGGAGTTGGGACAGATTGTGGCGGAGCAGACGACGGTCACCGGTATCGGAAGTCAAGTCGGCGATTTGGCGGTCTTAACTCCGACTGCCGAACGGAGCGCCGTGCAGATTGGGCCGAGCGTTGTCACTTTCGGCAAGATTATAGCGGGGGGTGAATTGACCCCTGTCCGCTCTTTTAAACCATATTGGGGAGAGCAGTGATGGGTTGGAGATGGTGCGGTTGTCGGGAGTGGGGGGTTGGTGTCTGCCTGTTGGTGCTGGCCGGTTGTGTCCCGGCCAAGCAGTGGGCTAAAGGCATGAACGGCCAAGCACCGCCGGCAGTCGCAAAGCCGGAAGTGAAGGCGGTGGAGGGCGACCAGTCGGCGTCGGCCCAGGCCAACAAGGCGGCGGGTCGGCAGGAAACGGCGCCTCAGCTGCCAAACCAGGCAAGTGACCCTGCATCGGAAGGCTATCGAGTGAGGGGCAATGACCCCATGGTGACGGAGCGGATTGCCCTCTACCAGCAAAAGAAGGGCGAATGGGATGAGACAGCCAGCCGAGTGGCAGGTATTGGTGCAGGGAAGGTGTTGCCGGAGGCCTGGCAGGAGTGCCTGCAAGACCTTGAGTCGGCCTTGACCGGCTATCAGCGTTTGCAGGCGGGACTGGAGCGCGGCCTGAATCCATGGGAGGCCGTGGGTCGAGATCTGCACTATTTTGCCAAGGGCTGCGACCGGGTTCTGGCCATGGCCCAGTCCCAGGGGGCGCTATCCCAGGAAGTTTCTGCGGTGGCGGCCCTTGACAGCGGCAGCGACCAAATCCGGCAGTATTTTGAGGCTGGCCAATACCCGGAGGTAGTGACCGCCTATGCCACGCTTAGCAACGGGCAGGAGTGGTCCCAGATCCCCCGCGAGGGAAAAGTTCTTTACAGTCGGGCCTTGGTCAAACTCGGTCGCTTCCAGGAGGCGGCCGCGATGCTGACGGAACTGCTGAAAGAGTCGGGTCCGGCAACTGACCTGGCGGCGTTCGAAGTCAGGATGTTGACCGGCGATGTCCTGTTGGCCGATGGCCAGGTGGAAGAGGCCCGGCAGGTCTATGAAGGCTTGGTCAAGGTCCTGGCGCCGTTGGTGCGTCAGCAGGAGTGGGCTGTTGCCCATGCCCAGGCCTTTGGCGAACAGGTCAATGCCGATGATCTGGAACTCTATCGGGAACTGCTTAAGGAGTATCTGCGTTTTGACGGGCAGCGCGTGCCGCAAGCCATCATTGATGGAGTTGCCAAACTGCAAGGGCGGACAACTGGGCCGTTCTTGGATCTGGCCCGAATGGTTCAGGATAAGGCGACGGGCCAGGCCCAGTCCTGGGTGCGAAGCCAATTGGTTGAGGTCCGGGGCCTGATCGATAGCCATGACCTGGGGCGGGCTTGGCAGTTGCTGGAACAGGTGTCGGCAGCGGCGCCTGAGGAGATGAAGGCCGCGATAACCCAGCTTGAGGCAGAAATTGTTCAGGCTGAAACAGCGGCGATGGAGAGCTCAAAGACAGCCGAGGAACAGCGGCCGGTCTCTCCCTGGGAGGAGGCGCTGCATTTTTTTGAGCAGCAAAGATATGATGAAGCCATTGCCGGATTTCAAAGGCTTTTGGACAGCGAGCACGGTGCTGCGGCCCAAGTGAAGATAGCTGAGGCAACCGAACTCGCCGCTGCCGCCATGAGGCAACAGGCCGCCGCTCTCTTTGCCAAGGCCCGAAAAACCTTTGACCCCGAGGCCAAACGACAGGTATTGCTGAGTTCCAGGGTCCTGCTGATGGGGCTTATCGAAAAATATCCTACCGCCAGCATTGTTGATAAGGCCCGCCAGAATCTGAAGGTCCTGGAGGTGGAACTTGTTCAGGCTACGGCCACCTCACCACCGGTTCCCTCGAGGGCGACTGAACGCCCCTGAGTATTTTTTTTGTTTTCTGGTATGGATCGCGAAAAAAACTTGCAAAGTTCATATCTTTTTAGGCAAGCTATACCTAGGTACTGGTTGGGAGGTTGGCCGATAGTCCAGCGGTTGGTATGGTACGACAAGCGGCAGAAGGCCATTTCTTGTGTTGTTGGCCCCAAATTGGGGGGGTGTGGTTTTGTGTTGCGTGGGCTTCTTGGGCAACGGGCTGCACCAAGTAAAAATTAAGTAAATTAAATAACCTCATAGAATCTTAAAGTAATTGGTCGTGACGGACGGAGAATTGTTTATGGCAGACAAAAGTGAAGCACTGATTGCCGCGCAACTTGATGAGATGGCCCTGAAGATCATGATGGTTGAGCCGGGAGATCTTTCGGTGGTCGGGGAATTGGTCGTCTTGGTGGAAGGTCTGCAGGGTTTGGCTGGGATAGATAAATACCCGGCCTTGAGAAAGATGGGCCTGGCCTTGAGGGCTGTCATTGGCCAGATCGTGATGACTGAATTGCCGGATTCAGCCGAAAATTATGAAAGGTTGGGACAGTGTATCGGACAGATGCAGGAAGTCTATCGTAAACATGGCGAGGATGAGGCAGCCGAAAAGTCCTTCGCCTTAGTTATAAGTCAAATCGGTTATGTGCCTTTGTCTGAGGATGAAGGCGAGGTGGTGAAGGGCGCAACAACGGAAGATCCACCTCCCACTGCTAACGGGCCGCAGTCGGCTGCGGCCCGGCATAAGTCGGCAAAGGCAGTTGCCAAGGCTGCCGGTGCATCAGGCGGGGCGCCCCAAGGCCTTCGAATTTTGGAGTCGCCACCGGTTGAGGCCATGGAATTTCTACAGGATCCGGAATTGCTGACCGGTTTTGTAGGTGAGACCCTGGAGCACCTTGAATCGATTGAGGTCAATGTCCTGGAGCTTGAAGACAACCCTGGTGATCTGGAGATTGTCAACAAGATTTTCCGGCCATTTCATACCATCAAGGGAGTGGCTGGATTTTTGAATCTTAAGAGTGTCCAGAGATTGGCCCACAGTACTGAAAATCTCCTGGATGATGTCCGTAACGGTGTCCATGCCATGGATGCCCAGGTCATCGATGTCGTCTTGAAGGTTGGGGACTTCCTGAAGACCATGGTCGAGAATCTGAAGAGTGTGCTCACAGACGGGCCGGAACAGTATAAGAATTATGATATCAGCGATTATGTGGCTTGGGTGGAAACGGTGCAAACCGGCAGCAGCACCGGGGGGGGTGCAGAGTCGGTTGCTGCTGCCGCTTCTGTCTCGGCTGCAACCCCTCCGGACATTATTGTCCCAGGGCGGTCATCGGGCGAAGGCGTCGATGGCGACCCCGGCTTTACCCCCTCGACGGCTAGAGGCCCAGGCGCCCCGCAAAAGGCGGCGGTTGGAGATTCCATTAAGGTCGATGTCGAAAAGCTTGATGGCCTAGTCAATGCGGTGGGTGAATTGGTGATCATGCAGACCATGGTGCGGTCTAACCCGAAGATTGCCGTGCTGTCCGATCCTAAATTGATCAAGGATTTCGCCCAGCTCGCGCGGATTACCAGTGAGTTGCAGAAGACCGCCATGTCTATGCGCATGGTGCCAATCCGACAGACTTTTCAGAAAATGATCCGGCTGGTCCGCGATCTCTCCAAGAAGACCGGGAAAGAGGTCAATCTGGTCATGGAAGGGGAGGAGACGGAGATCGATCGGAATATGGTCGATTCCATCTACGATCCCTTGGTCCATATGATGCGCAACTCAGTGGACCACGGTGTGCAGCCTCCGGCGGAACGAGAAAAAATGGGCAAGCCCCGGTCGGGAACGGTCAATCTCAGGGCCTACCAGAAGGGCGGCAATATGGTGATTGAGATAGAGGATGATGGACAGGGCTTGAACACCGAGAAAATTCGGCGGAAGGCCATTGAACGGGGCTTGATTCAGGACTCCGACAAGAGCTCGAGTTATGAGCTGAACAACCTGATTTTTCTGCCCGGATTTTCCACTGCCGATCAGATTACCGATGTCTCCGGACGCGGGGTTGGCATGGACGTGGTCAAAAAGGCGGTGGAAAAATTGCGGGGCAAGGTCGAGGCCATCAGTGAGCCGGGCAAGGGCTCGCTGTTTGTTATCCGGCTGCCTCTGACCATGGCCATCATTGATGGCATCATTGTCCGGGTCGGCAGTGAGCGCTACATCATCCCAACCACCGCCATTCAGGAGTCTTTGAAACCCCGTCCGGAGAACTACAACACCGTCCAGGGTAAGGGAGAGACCTTGATGGTGCGGGGCGCAGTGCTGCCCATCATTCGTTTGTATAAATTATTTCAGGTTGAACCGGTTTATACCGACCCGTGTGAGGCCATCGTCGTGGTTGTCGAGTATGAGGGGCGGCAGCGGGCCATTATGGTGGATGAGTTGCTTGGCAAGCAAGAGGTGGTGATAAAAAATCTAGGTGGGTTGAGCGACATTCCGGGAGTAGCGGGCGGAACTATCCTCGGTGACGGGAGAGTCGGGCTGATCCTTGATTTGGCCGGTATTGTCCAGTCGCACTCAGGCCATGGGGTGGTCGAGGAGGCGGGTGAAGCGTGAAAATAAAGTGGCAATTGTGCAAGTTGATTAACGAAACTTTAAAGATGTGGAGGTGTTGTTATGGGAGCAGCGTCGGCGGCAGTTGATACCAGTGTAGGCCAGGGGCTTGGTGGCAAGTATCTTACCTTCAGTCTTGGCAAGGAAGAGTATGGCATTGTCATCACCAAGGTCCGGGAGATTATCGGGATCATGGAGATTACGGCGGTGCCTCATACCCCTGATTTTATCAAAGGCGTCATTAATTTGCGGGGGCGGGTTATTCCCATTGTTGAGCTGCGGATGAAATTTGGTATGGAGTTGAAGGCCTACGATGACCGGACTTGTATTATAGTTGTGGACGTTCCCGGGCCTACCGGCACGGTCCAGGTGGGAATGCTGGTAGACTCAGTTTCCGAGGTGATGAACATCGCCTCTCAGGACATCGAACCCCCGCCTGACTTTGGCGTTACCACCGATGCCGAAAATATTATTGGCATGGGAAAAATTAAAGGAAAGTTGAAGATCCTTCTGGATGTAGATCGGGTCATTGGTCGGACCCTGGCCTCATCCCTGGCCTCACTTAAGTAGCCTGTCTGACCGATGGGAGGCTGATTCCAAATCAATTATTATGATGATCGGCAAGCAACTAAGCGACGCTGAGTTTAAAAAATTCAGCGACCTCATTTATCAGCATGTCGGCATCTTCATGAAGCTTGAGAAGAAGGAGTTGCTCAATGCCCGTTTGGGCAAGCGCTTGCGGGCATGTCAACTCGATTCATTTCAGGAATATTTCGAGTTTATTTCTCGTCCGGACCAGCAGCATCAAGAGTTTGTAAAGTTTCTTGACAGCGTTTCGACCAATTTCACCAGTTTTTTCCGCGAAGTCTCTCACTTTGAGTATTTGAAGGACAATGTCCTGCCAGAATTAGTGGCCAATAAGAGCGGGAACCGTGAGTTTGTCTTCTGGTCCTCGGCGTCTTCTTCGGGTGAAGAGCCCTATACCCTGGCGATGTTTTTGAACGAGTTCAGCACTCATAGCGCAGGCTTTCGTTACCGAATTATGGCGACGGACATCTCCACCAAGGTTCTGGCCATGGCGGCCAACGGGGTCTATCCTGTTGAGCAGACGACCAAAGTGCCCCTCGACATCTTAAGAAAATATTTTCAAAAAGGGCTTGGCGGCAGTGCCGGCAAGGTCAAGGTCAAGGATGATTTGCGCCGACAAGTGACCTTTCAGCGCTTTAATCTGATGGATGAGATCCCCTGGTCTGGAGATATGGACGTTATTTTTTGTCGTAATGTCATGATTTATTTCGATCGTCAGACCCAGGAGAAGTTGATCGGTAAATTCTATAATTGTCTGAATAAGGGCGGCTATCTGTTTATAGGCCATTCGGAAAGCATTGCCAGCCTGAAACATGATTTTGTCCAGGTGGAAGCGACGACTTATAAGAAGATGTGAACCAAAGGAGATTAAATGAAAGTAATTGTCGGTATCTCTGACATGAAAATCGGCACTAAGCCCGACGAGGAATTGGTGACCTATTCGCTGGGGTCCTGCATCGGCGTGGCCCTTTGGGACCCAGTCGCCAAGGTTGGGGCGCTCTTGCATTATATGCTGCCCGATTCAAGTATCGATACGGACAAGGCCGTACAAAAGCCCTTTATGTTTGCCGACACCGGGGTGCCTCGCATGTTTAAGGAGATATATAAGCACGGGGCGCTCAAGGAACGGATGAAGGTCTATATTGTGGGCGGGTCTCAGGTTATGGATGATTCTGGGATGTTCAATATTGGCAAAAGGAACCAGATGATCATCAGAAAGATGTTCTGGAAAAACAATGTCAACGTCACTAAGGAGGATGTCGGAGGCGCCGTTAACCGGACAATAACCTTGAATGTCGGCACCGGGAATGTGAAATTAAAAATTTCAGGCCAGGGCGAGGTGGAATTATGAGCCGGATTGAAGAAATTGTCAATATCGCCAACCATATCCCACCATTTCCTAAAGTCGCCATGCAGGTCATGAAGATGCTGGAGGACCCTAAGGTCCAGCCTAAGGACCTGGCCGAGGTTATTCAGTACGATTCGGCCATTACGGCCAATCTGTTGAAGACCTGTAATGCGGCCTATTTTGGGCTGTCCAGGAAGGTGTCTTCGCTGGATGAGGCCCTCGTGCTGCTGGGGCAGGATGCCCTGAAAGATATCCTAATCGCCAGCAGCAGCGCCCGATTTTATAAAGGGGGGGCGGGTGAGGGCTATCAACTGGAGCAGGGTGATCTCTGGAAACACTCGGTGGCTGTGGCCATCATGTCTAAGTCGATCAGTCGCCATTTTAAGGGGGTTGACCCCGGGGCGGCCTTTACTGCCGGGTTGCTGCATGACATCGGCAAGCGGTTTTTGAGCAGCTTTGTGGCCAGCGATTTTAAGAAGATTATGGACCGGACCTATATCGATGGGCTCTCATTTATGGCGGCCGAGCGTGAGATTTTGGGCATGGACCATGCTGAGCTGGGGGGGCTGATTTTGCAGAAGTGGGATTTTTCTGAGGAGATGATTCTGGCGGTGAAGTTGCATCACGATCCGCAAGCCCTCTTGAAAGATCCATTGACTGCCCTGGTGGCCATGGCCAATACCCTGGTTATTTCCCTGGGAGTTGGAGTCGGGGCCGATGGTTTGTCTGGTGCGATGCAGGGCGAAGGCCTGAAGCGTTTTGGGATAACAAGCCTGGACCTTGACCGGCATATGTCGAATCTGGTCCTGGAAATGGAGCGGGCCGAGGAGATGATGGGCTTGTCCAAATGAGTGCATCAGAGGGGACAGGGAAGGACAGAATATGGCGTTTAATATCTTGGTAGTTGATGATTCAGAGACCATGCGGGCCGTGATCAGAAAGACGGTTACCATGTCTGGTGTGCAGGTCGGCGAGTTCCGCGAGGCCGGCAATGGCAAAGAGGCCTTGCTGGTACTTGAAGATACGTGGATGGATGTCGTGCTGACCGACATCAATATGCCCGAGATGGGTGGTGTTGAGTTTTTACGGGAGGTCAAAAAAAATCCGATCTTAAGGAATATTCCGGTGATTTTTATCTCTACCGAGTCGAGTCAGACCCGGAGGGATGAGGTGGTTGGTCTTGGGGCTGCCGCCTATGTCAAAAAACCGTTTATGCCTGAGAAGATAAAGACGGTGCTTCTCGATGTGTTGACCAAGGCCTATGCCACCCGGATGGCGGCAGAGGGGGGTGGGATGACGCCGGCGGCTGAAGAAGAGGCGGATTTTTAAAAGGGTGGCAAACGGCCTCGCAAAGAACTCCATCAACCCATGACAAAAAAATGGACCGTATCAAGGAGGAGAAAGGGGTGATTGGCGATTCTGAGAGAAAACAGCTTAATGCCTCCGCAGTCGAGGTCTTTGGCACCATGTATTATACCCCGGTCGAGCTGTTGCCTGACCTGCCGACTCAGGACAGTTGGCAAGTGGAAGGCCAATACGTCAAGACTGCCATCAGCTATGATGGGCCCCGGCGGGCTCACCTGTGTTTTTATTTTCCTCGTAGCCTGGCGGTCAGTGTTGCTGGCGGATTTCTCGGGATTGATGAGGAGGCGGTAAGCGACCAGCAGCTTATCGATACCATGCGGGAGGCGGCCAATATGATTGTCGGGAATTTTTTGGGACAGATTGATCCTGCTGGAGAGTGTATTTTGGGAATTCCTGCCGCAGAGGTGGTCCATGGATTTTCGCCCGAAGGAGTAGTGCAGGACGGGGAGCTCCTGGCCTTTATATCCGACTTTGGTTTTTTGTGGATGGTCTATAACGTCTAATAATTATGTGCAGCGACGAATACAGCGGACTTGGTGATGGTTGATGAATAAGATACGAGTGCTGGTGGTTGATGATTCGGCTGTGGTTCGCAAGGTTTTTAGCGAAGAACTGGGGCGGGAGCCGGATATTGAAGTGGTTGGTACGGCCCCTGATCCTTATGTAGCCCGGGACAAGATCGTCAGCCTGAAGCCTGATGTCGTCACCTTGGATATCGAAATGCCGAGGATGGACGGCATTACCTTCCTGCGTAAGCTCATGAAGTATTTTCCTCTGCCGGTGATCATTGTCAGCTCGCTGACTGAAGCGGGTGGGGCGCTGGCCATGGAGGCCATGGATATCGGGGCGGTGGAGGTAATTTGCAAGCCCGGTGAGGCCTATTCGGTCGGCGATATGAGCGTGCAGTTGGCCGAGAAGATCAGGGCGGCGGCCCGGGTCAATGTCCTGACCCGGCAGCAGCATATCGCCCCGATTAACCGGGGCGGGATCCAGGCCCCAAATTTAGCGCTGACCAAGACCACCAATAAGATTATCGCCATCGGTTCATCTACGGGTGGCACCGAGGCCCTGAAGGCGGTGCTGCCCCTTTTGCCCCCTAACAGCCCCGGCATCCTGGTGGTTCAGCATATGCCAGCCCATTTCACTACCAAATTTGCCGAGCGCCTAGACGAACTCTGTCAGGTCCGGGTCAAGGAGGCCGAGGATGGTGATTCGGTGGTGCCCGGGACCTGCCTGCTGGCGCCGGGTAATTTTCATATGGTCATGCGTCGCAGCGGGGCCCGGTACTATGTCAATGTCAAGACCGGCCCCTTGGTCTGCCACCAGCGACCGGCTGTTGATGTGCTGTTTAATTCGGTTGCCGCCTATGGTGGCAATAACGCCATTGGCGTTATCTTGACCGGGATGGGCAAGGATGGGGCAAGTGGTCTGCTGAAAATGAAACAGGCTGGGGCCCGCACCATCGCTCAAGATGAAAAAAGTTGCGTGGTCTTCGGCATGCCGAAGGAGGCGATTGAGCTGGGCGGGGTCGATGAAGTCGTGACGCTCCATGAAATCAGCAACACGATTTTACGGATGCTACAGTAATTTTTTTTAGCCATAACGTGTTGTTTTGCAAAAAAAACCAGTCAAATCTGGTCAATAGGTGCGGTGGGTGATATGTGCCTAGGATACACTCAGTGGTATGGGAAATATTGTTGACTCTCAATATGTGGTGTTTTTAGTTGTAATAGATTGGGCTAAATGGGGCAAGTGGCTAACCGCTGGATAATGTTTGGGAAATAGCTTGCTTTTTTTATGAATCCATGAAACAATAAAGGAGAATTAACAATCAGCTTTAAAAACCAGCTAATGGAGGTGACATGAACTGGATCTGTAAATTTTTTATTGTACTTAGTTGTTTCGCCGCATTTATGTTTTCCTCAGCCCCCTCCCTTGTCGCGGCCCGATCCGCTCAGGTTTCTACTGAAGAGAATAAGGTAGTCAAGAAACGGTCAGTTCGGCAGGGTCGCAGTCGTCTGGCCAAAAAGGTAAACAGCGCCCAAACGAAGCGTGTCGTCAAGCAGAGTCGCCGGCATCGTGACCAAGTTGCAAATTATAAGGAGATCAAACAAGAATCGTCCACCGTTGCCTTGGTGGATGGCTCGGGCTCTGCCGCCCATCGCATCACGGCCCGTAGCGTCATGGTCATGGATGCGGTCACGGGTGCAGCCATTTATGCCCAAGCCTCTGATACACCGGCCCAACCGGCAAGTACGATCAAGGTCCTGACCGGGGTGATTTCTCTCGATGTATTGAGGAAAAATGAGTTGGTCGAGGTCAGCCGGCGGGCCGCCATGATGCCAAGGTCAAAAGTCTATTTGAATCCCGGACGGAAGTATCCTGCCGACGATTTGATTAACGCGGTGCTGCTTGCTTCGGCCAATGACGCGAGTGTCGCCTTGGCTGAGAAGATCGGCGGATCAGAACAGGTCTTTGCCAAGTTGATGACTGCCAAGGCCAGGAGTTTTGGCGCCACCAATACGGTCTGCAAGACGGCCAACGGTCTTACCGCCAGTGGCCAATACACAACGGCCCAAGACTTGGCCAAGATCTTCAACAATGCCATGCGGAACAATGAATTCGCCAGCAAGATGGCGGTTACCGAGGTGGCAAATACGGATGGGAAGGTCATCAGGAGCCATAATCGCGCCCTGTGGCAGGTGGATGGCGCCGAAGGCGGCAAGACTGGCTATACCCAGGAAGCCCGTCGGACCTATGTTGGCAAATTTAAGCGTGATAATGATGAGATTGTTGTTGCCCTGATGGGCAGTGAAAACATGTGGGGTGACCTGAAGACCTTGGTTGAATACGGCTTTACCAAGAAACGCCAGGAAAGAGGTTCTATGGCCACCGCCAAGCCCTCCGCAGACCCGAGTGTCCTCGTTAGATTGGGCAATTCTTCACGGCAACTGCCCATTGCTGTTTCTCTCTAACATATTGCCCTGCTCCTTTCTCTTTGCGTGCTATGTCCGTGAGGTGAAAGTTAGTTTCACTAACAGTTCAGTCCTGTTGCCTTCCTTTCTCCGCACTTGCTTTGCCCCGCCCCTCCTTGCTTTGCGCCCTTGACAGTCCTCGGCTTGGACCTTATCTGTTTGCATACCTTAGCGGCGCTGCCGATCTCAGGTCCTAATTCCATTTCTAAATCAAGCGTTCACTTTGTCGGCTACGCTGCGCCGCTCCTCGCCGTACTATCAGTACTGCCTCGTCGCTGCTCGCTTGCCTTCGCGTGCCCATCTTGATTTAGAAATGGAATAACAACACCCCCCGGAGGACAGTATGCAACTCGATAAATTCACCTTGAAATCCCAAGAGGCCCTGCAAGCGGCCCAGGCCGTCGCCGAGGCCAACGGTCAGCAGGAGATCCTGGCCCAGCACCTGCTGGCCGCCATTCTTCAGCAGCCAGAGGGCGTCGTGATCCCGGTCCTGAAAAAGATGGAGATTGATCCGTCCGTGCTTAGCGCTGAGGCGGAGCGATTAATCACCAGTCTGGCCAAGGTCAGCGGCCCCGGCTTTGGCCAAGTGGCCCTTTCCCAGGGCCTCAAACGGACGCTGGACCAGGCCTTTGCCATTGCCAAGACCATGCAGGATGACTATGTCAGTCAGGAGCATCTTTTTCTGGCGATCCTCGATGACAAAGGCCCTGCTGCCACCATGCTGCAGCGTCTGGGAGTCAACAAGGACGCCTTTCTGAAGGCCATGGTCGCTATCCGCGGCAATCAGCGCGTCACTGATCCATCCCCCGAGGACAAATATCAGGCCCTGGAAAAATACGGCCGCAACCTGACCGACTTGGCCAAACAGGGCAAGCTGGACCCGGTAATCGGCCGTGACGATGAAGTCCGGCGGGTGGTCCAGGTCCTGGCGCGACGCACCAAGAACAACCCGGTGCTGATTGGCGAACCAGGGGTCGGCAAGACCGCCATTGTCGAGGGACTGGCCCAGCGCATCGTGGCCGGCGATATCCCGGAGACCTTGCGCAACAAGCAGGTCATCGCCCTCGACATGGGGGCACTGATTGCCGGGGCGAAGTACCGGGGCGAGTTTGAAGACCGTTTGAAGGCCGTCCTCAAAGAGGTCCAGAAACGGGCCGGCGAGATCATCTTGTTCATCGACGAAATCCATACCCTGGTGGGGGCCGGGGCGGCCGAGGGGGCGATGGACGCCTCCAATATGCTCAAACCCGCCCTGGCCCGGGGCGAGCTCCATTGCGTCGGCGCCACCACCTTGAACGAATTTCGCACTATCGAGAAAGACCCGGCCCTTGAACGCCGTTTCCAGCAGGTCCTGGTCCAGGAGCCCTCGCTTGATGACACCATCGCCATCCTGCGCGGCATCAAGGAGAAATATGAGGTCCATCACGGTATCCGCATCACCGACGGGGCCACCGTCGCCGCCGCCACCCTGTCCAACCGTTATATCACCGACCGCTTCCTGCCGGACAAGGCCATTGATCTGATCGATGAGGCCAGCTCCCGGCTGCGTATCGAAATCGATTCCATGCCCACCGAGATTGATGAGGTAGACCGTAAGCGGATCAGACTCGAAATCGAACGGGTGGCCTTGAACAAGGAAAAAGATCAGGCCTCCCGTGATCGTCTTGACAAACTCGAAGCGGAGCTGGCCGATATCAATGAAGAACTGCACAGCATGAAGGGCCATTGGCTGCTTGAGAAGGAGACCATCCAGAAGATCAGGCAGATAAAGGGCCAGATTGAAGAGGCCCGGGTCGAGGAACAGCAGGCCGAGCGTCAGGGCGATTTGAGCCGGGTGGCCGAGATCCGCTACGGCCGCATCAGTGAATTGGAGCGCCAGTTGCAGACGGCCAACGACCGTCTCCTTGAGGTCCAGAAGGACCGCAAGATGTTGAAGGAGGAGGTGGACGAAGAGGACATCGCCCAGGTGGTGGCCATGTGGACTGGTATCCCGGTAGACCGCCTGCTGGCGGGCGAGAAGGACAAGCTGGTCCATGCCGACCAACACCTGGCCCGCCGGGTGGTAGGCCAGGAGCAGGCCATTGCCGCC
>JANNQL010000119.1:0-6620 GCA_031400755.1 Pseudomonadota bacterium | reverse complement strand
CCAACCAGGGCACCATCAAGGTCGGCGACAAGAAACCGGTGGGCGTCACCTTCAGACCGACGCTCTCCTCAGCGCCCGAGGGGATTTATGCCTTTTACCTCAGGGTGGAGAGTTCGAACCACCCGAACGTCGATATCGGGCTCTACGCCTCGGTGACCCAGTCAGGGATCGGCAACGTCCTGTTCAAGGTCTCGGACATCTATACCGGCACCATCGATACCAACAACAACCTGGTGCAGGGCCTGGCCAACGCCAAGATCTGGCTGCAAAACGAAGCGGTGCTGACCGTTGAGAAGACCAAGTACACCGACTCACTCGGCGAGGTCTTCCTCACCGACCTGCCGGCCGGCACCTATAAGTATAAAATCACCGCCAACAACCATCAGGAGAAGACAGGGCGTCTGTGGATCAAACCGGGCGTCACCACGGCCCAGGACGTATTTTTGGATTACACCCTGGTGACGGTTGAGTGGTCGGTGAAGGAGATCACCATCAAGGATAAGTATGAGATCACCCTGACCGCGACCTATGAGACAAATGTGCCGGCCCCGGTGGTGGTGGCCACGCCGTCATCCTTGACCCTGCCCGAGGGCATGCGGGCCGGCGATGTCTTTAACGGCGAATTCACCCTGACCAACCACGGCCTGGTGCGGGCGGACAACGTCAGCTTCAGTCTGCCGCCGAGTGACCAATTTTTCCGCTACGAGATGCTGGTGGGCCTGCCGGACAGCCTGGCGGCCAAAGAGGACTTCGTCATCCCCTACCGGGTGACCAGCCTGAAGACCCCCGAGCTTGACCGACTCGGACGCTGACTCCGGTGGCGGCTGCGCCACCTACCGGACCTGTGTCTGGATTTATTACGACTATTGTTGTGCCAACGGCGATAAAGCCGGCGGCTCCACTCAGTACTGCTGGCTCTGGAGCTACGGCTCATGTGGCGGCGGCGGTGGTGGCGGTAGCGGCGGGGTGCCAATTTACTATGGCGGTGGTAGCGGCGTAGGCTCATACGCGGTCGGTGGCTATAGCACTGTCTGGTCGCAACCGGCGCCGATGCCGCAGCCGATCACTGGCGCCAAGTGTCTGCCGACCGCCGAACGGCCCGCCCCAGCGCCCGATCCATGCCAAAAGCAGGAGACATCGGAAAAGACCAGAAGCTCCGCTGATATGCTCTTGAGACAGTATACGGATGATCACACCGACCTGTCGGTCAAGGCCCTGGGCTACACGATCGATGTGACGCGGCGATTCTATGACGACGCCTGGCATTTTGATCATGCGAGCCAGAATCTGGAGCTTGATTTTGGTTATGACGGCAAGCCCAAGACCATTGTCAAGGATGGCGCTCAGTATACCAAGGCCAACTCAACCGGGACTATCTTCGCCTTAAAAAATGAGTGGAAGATCTATGTCACCCCGACCGGTTACCGCTGGCTCGATAAAAAAGGCAACTGGAGCGAGCACGACAGCGCCGGCCGGGTCTTGACCTCGGCCAACCGCAACAATGTCAAGCTGTTCTATGACTACGACGGCAACGGCCGCCTGCAAGGCGTTAAAGACAATAACGGCGTCCAGGTTCTCTGGTACTCCTATAATGCGGCAGGCCTCTTGACCTCGGTGCGTGACGCCCAGTTCCGCAGTGTCGGCTACACCTACGATGACAGCGGCCGGCTGACCAAGGTGGCTGATGTCCGTAACTTTGAGACCGCCCGCCAGGGCCGGCATCCGAGGAGCAGCCGCCGGACATAGCCTGCACAAAATGTGACAACCACGTACCATGAACCCCCGGCGGGGGTTTGGGGGCGATCTATGAAGGTGCGGGCATTGTGGCCAACTGGCCAAGCCGGTGGGTGGCGGGTGGAGGTTTGGCCCGTTGGCCGCTTGCCCGCGTACCGATGCAGTTTCAGTTCTCCGATAAAGACGGGCTGCGAGCGCAGGAAGCGGAAGACGCGCAGCGGCTGAAGCCCGAGCACGCAGACCCTCCGCTTCCAAATTATGCTTGCGGTCTGGATTCTCGCACAAACTGCGTTCGCGGTGCAGGTGCACCACGAAGCAATCCTTCAGTGCTGAGATGTTCATCAATATCCGGCCAATGAATGCCGTAACCTCCGCCGCATGTCTCCCATTTAGTCAGTTGACTCGGGGTGGCGTGCCGTAATGACGGATACCACACAAGTGGCACCGTAATTGTTCGACCATCCATCAGATCAACGCTCAAGGTGTCCTCGGTGAAATGAACATCTTTCACCCTCTCATCTGCTGCCAGCGCCAAAAGTCCCATGCCATCTCTCCATCAATTCTTTTTGGTTTTCCTGAACAAGAGCTTCCAGTCTGTTCAACTCGCGAGGGCTGAAACCGATATTCCTGGCAAGCTGTACCGTCTGTAGCCAGAATTTCGCCGACAGATTATCCCGGTCCACATGGACATGGGGTGGCTCGTTCGGTTCATGGCTATAAAAGTAGAATTTGTACGGCCCAATCTTCAATATAGTCGGCATGCGGTCTATGCCTCCGCTACGGAGCCGGTAAGCAGCTTCTGCATTCTGTGCTTGGTGAGCATGGAGTCAATTACCCGCATGATGGCTTGCTGGTCTTCCGGTTCCAGTTGATCGATCATGCTGACCCGTTCCGTTAATTCTTTGTTTTTGATGCTCACCGCCGGCGCCTAGTTCCATAAAAATAGCCTCCGTAATGAGCGTAAACCTTCATTCATCTTTGCATTTTAGGCACTAATGAAATTTTTCGCAACAAAACTAACCAATCATGCACAAATCACCTTAACATGAAAGCCCGATACGGCTAATTGTAAAAATACGCATGCGCCTTTAAGTATTAGGCGCATGGGGCCATATTTTTTTTTCAAAGGAGGTGAAGACCTATCGCCATGCATTACGAAACCACGGACATCTTCATTGGTGCGTTCATCCTGTCCAAAGGCGGTGATCTGTGCGGCATCAGGATCAAGGACGCGGCCAAGGGCATTGCCGCCTTTGAGATCAGCGGCGACAATCTTGACCGGCTCGATCATGAATGCCGAACCGGTCAGCCCCTGGTGAACCCTGTCCACCTGCGAGAATCGTTGAATCTGTTACGAGATATGTTGTTCGACCTACGAGAGAGGAGGAGAGATGATAGAACAAGAAAGGATAGACGCCATAAAGAGTTACGTTGATGTTGCGCCGTTCATGCAGGCCTGCGGCATCGACTTGAAACAAACCGGCAAGGGTTACAAAGGCCATTGCCCCTTCCATGACGATAAAAAGACACCATCGCTTTCCGTCACCCCGTCTGTCAACCTTTGGAAATGCTTTGGCTGCGGCAAGGGCGGCGACATCATCGAGTTCGTCCAGCACTTTGACCAGGTCACCTTCAAGGAAGCGGTCAAAAAACTTGCCACCTATCTGCCAACCGGCGACAAGGCCCCGCCGGAAAAACCAAAAGCGAAACCAGCCCCTGACCTGTCGGTTAAAGACCCCGTGCCCCTTTCCGTGGCTGACAAAAAACTGCTGACCAGGGTGGTTGCTTATTACCAGCACACCTTATCCCAGGACACCAGAGGCCTGGGTTATCTGAAAGAACGGGGCATCACCTAAAGTCCCCGGTCTACTCGACCGGGGGTAGCCCGGCATTCGAGGCGCAGCCGCCGGACATAGCCTGCACAAAATGTGACAGCCACTTTCCATGAACCCCCGGCGGGGGGTTGGGGGCGATCTATTGAAGTTGCGGGCATTGTGGCAAACGGGCCAAGCCGGTGGGTGGCGGGTGGAGGTTTGGCCCGTTTGCCGCTTGCCCGCGTACCGATGCAGTTTCTTTTCTCCGATAAAGACGGGCTGCGAGCGCAGGTGCGGAAGACGCGTAGCGGCTGAAGCCCGAGCACGCAGCCCGTCCCGCTCCTCTTACTGCTTGTAGACGTCATCCCGGAAGCCGATCACTTCGATGAAGACAATTTTGACGGCGTCATCGACGGAATAGACGATACGAATATCGCCGACCCGCAGCCGGTAACTGCCTTGCAGGTCACCGGTCAGCGCCTTGATGTTGTAATGGTGGAAAGGGTCTGCCGCCAGATGATCAAAGGCGGCATTGAGACGGCGGACAGTTACGGCATCAGCCTTCTGGTAGAATTTGGCGGCCTTCCTGGAAAGTTCTATTTCATACATCGCGGCGGATCGCCTTGAAGCTGACGGTCTTGCCGGTGCGAATATCTTCCTTGGCGTCCCGGTAATCCCTCATAAAACCGGGATCGCTCATCAGTCTGGCGGTTTCGTCTTCGCTGCTTCTCTGTAAATCATCCAGAAAAGAAAGCACGGCATCGAGCTTTTCCGGCGGCATGCCATTGATGGCGTTATGAATTTGATTTATTGTCTCCATGGTTCCCATAATGTTCCTCCATTCCTTTAAGCATGGGTACTGTAGGCTTTTTTAGCCTTTGCGTCCCTGAGCAGACTGTCAATGACGTGAACGATGGTCTGCTTGTCTTCCTGATCAAGTCTTTCAATATCGGTCAAGCGTTGTAGCATGGCCCTGTCCTTGATATCGGCAACGGAATCCATGCTATCAACGAGGTAATCAAGGGTCACCTTGAAAGAGTCGGCCATCTTTTTTGCAACCTCGACCGATGGGGTCATCTCGCCCCGTTCATACCTGCCGATAATCGGGCCACTCGTGCCGATCATCTCAGCCAGATGCTTTTGGCTCCAGTTCCTTTCTTTTCTGAGCCTCTGAATCTTATCTCCCATCAACATGATAGTCACCTAATAATATCAAATAGTAATGTTTTCAGCCTATATTTGACATTGTCGGTCATGTAAAGGTTTTTGTCAACATGGAAAAGCTCTTGCCATCTAGTAATCTATCCGTTATCAAAAGTACTCATAGGTGGCAATAATATTTTTGAATATTTTTCAAAGGGGGTGATGACCATCCAGCATTATGAAACCACGGACATCTTCATCGGGGCCTTTATCATGTCCAAAGGCGGTGACCTGTGCGGGATCAGAATCAAGGACGCGGCCAAGGGCATTGCCGCCTTCGAGATCAGCGGCGACGATCTTGAAGGCGGCTCGATCATGAATACCGGACCGGCCAAGATGACGGTGGATATCTACGGACACTGGATTTCTGGAGAGGGGAGGCAAGGACTTGAAGAGGCACTCTGTCCTGTACCAAATGGCGGCGAAAATCGCATATTATCGCATATGAAAAAAATGAAGCCCGTAACTAATTAAAGTTACAGGCTTTATCTTTTACTGGTGCCGAAGGCGAGACTCGAACTCGCACATCCGTACGGACACTAGACCCTGAACCTAGCGCGTCTACCAATTCCGCCACTTCGGCACAAATGAGGCCCCAATGTAGTTTTCTTTGGTCTACTTTGTCAAGCAGATTCAACGGCCAAATCCAAAAAAATTATACGGCAGGGCAGGCTTGGCAGAATGCGGCGTTTGCCAAAAAGGCCTTCCTTTCCTGGGCGATAACGTGTAATTTGAGCCCCCATAGACGGAGGCTTCTCGATGTTATGACGTCGGGTAAGGCCGGATATGATTGGATGCGTCCTTCTAGCCTCTGTTTCACAAGCGAGAATTTTTAAGTGAAAATCTATACCGACCTTAACGACATTGAACACCCTTTTGCCAGGCCTTTTGTGACCATTGGCAATTTCGACGGGGTCCACCTTGGCCATCAGATTTTGTTCAGTGAGGTGGTCCTCAAGGCCTATGCGGCCAAGGGCACCAGTGTGGCCATAACCTTTGCGCCACACCCCATGCAGGTCGTACGGCCCGAGATCGGCATCAAACTTATCTCCACCTGCGAACAGAAAAGGGAACTTATCGCCATGGCCAATATCGACGTCCTGGTGATCATTCCTTTTACCAAGGATTTTGCCCATATGCCGGCCGCGGCCTTTGTCGATGATGTCCTGTGTGCGACAATCGGTGTTGAGGAGTTGGTGGTCGGTTACGATTACGCCTTTGGCAAAGGGCGGCAGGGAGACATCCCCTTCCTGCGCGCCCAAGGCGATCAAAAAGGCTTCAAGGTCTCGGTGGTCGAACCATTCTTTGTTGATGATATGCTGGTCAGCAGTACCATGATCCGTAAACTGGTCAGCGAGGGTCGGATGAGTGATGTCAGGAAGCTTCTGGGGCGGCCATACCAGATCAGAGGCGAAGTGGAAATCGGCCAGCAGCGGGGCGGCAAATTGCTGGGTTTTCCCACCGCCAACCTCCATATCGCTGACGACGACCTCTGCCCGAGGCACGGGGTCTATGTTACCCAGGTGATCTACGATGGCAAGTGCTACGGGGGGGTGCTGAATATCGGCTACAACCCCACTTTCGACGGCATCCAGGTCTCGGTCGAGACCCATATTTTCGATTTCAATCAGGATATCTACGGCAAACCGATTAAAATTAATCTGCTGCAACACATCCGGGATGAAAAGAAATTTTCAGGTCCGGCCGAATTGGTTCAACAGATTCAGTTGGATATCGAAGAGGCTCAAGAGATCCTGCGGCAGGCCCAAAAAGAAATTCTCCTCTCTTGCGAGGAACGCTTCAACCGCTAAAATCCTGCCCCTCCTCCATGGGTACTACCTGATGTGTCAGTCCCCTGCCGCCAGTGGC
>JANNQL010000118.1:0-13602 GCA_031400755.1 Pseudomonadota bacterium | reverse complement strand
TGGGGATAACCATATTAGTGTTGCCGTCGATGGCCTGGGCCAGGTTGCGGTAATGGTCGGCCTGGGGGACTGCCGGGTCCCACTCGATGACCGTCTTGCGGTTGATCTCGGCCCGCTGCACGTCGTTGTCCCGGGGCACGAAGTAGATCATCTGGGTGCCAATTTTCTTGGCCAGTTCGACGATCATCTCTTTTTCGTTGTCGACATTTCGCGAGTTGCAGATCAGACCGCCGAGCCGGACCGAGCCGGACTGGGCGAACTTCATGATCCCCTTGCAGATGTTGTTGGCCGCGTACATAGCCATCATTTCGCCTGAGCAAACGATGTAGATCTCTTCGGCCTTGCCATCGCGAATCGGCATGGCGAAGCCGCCGCAGACCACGTCGCCCAAGACGTCGTAGAAGGCGTAATCGAGGCCTTCACTCTCCTCATAGGCCCCGAGTGATTCCAGCATATTGATCGAGGTGATGATCCCCCGTCCGGCGCAGCCAACCCCCGGCTCCGGACCTCCGGACTCAACACACCAGGTGTTGCCGTAGCCGCGCTTACGGATGTTTTCGAGTAACACGTCCTCGCCCTCCTCGCGCAGGGTGTCGAGTACCGACTTCTGGGACAGGCCGCCCAGGAGCAGCCGGGTCGAGTCCGCCTTGGGGTCGCAGCCCACCACCATGACCTTGCGTCCCATCTCACTTAGACCTGCCACCGTATTCTGGGTGGTGGTGGACTTGCCGATCCCGCCTTTGCCGTAAATTGCCACTTTTCTCATGCTCTACCTCCGTTTGGTTAATTTTGGTGAAACAGCAGGGAGGGCTGATAACAATTGCGCCACCCCCTGACTGTCCATGGTAACTGTGTTTGCCAGGAGGTAATGGCAAGGGCTGTGCCAGACAGGGTAATATATTTTTATGTACTTTAATTTCGATTAGTTACCTTGGGTAAGTTAGAGATAAGTCCACACTAAGCGGCCGCCGGCAAACCCGACGTTTTTGTCGCATGCCGACAAAATGGTACTAAACATACAAAGTTGTCCAAGCGGGTCAGTGCAGTCGAAGAAGTATTTCAATTATGTATGTAATGCTGCGGTCGTGAAATCTTTTTCCAGAAGGTATTTGCTTGATATTGTTTTCTTTCTGTTACAAATGCTACCTGTGGAACATTTTTTGCTTAACAATAAAGGCATTAAACTTTGCTAGCTTACCCTGGCCAGGGTTAGAGACTTGCGCTGTGCAGCCCTTGGCCCCTCAACGGGGGATTGAACTCAATAGCCGGTTGCTACCAACAAATGGAGACCTCAGTCAATGACCACACCAACACCGATGGGTCGGCAGCCGGGAACGGGATGCACGGAAGTCATCGAATTAACCGCCCTCTATGAAATCGCCCAGTTGATCGGCTCGGCCCATGACCTCGACACGACCCTGACCGCCATTCTCAAAGTCCTGCATGATATCCTGCGGATGGAACGTGCCACCCTGATCCTGCTTGATGAAGACGGGCAGAACTTGTCGATCAAGGCCTCGTACGGGCTTAATGAGGATGAGAAGAAACGCGGTGTGTACCGCCTGGGCGAAGGCATCACGGGCACGATCTTCAAAAGTCGTGCCCCTTTCGTGGTGCCGGATATCCATCAGGAGCCACTCTTTCTTAACAAGACCAAGTCGCGCAGCATCGACAAAGGAACACTTTCCTTTCTCGGTGTCCCGGTCTTGGTTGGGGGGGAACCGGTCGGTGTTTTGAGCGTTGATCGCTTATTCGGCCTGGAAATCCCTTTTGAAGAGGATGTGCGTTTTTTGACCGTGGTCGCCACCCTGATTGCCCAATTTCTGGTGCTCAATCACGAAATCCGCAAAAGTGAAGCCACCCTGCGGGAGGAGAATCGTTCCCTGAAGGCCCAACTCTCCCCGGTCTTCGTCCGCCACAATATCCTGGGCCAGAGCAAGGTCATGCTTGAGGTCTTTTCCGCCATCGACAAGGTCTCGCCCTCAAGCGCCACGGTTTTGCTGCTTGGCGAGTCGGGGACCGGCAAAGAACTGGTCGCCCGCGCCGTGCATCTTGCCAGTCGCCGGCGAGAAAAGCCCTTCCTGAAGGTCAATTGCGCGGCCCTGCCTGAAAATCTATTGGAAAGTGAGTTGTTGGGTCATGAGAAGGGGGCGTTCACCGGGGCGCTGGCCCGCAAAAAAGGTCGCTTTGAGCTGGCCGATACCGGCACTTTGTTTCTGGATGAAATTGGCGAGCTGCCGCTCGAACTCCAATCCAAGCTCTTGCGGGTCCTGCAGGAACAGCAGTTTGAACGGTTGGGAGGGACGACGACGCTCAGCGTCGATGTGCGGGTCATCGCCGCCACCAATCGGGGACTCGCCGAGGCGGTGGCTAAGGGCAGGTTTCGCGCCGATCTGTTTTACAGGTTAAATGTGGTGCCTATCGTGCTGCCGCCCCTGCGTGAGCGGCATGAGGACATCCCCATGCTGATCGATCATTTCCTGGCGGTAAGTAATCGCAATAACCAAAAGAATGTCCGTCTTTCCCGCGAGGTCCTTGATTTTCTAGCACAGTACCCGTGGCCCGGCAATGTCAGGGAAATGCAAAATTTGATTGAACGCTTAGTTATTATGGCTGACAGGGACCGGGTGGTGATGAACGACCTGCCCACCTTCGTGGTCGCTGAACCCGAGGAAACTCTCTCGCCTCGCGTGGCACCGATATCCGGACCCATGCCACACCCAACCCCCACCCGCCTTTCGCTCGACGAGCTTGAACGAAATGAAATCGAGGCCGCCTTGAAACGGCACGGCTGGGTGCAGGCCAGGGCGGCCCGCGATTTGGGCTTGACGGCTCGGCAGATGGGATATAAGCTCCGAAAGTACACGCTGACAAGACCGGAGTTCCCCTGAACGTATGGATCGACCGGGAGGGGCGATCTCTTTTCGCCTAACTGTGAATACAGACTCGGCACCTATTTTAGCTGAATGCCTTCCAATTGAGGGGTTGCTGTGTGGCCAGTAAGCTCAACAAACCATTCAACGGCCTCCAGCGCCGTCCAAAAAACCCGCCAGGCACTGGCCAAGCTGGTTTTCTTGTTGTCCGCCATTGTTAGTTGTGGTAGGATTAAATCTAAAAATTTTGGGGGCAGTTTAGGGGTCTGACAGGCTGGCCCCATGCGGAGGCCCTCCCAAAAATGGAGAAACCCACCATGCCAAAACGAATCGTGCCATTGACTGACATCAAGATCAAGTTTTTCTGGGCCTTGCCAAGACCACGAAAAAGCGCCCACACTTCAAAATCCAATAAATTCTCATTTGTCCTCGCCTTTGCTCTTTTATTGATGCTCATGCCCCATCATGCCGTTGGTGCAGAAAAAATCACCATTGGCCTCGTGCCTGAGATGAATGTCTTCAAGCAGAAGCAGCGCTTCACGCCCTTGGCTGCCTATCTGTCGGAAAAAATCAATATCCAGGTTGAATTGTCGATCCTCAGTCGTTATGGCAACATTGTCGAAAGATTCAAAGAATCCAATCTTGACGCGGCCTTCCTGGGCTCTTTCACTGGGGCGCTCGCCATATCCCAGCTTGGCGTCGAACCAATTGCCCGACCGGTCAACACCGACGGCGCCAGCACCTATTGCGGCTATATCTTTGTACGCAAGGACTCCGGCATAACCTCGGTCGCCGACATGAAGGGCAAGACCTTTGCCTTTGTCGACAAGGCGACAACCGCAGGCTACATATTCCCACTGGCCTACCTCAAACGGAACCAGGTAACCAACATTGACGACTACCTAAAGGCCTATTCCTTTACCGGCAGCCATGATGCGGCTATCGAATCCGTCCTGTCCGGTCAGGCTGATATCGGTTCCGCCAAAAACACCATTTATGATCTGGTCAAAAAATCAAACCCCAAAATAGACAAAGAACTTACCATCTTGGCGACCTCTCCCCGAGTCCCATCAAACGGTCTTTGCGTCAGGCCGGACATGGCCCCTGCCACGAAAGAAAGATTGCGCCAGGAACTGTTCAATCTCCATCAGACCAGTCAGGGGGAAGAGATGCTCAAGGCGATGGGCTACTTGCGTTTTGTTGAAACGACAAAAGACGATTATAAGCCTGTCTTTGACCTTGCAGAGGAGGCAGGAATCAGCATAAAAGGATATACATATACAAACAAATGAGTAACTACTCAGCCCACGGGCTCGCCCTCAATCAGTAGGAAACTGATTGAGGGGACAGAGAGGCGCAAACAGGTCCAGATGAAAAAACAAATTATTCTTGCATTCTTCCTCATCTTCCTTGTCTTTGGTATCGGCTCTGCCGCCATTATCAACAACCTTCTCCGTTCAACAAACAGTTTGCAAAACCTGCTCGATCTGCACAAGATTGAGAATATCAGGCAAAACCTCAACCTGCGCGTCCAGAAAGTCCAGTCATATGTGCACCTTTCCGCCCTTGATTTCTCCTATAATATTGATGAAGTCGTATCAAACATCCAAGGGTTGGACGAGGCTTCCAAAAACTGCCTGGACTGCCACCACGAAGCCAATGTTGAAAAAGATATCTCGTATGCCCGAGATCTCATACATGATTACGAGAGGAAATTAAGCTACCTCATCACTTCGGCAAGCGATGACACGTGGCGCCGGGACAATCAAAAGCAGGCCATTCAGATCGCCGATACCATCATCTACCATGTCCAGGACATGGTGAACCGGTCCGCCACAACCCTGCAACGCAAGACGGACAGCGCGATGAGGCAGATCAAGAAGACCTATCTTTTTCTGAGCGTGACCATGGTCAGTACGGTGATCATGGCCTTTTTAATTGGTCAATATCTCACCAAAAAAATCACGACCCCCATTGACAAGCTTCTACTCGCCACCAAAAAACTGGCGACCGGCGAGTTGGGCTACACAACCGAGCATCAAGGCAACGATGAGTTTGCCCAGTTACACAAGAGCTTTAACGAGATGAGTCTCGCCTTGGCTGATAAAGATAAAGAGAACAAGGCGCTTGCCCAGGACCTCCAGAGAAAGATCAACGAACTGCATAGCACCCAGCACCAACTCGTAATATCCGAGAAGCTTGCCTCCCTTGGAAAGCTTGCCGGGGGCATCTCCCATGACTTTAACAATATCCTCTGCGGCATCTTAGGATACATCACCCTCCTGAAACGACAGCTTGACGACAAAAATACCGCCGCAGACACCCTTGTTACTCTGGAAAAAGCCTCAATACGCGCCTCGCACCTAGTCCAAAAGCTTCAATCTTTTGCCGGCCAAAAGGAGTATCAGCAAGCCCCGGTTAATATCAATGATATCGTTATAGATATCCACCAAACCATTCGCAGTTCTTTTGCCAAGGACTATACCGTTACCCTTCGTCTTGATGAAAATCTGGCCTTGGTCAATGGGGATTCCGCCGGACTAAAAGAAGTTATTTATAACATCTGGGAGAACGCCATTGAGGCGCTCGCCAAGGATGGCCTTGGTCTTATTGAGATCACGACCGAAAATCGCTCTGACCTGAAAAATCAGGATAACAACCCCTCAATCCCTGCTAAACAATATGTCAAAATTTCAATCAAGGATAATGGCAAGGGGATCAAGGAGGACAATCTCCAGAAAATTTTTGACCCCTACTTCTCAACCAGAGACAGGTGTGCCGAAAGAGGCATGGGACTGGGGATGGCGATTGCCTTTTCCATCGTCAAAGAACACAATGGTTATATTCATATCGACTCTGAAGAAGGGATCGGCACCCGAGTTGACATCTATTTGCCAGCCAGTGAGGCCCGCAATCTCTATTCAATGATCAACCGCCCTGGCAATTAAAGTTTAAAACCTGCTTTATCGCTATCAATGCACGTAAAGTCAGCAATGTCCTCACGAATCGACCGCCTCAGACGACAGTGCCCGGGCCAACTTCTAACAAGGCGCGGGCTGAGACTTTTACCTCTTCAATTTTTTACCGATTTCCGCCAGATATTTACCCTGAAAGCGGACGGCTTCCAGTTCAATAGGACTGGGAAGTCTTTCCCCCTGGGCTCCGGCAATGGTGGAAGCGCCGTATGGTGACCCGCCTTTGATCTCTTCCAGTCCCATCTGCCCTTGGAAACTGTAGGGCAGGCCGACAATCACCATCCCTTGATGCAGCAGGGTGATATGAAAACTTAAGATAGTGCTTTCCTGGCCACCGTGCTGGGTAGCGGTGGAGGTGAAAACACCGCCTGGTTTTCCGACCAAGGCGCCTTCAAGCCAAAGCTTGCCGGTGGAGTCGAGAAATTGGCGCATTTGACCGCACATGTTGCCGAACCTGGTGGGAGTGCCAAAGAGAATAGCATCGGCTACGGCAAGTTCATCCACGGTGCAGACCGGGACCTGCTCCAAATTTTTCTGGGCATCGGTTGCGCCCATCTTGGCAATCACCTCCTCCGACAGCGTTTCAGGCACCCGGCGGATGTCGGCCTCAACGCCTTCAACCTGCCGCGCCCCTTCCGCTGCTGCCTGCGCCATTTGATAGACATGCCCGTAAAGAGAATAGTAAACAACCAGTAGTTTCATGCGCTCACCTCCATTTTGTTAGAATTAAACATCTTAGCCTACACTCAATTTAATTAATGGTTGCTATTTTCCCACCATCTGCTATAGTGCTTCTAATAGTGTAGTGATTGATTTGTCTTGAATAATGAAAATTTAACCGCACAGGCCTCTACGAGAGGAAGTGCGGTTTTTTTATGGACAAACAACCTGCCTGCCGTTTTATCATTTGGTAATCCGGCACTTTTATTAAATAGATCATATCATTGATCTAGCACAAAGGAGTAGTATCGATGTCAGTAGGAACAGTAAAATGGTTTAACGCGTCAAAGGGATTTGGTTTCATTGAACAAGAAGATGGTGGAAACGATATTTTCGTCCATCACTCTGCGATTAATGGCGATGGCTACAAAAGCCTTGACGAAGGTGCACGGGTTAGCTTTGACGTTGTCGCCGGCCAAAAAGGTCCGGCAGCAGCAAATGTTAGCAAGATGTAAGATATGAGCTTGACTTAAGCCATATCAAAAAAAGCCTCGCATATTGCGGGGCTTTTTTTTTGCCTGTTCCTTCCATGTTTCCTTTAACCAGAATATCCCAAATCTACCGGCAAATTATCCTGCCTGGCCGCAGCCACCGCCAATTCATCACAGCGCTCGTTCATAGGGTGGCCAGCATGGCCTTTCACCCATTTGAAGGCAATATCCAGACCCTCAACAAGATCGAGCAGCTCGGCCCATAGGTCTGGATTGATGGCGGGCTGCTTGTCCGATTTAATCCAACCCCGTTTACGCCAACTTTTGGCCCACCCTTTGCTGATGCCGTTCACAACATAACTGGAATCAGAATAAAGTGTCACTGGCCTGTCCCTGTGTTCCAATGCCCGCAGTGCCACAATACACCCCATAAGCTCCATGCGGTTATTGGTGGTGTGCCGATAGCCTCCGGAGAGCTCCTTGCGGGCGCCCTGATAAATCTGAACAACCCCATACCCACCAGGTCCGGGGTTATAGCGGGCGCCACCATCGGTATAAATCGTCACTTCACCGTCTTTGGAGGATGTATCTCCATTAGATGGCACAGCCTTAATGCTTCTATTACCGACTGTAGGACTGTAGGTGGGATTAGCCAGCCAGCTTTGGGCCTCACCTCTGGTTGCAAATCCTTTAAATACGGCACCTGGATACCCTTGCACCTGGGCCTGGGCGGATGGCCAGTCCTCATAGATTCCAGGTTTGTGACCTACTGCGATTGCATAGAATTTCTTTGCGGCCATTTATTTTGTTCCTTCACTACGTGAACGAGCTTCAGATTTGAGGCCCTGTTCATTAGTGTGCCCCTTAAGTGTTGAGTATTAGCAACTTATACCCGAACCAGGCCCCCACAGACAGACAGCCACCAAGAAGGAGTGGCTTATCAAAAGCAAGTCCGCCATCAGGTCTTGCATTATCATATTTAACTCACCGACCATAGTCTTTTTATCTAGACGCTGCCGGCCAAGGCATAAAAAAAACCTCCTCCGCCAAGCGACATTTTCGGCCTCGCTTCCTCGTTCATCCCGATCAATTATGATTTAATCAAGTTGACATTGTTTTATCTTTCTACGATAAACAAGCATGGGGATTTCTAGGTTTTCCAAGCCAATCGTGCCCGATTATGCCATGGCAGTGGGTCCATTAACGCTTGGCAATAATTCTGATGGGCCCGCAAAGAGTCCATCAGGCGCCGTCCAGAAATGACCAACCCAAAAATCCAAAGACAATGACGCGCTCGGCGGAAAATATCTGATGAAAAAAATCGGTCGCTACATCATTGAGGAAAAAATCGGCCAGGGGGCCATGGGCGAGGTGTACCGCGCCCAGGACTTTCATATCTACCGGAACGTCGCGGTCAAGACCCTGCGCCTTTCAAAATTCCACACCGAGGAGGAGAAGAAACAGGCCCGGGCACTGATCCTCAAGGAAGCGCGCATCACCGGCCAGCTCAACCACGGCCACATAGCGACCATCTATGACATGGGGATTCACGAGGGCATCCCGTTTCTGGTCATGGAGTATATCAAAGGCAAAAACCTTAAAGAACTTACCGCCCAAAAAGCCGCGTTCAGCCTCAAGGAAAAGCTCAACATCATCTCGCTGGTGGCCCAGGCCCTGCATTACGCCCACCAACGCGGCGTCATGCACCGGGACATCAAGCCCGCCAACATCATGATCCTTGAAAACGGCACTCCCAAGATTACGGACTTCGGCATAGCCAGCCTCGACAGGCACCAAAAAAGGTCCGAGCCGACGGAGGATGCCAACGCCATTGTCCAGGAAGATATCCCCTTGGCCTGCACCCCGCGCTACATGTCGCCTGAGCACCTCAGCCAGACGACCTATGATGGCCGTTCCGACATCTTCTCACTCGGCGTAGTCGCCTATGAATGGATATCCGGCCTGCGTCCCTTCTCCGGTGGTGATATGCAGAAAGCCATGCAGGCCGTGCAACAAGAGACGCCGCCGCCCCTTGCCAGCATCTGCAACGCCGGCCGGGAGGTGGAAACGATCATCCACAAGGCCCTGGAGAAAAACCGGGAACTGCGCTACCAGAATGCCGAGAAATTTTCAGATGCCATCGAGATGTACCTTAACAGTCTCGAAGCCCAGGAACTCGAAGCTCTGCAAGCCGATCTCCATGACGATAAATCGCAAATTATCGAGCGTCTCCGGAAGAAATACCTCTTCTTCGCCGATTTCAGTGATGAAGAACTGACCACAATCTTTCGACTCTCCCATAAACGCAAGTATATCACCGGGGAGTACATCATCCGCGAAAAAACAGTGGGGACCAGGATGTATGTCATCATCTCCGGCCAAGTCTCCATCCAGAACGAGGAGGACGGCCAGGAGATCGAGATCGAGCGCCTGGGGCCCGGCAGTTGCGTTGGCGAGATGGCCCTGGTCGACAAAATGGAGCGCTCCGCCTCGGTCATCGCCCTGAAACCGACCGTGGCCATCGCCATCAACGAAACCGTCCTGCGCCTCTCCAACCCCGCCATTTGTCTGAAACTCTACCGGAACCTCGCCGTCATGCTGTCCGAAAAGCTGCGCAGCCAGGACGAGCGTTACCGGAAGCTGCTGGCCGAGTGTCGTAATTCCAGTTCGCATTCAAGTTGACCCCTTGCTCACAAAACCTTGACGCCTGCAAACCCTTATTGTAGTGTGCCGATCCAGGGAGGGCCTAACCGGTTTTTCCTACCTGCAAAAGCCTTTGCCGGCCACTTTGAACTGGCCTTCTTCGTGCCGGCGAGGCTTGTTGCAATTCACTAAACCCCATCGCCAAATCGACCATAATGCCAGACCAGACAGCCCCCCCTGAAAAACCCGTCCCGGAAGAGGTCATTATCAAGGTGGCCAAGGAAGTCGCCATCAAATTCATTGAGGTGGGGCGGCTAACACCTAGTAATTTCAACGAAATCTTCAAAGAATTGTACACCGGCATCAAGGCGACGATTCGAGGCAAATGAATTCCAGGTTCAATCTGCTCACCCCCCGTGACTTGCTAATTCCACTTATCTTTAATGCAACTTGATCCATCCCTCAATTACCTGCCCGCCCACGTCAAGCGCATCCACCTGATGGGCATCTGCGGCACCGGGGTCGGGGCCCTGGCCGGCATGTTGCAGGCCCAGGGCTTCTCCGTCACCGGCTCGGACCAGCAGGTCTACCCGCCGATGAGCGATTTCCTGGCAAGCCTTGGCATTGAAGTCAAAAGCGGCTACCAATCGGAAAATCTGGCCTACCAACCAGACCTGGTCATTGTCGGCAATGTCATCACCCGCGCCAACCCCGAGGCCGTGGCCTTGGCCGAGTTGCGCATCCCCTACCTGTCCATGCCCCAAGCCTTGGGGCAGTTCTTCCTCACCGGCAAGACGTCGCTCGTGGTCTGCGGTACCCACGGCAAGACCACCACCTCGTCGCTCTTGGCCACCTTGCTTCATTACCTGGAGGCCGACCCCGGCTTCATGATCGGCGGCCTGGTCCAGGAGTTCGGGCGTAATTTCCGGATCGGCCAAGGCCCCTATTTTGTGGTGGAGGGCGATGAGTACGACACCGCCTTCTTTGACAAGGGCCCTAAGTTTTTGCATTACCAGCCGCAGATCGCCATCATCACCAGCATCGAATTCGACCATGCGGATATCTACGCCGATCTGGAGGCGGTCAAGACCTCTTTCCGCAAGCTGGTGGCCATTATCCCCCCGGCAGGCTGCCTGATCGCCAATCTCGATGATCCGGTGGTGGCCGAAATCAGCCGGGCAGCCAAGTGCCCGGTGCTGGGTTACGGTGAAGGTCAAGGTCTGGCCTGGACCCTGACCAACCTCGACATTCAGCCGGACGGCACCTCGTTTAGCGCCCACCAGAGCGGGGCGCCCTTTGGCCAGTTAAAGACCAGAATGCCGGGTCGTCATAACGCCATGAACTGCCTGGCGGTCATCGCCGTCCTCGAACGGCTCGGTTTTTCGGCAACGGAGATCGCCAGGCACCTGCCCCGTTTCCCAGGGGTCCGCCGTCGGCAGGAAATCCGGGGCGAGGTCCGGGGCATCACCGTTATTGACGACTTCGCCCACCACCCGACCGCCGTCCGCGAGACCCTGGCCGCCTTGCGGGCCGCCTACCCCGGCCGCCGGTTGCTGGCGGTCTTCGAACCGCGCACCAACTCCAGCCGCCGCCGCGTTTTTCAGGATGATTACGTCCTGGTCTTCGACCAGGCCGATGAGGTCCTGATCAAGGAGCCCATGCCTATTGACGCACTCGCCGAAGACCAGCGTTTTTCAGCCAAGCAGTTGATCTCAGACCTCCAAAATCGCGGCTGCCGGGCCCATTATTTCAACGACACCGACGCCATCATCGAAAGCCTCGCCCGCACCTCCAAAACCGGCGACGTCATCGCCATCATGTCCAATGGCGGTTTCGACAATATCCATAGCCGCCTATTGCACGCCTTGGCCTCTCCTTCCTGAGCACTCCACCCTGACCCGCCTGTTTTTGCCGCTGTAACTTTCGGATTTAACGTCAAAATTTCATTTTGTTTCACCTGGGTATATCTACCCGCACAATTTATGAATAACCATTCAGTATTTTCTTGACATCAAGTTTTGATTGATTTACAAAAGGACAACTCGCAAAAATGCCCCCGCGAATATCGGCGAATGTCCTCCGCTCACGCTCAGCAAATTTTGTAGGAGAAGCGTTTTGGATCAACGATCGACCATAGATTTGCTCTACATCGCAGCTTTTTTTCTCGGCGGCCTAGGCTTCGCCATCGGCCCCTTCATCATCGCCACCCTCTTCGCCCCCCGCGGCACCAGAAATATCTCCAAAAAGACCAACCAATTAATCGAATGCGGCATGCCACCCATTGGCGATGCCTGGATCCGCTATGGCGCCATCTATTACCTCTACGCCTTGATTTTTCTGGCCTTTGACGTTGACGTCCTTTTTCTGTTCCCGGTAGCCATGACTTACAACAAGATCCCCGGAATCGGCATCAGTGACTTTGTCGAAGTTGTCCTCTTTGTCGGCATCTTATCTTTGGCCCTGGTCTACGCCTGGAACAAGGGAGTATTTGAGTGGAAACGGAAAAACTACAACCGTCCATAGTTCAGTCCATAGTTCAGCTGGCCCCGCTGGATCAGATCCTGGCCCTGGGCCGGGCCAACTCCCTGTGGCCGATGACCTTTGGTCTGGCCTGTTGCGCCATCGAGATGATGGCGGCCGGGGCCTCGCGCTTCGACCTGGCACGATTCGGCGCTGAGGTCTTCCGTCCATCCCCGCGTCAATGCGATGTCATGATCGTGGCCGGCACCATCTCCAAAAAAATGGCCCCAGCGGTCAAGACCCTATATGATCAAATGCCGGAACCAAAGTGGGTCATTGCCATGGGCAATTGCGCCATTTCCGGCGGCCCCTTTGCCTTTGAAGGACAATACGGCATAATTGAAGGCGCCGATCAGTTCCTGCCGGTGGACATCTATATCCCCGGCTGCCCGCCCCGGCCCGAGGCCCTGATCGAAGGCATCCTCGAACTGGAAGAAAAGATTACCGGGTCCAGACGCTGGCCCAGAGTACAGTGTGGCTGATATGGGTTTAGCAGAGATCAAACAGGCCCTTGCCGGCCTTGCGGTGACCGACGAGATCGAGGTGGTGAAGACTGTCCCCGCCCCACCGCCTGCGGAAGGCGAAGAGCCGGCCAAGCCGGTCGAGGTCAAGGAACTCGTCCAGCAGAACATGCTCTTTACCCCCGACTATGCCAAGAAGGGCTATCATCTGGACGTCAAGGTCACGCCCCAGGATGTGGTCGCCGCCGCCCAAATCCTGATGGACCAGAAATTCTTTCTGGAGTCGATCACCGGGGTTGACTGGCTAAAAGATGGCCAGATTGAGGTGGTTTACGACTTCAACTATTGGTTTACGCTCTGCCGGGTGGTTATCCGCACCCGCACCGACCGCGCCCAACCCGAAGTGCCGACCATTTCACAAATCTACTCCGGCGCCAACTGGCACGAGCGCGAGACCCACGATTTTTTTGGCGTCACCTTCAGCGGCCATCCAGATTTGAGTCCTCTGCTGCTCCCTGAAGATGCTGACTTTCACCCACTGCTAAAGGATTTCAAGGCATGAGCGTTGACGTCATCGACAAATCACTTGAAACCTTTGTCCTGAATCTGGGGCCCCAGCACCCGGCCACCCACGGCGTCCTCCGGGTCAAGCTGACCATGGACGGCGAGTATATTGTCCATGCCGAACCGGTCTTGGGCTATATCCACCGCATGCACGAGAAGATGGGCGAGAACCGCAACTACTCGCAGTTCCTGCCCAACACCAGCCGCCTCGATTATCTCTCGGCCATGCAGTACACCCACGCCTGGGTCGGCGTGGTCGAGAAGGCCTGCAAGATCGTGGTGCCCGAGCGCGCCGAATATATCCGTGTTATCACTTCCGAGCTCAACCGCATCGCCAGCCACCTCGTGGGCTGGGGCGCGTGGGTCATGGATCTGGGCGGCTTCACCCCCATCCTCTACGCCTTCGACGACCGCG